>CAZJNU010000053.1:0-18161 GCA_964547485.1 uncultured Actinomycetes bacterium
GTCAGCGACTTGTAGCGGAAGTGCCACTCGTTGCTGAACCAGCCATTGCCGTATTTGACGACCTTCAGGCCGCCACCAGAAGAGTGGATCACCAACCTGGAGCCGCCGATCGTGCCCAGGTACATCTGCGCGTGACCGGCGTTACCCGCGGAGTTCGCCGGGTTGGAGCCGTTGAACTGGATGATGATGTCGCCGGGGACCATCGGCGCATTCGAAGCAAGCCGCATCAGGTTGGTGCCCTGATATGCATCGGTGGTGTAGGCGCCGGTCCAACCGAAGTAGGGGTAGAAGTTCATTACCTCGCCGCTGGAATACCGCTTGATCTTCGCGCCAGCCGCCCGGTAGGCGCGTCCGATCATGCTTGAACAGTCAAACATCGGCGGGTTCAGCGAATCACGGTTCCATTGGCTGTACCCGGCACCCTGATACTTGAACGCGTACATCAGCGCTCGCCGCGCTTCAGTCGTAGGTGCGCTGGCCGTTGCCTTGGCGCAGACCGCGGCCACCGACAGGGACACCGGCACGCTGGCACTGGAGTTCCAGCCGCCGCAAGAGGTGGGCGCCACCTCGTTGCCGTAGGCCTTGACGCCAACCCGACCGGAACCTTCAGGGGCGGGTGGGTAGTTCGCGGCCGCCGGTCCGGCACCAGCCAGCACCGAGGCGATGGTGGCACAGCCGGCACCAGCGACCGCGAGGCGGAAGCGCAGCGGGCGGCCCAGGCTCGGGCCTGCCGAAGGTCTGACGTCGTGCCCTGTCATCCGCGCATCCAATCGTTGTTGTGCGACACCCACCGGGACCGACAACGCTGTCCTCGGCGGGGGCGAGGTCAGATCCAACGGTGCCAACCGACCCGGGTCGATGCACCCAAACTCAAGAGATCTTTACCGTTCACGACCGAACCCGCCACTACCACTGATTACGGTGGTCGAGTGACGGGTTCGGCTCAATTGTGAGGCGTCAGCCAGTCGCAGACGCTGCCACCGTATCCGAGGCACTCGGCTGCGGCGCAGGGCTGACCGTGGGGGTCGGCTTGGGGGCAGGCTTGGGCGCGGGCTTCGGTGCAGGCTTGGGCGCAGGCTTCGGCTTGGGCTTCGGCTTCTGGTTCAAGGAGTGATACCGGAAGTGCCACTCGTTTCCGAACCAACCGTTGCCCCAGCTGTAAGTCTTGATGTTCAACCGCCCCGAGGACTGGATCACCAGCGGAGCAGCGGTCCGCCGACCGTTGAACTTGTGCATCCCCAGGTAGAGCTGGGCATGTCCGTTGTTCCCGTAGGAATTGGCCGGGTTCGACCCGTCGAACTGGATCAGGATGTCGCCGGCGCGCAGAGGTGTATTGGGAGCCATCCGGACCAGGTTCGTACCGGCCGTGGCGCTGGTGGTGTAGGCACCCGTCCAGCCGAACCCGGGGTAGAAGTCGTCAATTCGGCTCCCCCGCTTGATCCGGGCCCCGGCGGCCTGGAAGGCCCGCCCCACCATGCTGGAGCAGTCGAACACCGGCGGATTGACCGAGTTGCGGTTCCACTGGCTGTACTCGGCACCCAGGTACTTGAAGGCGTACCTGATCGCCGCGGCCGCCTCTGGTGTGGAGGCCTGCTTGGTCGCGTCGCGACACAACTGGCCGACCACTGCGGACACCCGAAGGGTGTCGCTCGGGGCCGGCACAGACCGGCACCACCAAGGCGCCTTCTCGCTGGGATAGGACTTCGCCGAGACGCCGGAGCCGGCAGTCGGAGCCGGCTCGGGGTAGTTCGCTGCGGCCGGTGTCGTCCCGAGCACGCCGAGTCCGGTGGCCACGCAGACGCCCGCCAGTCCGGCGGCGAACAGCCGGGTGCGCGAACGTCGATCGATCAACGATCCACTCGAGGTCTCAACGTTGTCCGAATGGTCTGAACCTGCGGGGGTATGACAGCGATTGGTCATTGCTTTCCTAGCCTCGACAACAGGACTGTGGACTCCGCGGCAGTGCACCGATTCCGGATCCTGCGAGGTGGGCGGCACAAGATTTTCCTGTTCTTGACCACTCGACTGCGAAGAATCCTTTACTATGGTGCGTTTCCGCGTTGAATCCGCTGTACGAAGATAGGTCGGCTCCCGAGACGACCCCCCGCGGACCCCCCGACTGGCACATCGCAGTCCGCAGACGCGCAGGTCAGAGCCGGTTCGACGGTGAGTAAGAATCGAGTAAACGCCAGTAGTGGGAGCGGCCTGCCCGGACTAGGCAGGCAACTCTGTTCGCCGCAGCGAGGCGAGCAGAGCGCGACTGGACGCCGCGATTCCCTCCCCCGAAAGCCCAGCATCGTCGAGAATCTGCTCGCGCCTGCCCTGGGCGAGGAAGCGTTGATCGATACCCAACGACAGTTGCGGTTGGTGAACGCCGGCGGCCGAGAGTGCCGCCGCGGTCGCGGCGCCGAAGCCGGCCGCACGCGACCCATCTTCCACCGTGATCACAACGTCGTACTCCGCCGCGATCGACGGCAGGGTCGACGGCACGGGCAGGATCCAACCTGGATCAATCACTGTCACGCCCGTGCCGGTGGCGGCGAGCAAATCGGCTGCGGCCAGGCAGCGGTTTGCCATCGCACCCACCGACACAAGCAGCACCTGTGGAAGGCCGAGCCGTGCGAGGACATCCATCCCACCGTGCGAGTCCACCGCCGCGATGTCTGCCGGCAACCCACCCTTGGGGTAACGGACCACGGTCGGTCCGTCGGCGACCTCGACAGCCTGGTCCAGTTGCGTTCGCAGGGTTTGCCCATCCCGAGGTGCTGCCACCCGGACGCCGGGGATGAATGACAGCATCGAGATGTCCCAGACCCCGTTGTGGCTGGCGCCATCGTCGCCGGTGACACCGGCCCGATCGAGGACGAAGGTGACCCCGGCGCGATGCAGAGCGCAGTCCATCAACACTTGATCGAAGGCCCTGTTCAGGAAGGTGGCGTACAGCGCCACCACCGGATGTAAGCCCCCATAAGCCATCCCAGCCGCCGATGCTGCCGCGTGCTGTTCGGCGATTCCGACGTCGAAGACCCTGTCGGGATAGGCCTGTGCGAACGGGGTAAGCCCGGTGGGAGCCAGCATGGCCGCAGTGATCGCGACCACATCGGGTCGGTGCCCGCCGATCTCGACCAGTTTCTCGCCGAAGACAGAGGTCCAGGTCGGTCCGGCACCCTTGACCGGCTCTCCCGTGTCCGGATTGATCACACCGACACCGTGGAACCGGTCGGCCTCGTCCGCCTCGGCGGGGGCGTAGCCGCGTCCCTTTTCCGTTATCGCGTGCACAATCACCGGGCCATTGAAGTTGCGGGCCCTGATCAAAGCCGATTCCATATCGATGATGCTGTGACCGTCGACCGGACCGATGTACTTCAACCCGAGGTCCTCGAACATTCCCTGCGGCGCCACGATGTCCTTGATGCCCTTTTTGACTCCATGCAGCGTGCCGTAGGCGGGCCGGCCCAGCACCGGCGTTCCGGACAGGATTCTCTTACCCCAATCGAGGAACCGCTCATAGCCATCAGTCGTGCGCAGCGTCGACAGATGGGACGCGACTCCGCCGATCGTCGGCGAGTAGGACCGCTCGTTGTCATTGACGACGATGATCACCTGCCGGTCCGGAGCACCGGCAATGTTGTTCAACGCCTCCCAGGCCATCCCACCGGTCAACGCGCCGTCACCGATCACGGCCACCACATGCCGATGTCCTGACTCCCCGGCGCGCTGCCACGCCTTCGCCAGGCCGTCCGCGTACGACAGTGAGGTCGATGCATGGGAATTCTCGATGATGTCGTGCGGGCTCTCCGCTCGGGATGGGTATCCGGAGAGGCCACCGGGCTGGCGAAGCCGATCAAATTCGGCCGCACGGCCAGTCAGGATCTTGTGCACGTACGTCTGGTGTCCGGTATCCCACAGAATCGCGTCCTGGGGTGAGCGGAACACCCGGTGCAGGGCGATGGTCAGTTCGACCACACCCAGGTTTGGGCCGAGGTGACCACCGGTTCGGGACACCCTGTCGACCAGGAATGCCCTGATATCTGCCGATAACTCGACTAGGTCCGGCTCCGACATCCCCACCAGATCGGTCGGCCCTGACACGTCCTGGATATGAGCCACGCCAGTCCTCTCGCCGATACCCGTCGCGTTCCATCCTGAACCCGCCGAGGCGGGACCCAAGTCTAGGCCCAGATCACAGCCGGGGCACCCAGCGACGCCCCTCGAGTGCGGCCGCGACCAGGCCCAGCTCCCGATCGAGTCGGGCCAATCTGACACCCTCATGCTCCAACGCCGTCAAAACCTCTGTGACTGTCTGCGGCGTGAGCACCTCGCCCAGTTCCCGCCGAACCCCTGCGTAGGCCTGTCGAGAGGCCGCCAGGGCCCCGGCCACGTAATGCTGGACCACCGTCGCCAACGCCAACGGGTGTCGTCGGAACACCGGGTGTGCCCGGAACTCCGGCGGTGCATTGTCGAGTAGCCAGCCGACAGCGTCGGCCTCGAAATCGTCCGACTCCGGCGGCGCCAGCTCGGCCGGCCACCCGGTCGGGACGGCCGACCGCGCCTGCCGGTCCACGGGCCGCTCAGCAGGCATCGGCGCGCTAGGACAGCAGTGAACGGAGGACGTACTGCAGGATGCCGCCGTTGCGGTAGTAGTCCGCCTCCCCTGGGGTATCGATCCTCAGCAGGGCATCGAACTCGATCCGCTCCCCGCCGGTTCCGACCGCGGTGACCGCCACAGTGGCTGGCGTTCGGCCGGCGTTGAGTTCCTCGACGCCACGGATCGACAGTGTTTCGTCGCCGCTGAGGCCGAGTGACTCCGCCGTTGTGCCCGCCGGGTACTGCAACGGCAGCACCCCCATCCCGATCAGATTGGAGCGGTGAATGCGTTCATAGGATTCGGCAATCACGGCTTTGACCCCGAGCAGGGCCGTCCCCTTGGCGGCCCAGTCCCGGGAGGAGCCGGACCCGTATTCCTTGCCTGCCAACACCACCAGCGGAATGGCCTCGGCAGCGTATGCCTGGGCGGCCGCGTAGATCGTGCTGGTAGGCCTCGCCGAATCAGTGAAGTCGACGGTGAATCCGCCCTCGATTCCAGGCACGAGTTGATTGCGCAACCGAATATTGGCGAATGTCCCCCGGATCATCACCTCGTGGTTACCCCGTCGGGACCCGTAGGAGTTGAAGTCCTTGCGGGCGACTCCGTGCTCGGCCAGATAGTCCCCCGCCGGACTGTCAGCCTTGATCGCGCCCGCGGGAGAGATGTGGTCGGTGGTGACGGAGTCACCCAACTTGGCCAGCACCCGCGCCCCGACGATGTCGGTGACCGGGGCGGGTTCCGTTGCCATGTCGTCGAAATAGGGAGGCTTGCGCACGTAGGTGGAGTTGGGGTCCCACGCGAAGGTAGCGCCGGATGGCGTCTCGAGGGTCGTCCAGCGGGCATCGCCGGCGAAGACGTCGGCGTACCTGGCGGTGAACATATCGGCATCGATACTGGCCGCCACCACGTCGGCGACCTCCTCCGCCGATGGCCAGAGGTCCCGCAGGTAGACGTCGACACCTTCGGAGTCGACCCCCAGCGGCGTCTGGACAATGTCGACGTCCATCCGACCCGCGAGGGCGTATGCGACTACCAGCGGCGGCGAGGCGAGGTAGTTCATCTTCACGTCCGGATTGATCCGGCCTTCGAAGTTGCGGTTGCCGCTGAGGACCGACACTGCGGCTAGGTCGGCGTCGTTCACCGCCGCACTGACCTCGGCCGGCAACGGACCGGAGTTGCCGATGCATGTTGTGCAGCCGTAGCCAACCAGGTCGAAGCCCAGCTTGTTCAGGTAGACGTCGAGTCCGGACTTCTGGTAGTAGTCCGTGACAACCTTCGAACCCGGTGCCAGCGTCGTCTTGACCCAGGGCTTGACGGTCAGGCCACGTTCCACAGCGCGTTTGGCGACGAGGCCCGCGGCCAACATCACCGAAGGGTTCGAGGTGTTGGTGCAGGATGTGATGGCGGCGATGACCACCGCGCCGTGGCCGATGGTGGCCTGCTGTCCGTCGATGGTGAGGTCGACTGTGGCGGCCGGTTCAGCGGTGTAGGCGGGCAGTGCCTCCGCGAATTTGGTGGCGGCTTCCGCCAGCAGGACCCGGTCCTGCGGACGCTTGGGCCCGGCCAGCGAAGGCTGCACGGTGCCTAGGTCCAACTCCAGATACTCCGAATAGCGAGGCTCCGCAGTCGGATCGTGCCAGAGTCCTTGCGCTCTGGCGTAGGCCTCGACCAGTTCGATCTGCTCCTCACCACGCCCGGTCAACCGCAGGTACGCCAATGTCTCCTCGTCGATCGGGAAGACGGCCGCGGTGGAGCCGTATTCGGGACTCATGTTCCCGATCGTCGCCCGGTTGGCCAACGAGACCGAGGCAACACCTTCGCCGTAGAACTCGACGAACTTGCCCACCACCCCGTGTGCCCGCAATAGTTCGGTGATGGTCAACACGAGATCGGTGGCCGTCGCGCCCGCGGGCAACTGCCCGTGCAGCTTGAATCCGACCACCCGGGGGATCAGCATGGATACCGGCTGGCCGAGCATCGCGGCCTCAGCCTCGATCCCGCCCACGCCCCAGCCGAGCACGCCGAGGCCGTTCACCATGGTGGTGTGGCTGTCTGTGCCGACGCAGGTGTCGGGGTAGGCCTGTCCACCTCGAACCATCACCACTCTTGCCAGGCTCTCAATATTGACCTGATGGACTATCCCGGTCCCGGGTGGTACGACCTTGAACTCGTCGAATGCGGTCTGTCCCCACCGCAGAAACTGGTAGCGCTCGCGGTTGCGCTGGTATTCCAGGTCGACGTTGAGTTCCAACGCGTCCGGCCGACCGAAGACATCGGCGATTACGGAATGATCGATCACGAGTTCGGCCGGCGCCAATGGATTGATCTTCTCGGGGTCACCTCCCAGGTCCGCAACGGCCTCGCGCATCGTCGCCAGATCCACCACACACGGGACACCAGTGAAATCCTGCATGATCACCCGCGCTGGGCTGAACTGGATCTCCTGGCTGGGTTCGGCCGCGGGATCCCAGGAGCCCAGGGCACCGATGTGGTCGGCAGTGACATTGGCGCCGTCTTCGGTCCGCAACAGGTTTTCCAGCAGCACCTTGTGGCAGAACGGGAGATCACCCGAACCCGGCACCTTGTCGATTCGGAAAATGTCGTACCTGGTTTCGCCCACCTCGAGTGAGGATGCGGCGCCGAAAGAATCCATTCGTCCTCCGATTCACCAATAATCGTCGTGGTCAAGTTACTCCCTGCCCCCGACAGTTCCGACGCGAGCATGGCGTCAGGGCGTTGGGTTCACCGTCCGCGCCAAGCCGGCAACAGCCTCCAGGTGCTGAGTCATCGGAAACAGGTCGAACGCCTCCAGCGTCTCCAGCCGCCAACCTGCTGCCAGCAGTGAACGTAGATCCCGCGCCAACGCTGCCCCGTCACAGGCCACGTAGGCCAGTCGCGTCGCGGTTGAGTCACTGATCCGGGCAATCACCTCCGCACCTGCTCCGACCCGTGGCGGGTCCAACACGACGATGCCGGGACAACCAGGGTCCTCCGCAAGCCACTTCGACACCGGCTGTTGGTGAATTCGCACCTGCGTCAAGTCGTGCAGGTTGCGGCGGGCAAGCTTGGCAGCGATGGCGTCACCCTCCACCGCATCAACCCGTGCCACTCTGTGCGCCAGCGCACCCGCGAACAGCCCAACCCCGCTGTACAGGTCCCACAGGTGGTCCTCCTCGGTCGGAGCCAGGGCCCGCTCCACAGCGGCAACCAGCACGTCCGGGGCTCCCCGGTGCGCCTGCCAGAAGCCATCGGTGGCCACCCGCCACTGTCGGCCGGCAGCCTCACGACGGACCCACGCGCGAGCCCTCAGGTCCCCGACCTTCCCGATCGCTGCACCGGGGTTGTCGGCGCCGCCGGTGTCTCCGTCAGCCGGTGTGGCCGACGACTTCGACGTCGAATGGACGCGATACCCGCCGGGATCGCCGACACTGGCTTCCACTCGGTCGATCCCGGACCAGTCGCCGCGGAATATCGCCGCCAACTCCGGGACGCACACTGGACAGTTGGTTACCGGCACGATCTCCTCGGAGCGGTGTCGGTGGAATCCGGCCCGACCGTCGCTGACGGCGACCGAGACCTTGGTCCGCCAACCCAGTCCGGTCTGAACGTCCTCCGCTGCCGCCGCCTCCCCAGCGGCTCGATCCCTTGGGACGCCGACTTCGACCACGTCGAGCACCTCAGCCATCGGCCGGCCGGCCACCTCCTCGATCCTGCCGATGGTGCGCAGTTGGTCGGCCAACACCTGCTTCTTCCACACTCGCTGCCACCCGGGTGCGACATGCTGCAGATCGCAACCCCCGCAGACGTCGGCGTAGGCACATGGTGGTGTCACCCTCAGCGGTGACGCTTCGACGACCTCCACGACTGTGGCGAACAGCACGCGGCCACCTCGACCTGCACCTGCCACCCGGGCACGGACAAGCTCATCCGTCAGACTGCCGCGGACGAAGACGGTGGCGTCTTGGTGATGGCTGACGCAATGGCCACCAGCCGCAGGCGGACCCACCCGGAGCTCCAACACGGAACCGATCAGAGGTGACGCCGTCCCGCCCGACGGCCGCCTTGACGGCCGCCGCCGCGGACGGTCAGTCCCGGCGTTCAAGTCCCATTTCATTCGCCACTTCGAACTCGGCCTCTGCCGCCGGCGGCTCACCTCGGCGGACTGCCCCAGCAGCATTCCCGATGGGTTCGTCGACGATGCGGCTGCTCGAGCGCAACTGCCAGGGCACAGATACCACCATCACGCCCGGGGTGAATAGCAGCCGGGCCTTCAGCCG
Organism: uncultured Actinomycetes bacterium; assembly: GCA_964547485.1. Taxonomy (GTDB): domain Bacteria; phylum Actinomycetota; class Actinomycetes; order S36-B12; family UBA10799; genus JACJWR01. The sequence goes on from CAZJNU010000053.1 coordinate 8,866, forward strand.
CCAGGCGGACTGGTTGTGCAACAGGTGCTCCCACCAGCGTCCGACCACGTACTCGGGCACGTAGACCGTGACCAGATCGCGGGGGCTGCTCACCCGGACGGCGCGCACGTAGTCCACCACCGGCCTGGTGATCTCCCGGAACGGGGAATCGAGCACCTTCAGCGATACCGGTATGCCCCGCCTGTCCCAATCGTCCATCAGGGTCCTGGTCTCCACCGGGTCCACGTTGACCACCAGCGCCTCCAGCTTGTCGGGCCGGGTGGCTCGGGCATATGCCAACGCGCGCAAGGTCGGTTTGTGAACCCTGGACACCAACACGATCGCCCATACTCGGGACGGCAGGGTAGTGGCCGAATCGTCCTCTGGGGCGAGTTCCTCGGCTACCCGGTCGTAGTGCCGGTGGATCGACTTCATCAGCCAGAACAACAGTGGCATCGCCACACACACGATCCAGGCACCGGCCAGGAACTTGCTGATCAGGACAATGATCAGCACGGTGGCGGTCATACTGAAACCGATAGTGTTCACTACCCGGTTGCGCTTCATCTTTCGACTCTCGGCGCCGGCGAGCCCGGGGTTGCGAAGGAGTCTCGTCCAGTGCCGGATCATGCCGAATTGGCTGACCGTGAACGACACGAAGACACCGACGATGTAGAGCTGGATCAACCGGGTGACATCGGCATCAAAGATGATGACGAGGAACACGGCCAGCGAGGACAGCACGATGATGCCGTTACTGAAGGCGAGCCGATCTCCTCGAGTGTGAAGTTGCCGAGGAAGGAAGCCGTCCCTGGAGAGGATGGATCCGAGCACGGGGAACCCGTTGAAGGCAGTATTCGCCGCCAGCATCAGGATCAGCGCGGCAGCAAGCGTGACGAAGCTCGCGAGGAATCCGAAGTTTCCGAAGACCGCGTCGGCGACCTGCGCGATCACGGTGCTCTGTGGCTCTCCGGGTGGGGCACCGATGAGGTCCGCCGGGTTCTCAGCAATTCTTACCTTGGTAATCAGTGCGAGAGCCGTTACCGAGAGAAACATCGTGATGGCGATCCCGCCGAGCAGCGCCAATGTGCTGGCCGCGTTCTTCTCCTTCGGATGTTTGAAGGCGGGCACGCCGTTACTGATGGCCTCCACCCCGGTGAGGGCAGTACAACCGGAGGAGAAGGCACGCGCGATCAGCAAGATCAGAGCCGCTCCAGCGAACTGCTCTTCGGCGCGTAGCTCATAGCCAGCGGATTCGGCCAGCATGGTGTCACCCATGAACAGCCGCACACCCGCCCAGATCACCATCAGGTAGATCCCAGCGATGAAGGCGTACGTCGGAATCGCAAAGAGGGTGCCGGACTCGCGCACACCGCGCAGGTTCATCATCGTCAGCAGGACGATGATGCCGGCACAGATCGGGACCGCGTTTTCGCCGACCACCGACCAGATCGACCCCAGGTTCGCGACCGCCGCAGCCACCGAGACGGATACCGTCAGCACATAGTCCACGAACAGGGCACTGGCCACGGCCACTCCGGCATTAGGCCCAATATTGACCGTGGCGACCTCGTAGTCGCCACCCCCGCTTGGGTAAGCCCGCACATTCTGCCGGTATGACATCACCACGATCACCATCACGACCACCACGGCGAGAGCTATCCACGGGGTCATCGTGATCAGCGCTATCCCACCCACGGACAGGACCAGCAGGATCTCCTGGGTCGCGTAGGAGACGCTGGAGAGCGCGTCCGACGCGAATACCGGTAACGCGATCCGCTTGGGAAGCAGCGTTTCACCCAGGCGATCGGAACTCAGTGCCCTACCGAAGATGATCCGCTTGGCGATGTCGGTTGCCACGATGCCTGATGCTAGCCCCCCAACGGACTGCTGTCTGGGCTGGTCGGGTGTAGCGTCAGTTCCCGTGCACATCGTCATCATGGGATGCGGACGCGTGGGTTCCAGGTTGGCTCGAGATCTGGATATTGAAGGTCACTCTGTGGCAGTGATCGATCAGAACGCCGCCTCCTTCTCACGCCTGCCGGATTCGTTCGAGGGTTTGACCGTCACTGGGGTGGGGTTCGACCGGGACACGCTTCAGCGCGCCGGTATCGAACGGGCAGTTGCCTTCGCCGCCGTCAGCAGCGGGGACAACTCGAATATCATCGCCGCGCGGGTGGCCCGGGAACAGTTCAACGTGTCCAACGTGGTGGCGCGAATCTACGACCCCCGACGTGCAGAGATCTACCAGCGGCTTGGAATCCCCACGGTCGCGACGGTCGCCTGGACCACCGCCGAGATGATGCATCGACTGATGCCGGGTCCGGTACGGGAGGAGTGGCGGGACCCCTCCGGCCAAGTGGCGCTCGGAGAGTTCTCGGTCGATCCCAGCTGGATCGGGCGTAGGTACACCGATATCGAACGCGCCACGGCAGTCTCAGTGTCGACCGTCAGCCGCTACGGCCAAGGTCTGATGCCGCATGCTGATCTGGTGGTGCAGCAGGACGACCGGATGCACGCCAGTTACGAGGTAGCCCGGGAAGCGGAGATCATCGCGATTCTGGCCAGTGCACCGGAGGTGGGCAAATGAGGGTCGTCATCACCGGAGCAGGCAAGGTGGGCAGGTCGATCGCGCGCGAACTGCTGGCGAACGGTCACGATATCCAGATGATCGACCGGAGTTCGACCGCGGCCGCCAATCCCATCCCCGGGGTGACCATCACCGAAGCGGACGCCTGCGAGATCGCCTCACTTGAGGCCGTCGGATTGGACGGCGCCCAGGTGGTCGTCGCAGCGACCGGCGATGACAAGGCCAATCTGGTGGTGTCGCTGCTCGCCAAAACCGAGTTCGGGGTGCCGCGGGTGGTTGCGCGGGTGAACCACCCCAAGAACGAGTGGCTGTTCGATTCCTCTTGGGGGGTCGATGTCGCCGTGTCAACACCCCGGATGCTGTCCGCCCTGGTGGAGGAGGCCGTGACCGTCGGCGACCTGGTTCGCCTCTTCACCTTCCGCGAGGGCGGCGCCGACTTGGTGGAGATCACTCTCGCGAATGACTCGCCGGTGGTCGGCGGCCGCGTCGGCGATGTCGTGTGGCCGACCGAGACGGCACTGGTCGCCATCCTCCGCGGGGACCGTGTGATCACTCCCAGCGACGACGACCCGCTGGAGGCGGGCGACGAGCTGCTGTTCGTCGCCGCTCCCGATCAGGAGGAGTCGCTGGAAGGCTTGCTATCGGGATCGACTGACTGATCCGCCGCCGTCGCCGCGCGCTCGACTGCGGTATCGCGGGCCTCGGCGCCTCGTTCGCGCGCTTCCGCCATCGCCGGGCGCACGATCAGATAGCTGAACCAGGCAGCCAGCAGGAATAGCGGCCAGCCCATCACGATCTTCAAGGTTCCGAGAACCCCGACCGCGCCAGCCAGGTAGAACGGCAGTTGCACCGCCAGCCTGAGGTAGAAGAGCCCGACCCACACCCAGGTGGCGGTGGCGTAGGTTCGCCGCAGCCGAGCATCCGAACGCCAACCCGTCGGCTCCCCCACCATCGCACCGACCATCAGGCCGACCACCGGCCAGCCAATCAAGATCGATACCAGCGCGGCGGTACCGTACCCGAGATTCACCAACAGGCCAGGCAGGAAAAAGTCCTCAGCCTTGCCCGTGAAGGCGGCGACCGCAGCCGAGACTCCGATCCCGGCGAAGCCGCCCGCTATCTGCAGTAGCGGTTGCTTGCGGACCAGCCGCCAGACGGCGATGACAGCGCCCACGATCACTGCGGACCAGATCGCCGGAGCCAACTCGCTTCCGTTGACCGTGTAGGCAATCAGGAACACCGCGGCCGGGACCCCTGAGTCGAACATGCCGCGCCAACCACCGATGGCCTTGCTCAGAATGGCCCGCTCCGCAGGCAAATCCTGGGCCAACTGCTCGACCGGATCGGTACCTTCTTCTCGCTCGGGCGTCACCGGCCGAACCTGCGCATCAAGCCCTACCGGTCGGGAGCAGGTCGTAGCGCGGATTGAACATGACGGGACCTTCCTTGTCGCTGTTCAACCGACCCGTGACGCTGAGGGCACAGCCCGGCTCGACTCCGACGATTCGCCGGCGACCCAGCCACACCAACCGCACCAACCCGGATCCGTCGTACATCTCGACTTCCAGGCTGGGCAGCTTGGATGATGGGTGCAACGTGAGCGTTCGCACTACACCGCAGAGGGTCACGACCTCCCCGCAGGCACAGTCCGAGGCTCGTCGGGCACCTGCACGCTCGGTCGCCAGCAACAAGTCGTTGGCTTCCAACTCGCTATCGCTGGAAGTGAATTTGCTGAGCAGGCGTCGAAGCGGGTGGGCCTGCTGGGTCATGGCCATACGATCAGGCTAACCATGAACGGCGGCGAAGCGATAGTGGAGGTGGACGTTGGCTGACCAGCAGGCCCCGCCGCGATCACCTTCGAGTAAGCCCAGGGGGGCCGCGATCCTGCTGCCGGGCGCCGGATCGTCCGAGGATTTTGTGCGGCGGGTATTCGCCGGGGTCGCACTGGACCGCGAAGTCCGAGTGGTGACACGACCGGCCGGCGACGCCCGCGGACTGGTCGACAGCATCGAGTCGGCGATCTCCGATCTCACCGGGCGGGGCTGGCGCACCGAGGTTGTGGCGGGTGTGTCGCTGGGCGCGCATGCGGCTGCGCAGTGGGCCGCCCGGTCTCGGATTCGCGACCTGGATCTGCTGCTGGTGATGCCGGCCTGGACCGGGTCTCCGGGCGCCATCGCAGCAGCCACCGCTGCTGCGGCGGACAGACTCGAAGCCGTAGGCGTGGCGGAGGAGCTGGCACGTATCCGAACCGAGAGTCCAGACGATTGGGTGGTGACCGAGCTCACCAGGGCCTGGCCCCAGTGGTCCGAGCAGGCGTTGATCTCCGCACTGCGGGCCACAGCTCGCTCACCAGCACCCACCGTCGAAGAGCTGGCCCAGATCTGTGCCCGCACCGGGATCGTCGGACTGCGATCGGATCCGCTACATCCCCATTCGACCGCGAGTGGCTGGCATGCTGCGATCCCCGGAGCCGGATTGGTGCTGATCGATCGCTCAGCTCCGGCCGGCGACGTCGCCGTATTGGGCGCCGCCGCCGCTCTAGCGGCCCGATCCACGCACCGTCATGAGGCCCCTAGCGGATCTCGGTGATCTCTGGGCCGCGCTCGAACGGATCAAGGGGCGGACGCTCATCAGCTTCAGCTGTCGGTGGAGGTTCAGCGGTGGCGTCCTCCGGGATCACGATCGGAAGGAGGTCCCCGGGAGCCATGGGTTGAGCACCGCGGACCACCACGGTCTGCCGGAAGACGTCCTCGAAGACCTCTGCGGCCGACTCATCGACAGCAGCCGCCCCCATGAAAACGCCATGCAGCACCCACCGAGGTCCCTCCACGCCCACCAACCTCACCGGTTGGCGCACCTGGTTGCCCTCAGGGTCCACGGCTGGCACCACCGCATGCAACTCAGTGCCCAGGGACCCCTCGACCTCGTCGACGTCGCCGCCAGCGGACGTGATCGCCTCGACGATGTTGGGGCGCATCTCCTCCCAGAGTCCCCCCTTGCGTGGTGCCGCGTATGGCTGCATCCGAATCGCGGCGTCGTTGTAGATGGCCAGCACACTTCCGATCCGGCCGCCCTGTTCATCAGGCTCCAACTGGATCTGCATATCGGTGAACCCAGCGATCTGGATCCCGCCCAGGTCGATTCGTACCACCCCGTTGTCCGGCACATCCTCGATGTCATAAGGCCCAACCGGGAAGTCGCCGGGGCTTTGGCCCAATCGACCCACCTCGCCGGATTCGCCCTCTCCGACCACTTCGTCAACTTCTGCCACTTCCACCAATTCCTCAGCGTCGACGTCTTGCTGGGATCCGCGCTTGCGCTTGAACACACTGTCTCCTTCATCAGCCGGGCCGAGAGCCGCTGTCCGTACCACCACGCTACTCAACCCCGAAGCGATCTGCGCACTACTAACGACCAGACGACCCGAACCCGCCATCGCCTCGGTCGGACCCTGGCAACGACGCGACCTCATGGAAGACCGCGCGGGCCACGGGTTGGACCACTAACTGGGCAATCCGATCCCCTCGTCGCAACTGGACTACATCGCTCGCGTCGTGGTTGATCAACACCACCTTGATCTCACCCCGATAGCCAGCGTCGATCGTGCCCGGAGCGTTGACCAGACCTACACCCCAACGAGCCGCCAGACCGCTTCTGGGATGCACGAACGCGGCGAAACCCGGCGGCAGTGCGATTGCGATGCCGGTGGGCGCCACGACTCGCTGGCCCGGCTGCAATTCGATGTCGATGGTCGTCACCAGGTCGGCACCTGCATCCCCCGGATGCGCGTAAGTCGGCACCGGAACGCCGGCGTCCAGCCGAGTGATGAGGACGTCTGCGGGCCTCATGGGTTGACCTCGAGCCAGGGTTCGCCCGGCTGCCGCTGGTGGGCGCGGTCGGCCTCGGCCGCCGCCACGTCAGCAGCTCGACCATGCTTGCTGAAATGCTCGCTGGGGACCTGCACGAACAAGCCCCTACCCCGAAAGGCCACCGGGCCGTCCGCGTTCTCGATCCGGCCCGAGCCGACAGTGTGCACCTTTCGCCCATCGACGCCTTCTACCTGCGCGTGGAGCTCCACCCAACTGCCAACCGGAATCGGAAGAACGAAATCGACCTCCAGCCGTGCGGTCACCGCCGGCGACATCAGGAGCCAGTTGAGGCTGCCGAGGAGTTCATCCAGCGACGCTGAGATGAGGCCGCCGTGTGCAAGGCCAGGCGCTCCTTGATGCGCCTCCGTTACCAGGAATCGCCCGCGAACGCTTACCCCGTGACCAGCGAACAACTCCATGTGCAGACCGAAGTCGGGTTCACCGCAACCGAAGCATCCGAGGAAATGGCACGGAAGTTGCTCTCCCGGTGCAGGTGCCCGGGGGTGTCGCACGGCGGGTTCGAGCCGGTCCTCGGCGTCCATGCCGCCGACCCTACGCTGTGGGATGTGACTGTTGATGACGGAGGCACACCGTCCGGTGTTGGATATGCCGAGGTGCTGCGCGCACCCTGGTGGACTTGGCTGTTCCCACCCCTCGCAGGCGCCTTTCTGGGGTTCGCATACGGCTACGCCTTGGGTGCCCGGTGGGGGTGGTTGACGGCGGCAGTGCTTACGCTGCTGGGCATTTGGCTCCTTCTCGCCAGGCAGCGTCGAATCACCGTCAGCGACTCCGGCCTCCAAGTCGGTAAGGCCCTCCTCCCGCTCTGGGCCATCGGCGAGGTCCGCTCGCTAGACGCGCAAGCCTCCCTCGACGCACGCCGCCACCTGGCTCACGCAGACGCATATCTGGTGCTTCGCACCGGGTCATCCGATCGGACCGTTGCAGTGGGGGTGGCCGACGAGAGCGATCCTCACCCCTATTGGCTGATCAGCACCAAACACCCTGAGGAGCTCGTTTCTGCCATAGTGGGAGCACGCGATTCAGGCACTCGGACAGGTCCGTCCACGAGCAGCTCGACACCCTGAATTCGCCGCACGACCCTCGACTGTCGGAGAATCTCAACCTATGGAGTAACCATGGCCCTGGACCCACGTACCGTCGCCCCGATCGTCTCCTTGGCGGCCGCTTGGGCAGTGCGGAAGAGCTTGTCCAAAGCCTACGAGAAGAAAACCGGCAACGAGCCGCCGCAGAAGGCAGACGTCGCCACGCCCCTGCGCACGGTCATTCTGTGGGCAGCAGTAACAGCCCTGTCCACAGCGGTGATTGACGTGGTGATCCAACGGACCGCCGCCAAGTGGGCCATTGCCGAGCAGGACAAGGCCGCAATGACCGGCTAATTGGCCGGGGCCCTTGCGACCCTTGCGGCCCTTGCGACCTGATTGTCAGAAACCTCGCTACTGCTCCCGGGTGGTCGCTCTTACCGGCTGCTCCAGGGGTCCTGGCGGTCGCTGCCAGACGTCAGGCACACTCGGAGCAGACTGGTAACCCGTCAACTTCCTTCACCAGTTGGCTGCGGTGGTGGACCAGGAAGCATCGCGAACATGTGAACTCGTCGGCTTGCTTTGGCACCACCCGCACCGTCAGGGACTCCGCGGACAGGTCGGCCCCTGGAAGTTCCAACGACTCCGCCAGATCGGTCTCGTCGACGTCGACCTGCGCGGACACTTTGTCCGCGCGTCGCGCCTTCAATTCCTCGAGACTCTCTTCTGCGAGTTCCTCGTCGGTTTTCCGAGGTGCGTCGTAATCGGTTGCCATTCGGCGCCACTCCAATCGATTCGCTTGCCGGGTGACCGCGTCGGTAGCCAAACCCGATGCGACGGTGATCTCAATCAACTCGGTGGTCATGCAACCACGTTGTCGACGTGGATATGCCCGCCCCGCGGAATTTCTTCCGTGGCGGGGGAGATTGTGCCTCACCGCTCAGATGGGCTGACCACCGGGGCACCCCCGACGAGTTCAGGTCTCTGATTCAGCGGCGGAACTGGAACCACACGTGTCCCTTGACGCCCCTAGCTCCGGAGGAGAGTAGATCACCGGAACGGCAATCACGAGTCGGGTCATCGGTGTTTCTGCCGGACTCGGCGGTCTGGCGGAGAGGGTCGGCTCCGCCTTCCTATCTTGTCGGACGCTCGCAGTATTCTTAGAACGTAAGTTCGAGTGGGCAGGTTGGTCCAGCAATGCAGGTTCGTTCGGTTTGGTTCGTTCGGTGTGTCGCCTTGGGGGGTGAACGGGATGGAACGGTCGTCGTCGTCGTCATCGTCAGCGTCGTCGAGGGGTGGGCCGGTGGTGGTCGAGGTGTGGCGGGACTTCGGGGTGTGGCCGGTGACGGGAAGCTACCCGGTCGGTCTGTGGGATCGGGTGGCGGAGCTGGGGGTGGCCGTGGAGGTGGCCGGTGTCGGCGACGCCGATCAGGTCAACTGCACGCGAGAGGCCGATGCCGAAGCCCTCGATGCCGATGCCGCCGCCGAGGCTGCGCGGGAGTCTGCCGAGGCCGCGGCGGATGCCGCCGCCGAAGCCGTGGCCGCCGCTGAGGCCGCAGACGCCGAGGGGCTGGAGGTGTCGGTGTCGGCTGGGGTGTGGGAGTCGGGGTTGGGACGGGTGGTGTCGGCGTGGTGGTTGGCGTCGTGTCCGGGGTGGGTGTCGGCGCAGTGGGCCGATGTTCGCCTGTCGCCGCCGGTGCGGGACTTGATGACGTTGCCGCCGGGTCCAGCGCTGCTCGCGGCAGTCGCGGCAATCCCGACGGGTCCGTGTCGGGTGGATCACGGTGGTGAGGAACTTCCCGGTGTTGAGCCGGTGCC
>CAZJNU010000054.1:0-18029 GCA_964547485.1 uncultured Actinomycetes bacterium
GACGACCGCGACGCTTGGTGGTGATGGTGTTGTGCTTCATGCGTTCTCCTGGTGGGTGACCCAACGGGTCTTGTCGAGTGGCGGGCGGGCGGGCGGGTGCGGACCGGTATTTCAATGCGACCGGTATTTCAATGCGGCGACTCTGTATGTCAAGCCTGACTAACCCATTGGGGTCACCAAGCATTGAAGAACAGTGAAACACCCGCAATTGACTCGCACAACGGGCAAAATGGTGTGATCGGCCACTTTTGCCTTTTAGGACGATCGTGTCATCGGCCAAACGTACGACTCGCGTAGGTCCATTGGTCCATCCAGGTGGACATTTGTGCACGCAGCGTGACCGCAGGTCGGGAACTGATTCCGCGGGGTTGTGCAGCGTGTGCCTTTCAATTGCGCCCGCAGCGTCCCCGTTGCCCAGAAGGTCCCTCGGCGTGCGCCCGACATGCGAAGCCTTGTGCGTGTAACTCGAGTGCCGGCCAGGCTAGGGTCGGGCCTGTGAGCGCAGTGGTCAAATTCCGGGGTGTCGGCGTCATGCGCTCTGGCTCCATCATTCTGGCGAATGTGAATTGGCGCGTCGAGGAGGGTCAGCGTTGGGTGGTGTTGGGGCCCAACGGAGCAGGTAAGTCCACCCTGATGAATCTGGCGTCCTCCAGAATGCATCCGAGTGTGGGTCGGGTGAGCCTGCTCGGATCCCGGCTCGGCCGGGTCGACGTGTTCGAGTTGCGCCCGCGGATCGGTCTGGCCAGTGACTCGATCGCCGATCAGGTTCCTGGAGACGAAGTGGTGCTCGATGCGGTGATGACGGCCGCATGGGCCATCACCGGACGTTGGCGCGAGAGCTATGAGGACCAGGACCTCGCCAGGGGGCAGGAGTTGCTCAGCAGTATGGGAATCGCCCACCTCGCCGAGCGGCGCTTCGATTCCCTTAGCGAAGGTGAGGCGAAGCGGGTGATCATCGCCCGGGCGCTTATGACGGATCCGGAACTCCTGCTGCTCGACGAGCCGGCCGCTGGTCTCGACCTCGGTGGCCGAGAGGAGTTGGTCGCACGGCTGTCGACGCTGGCGCAGGACCCGAAGGCCCCGGTCAGTGTGATGGTCACCCACCACGTCGAAGAGATCCCGATCGGTACCACGCATGTGATGCTGATGCGAGAGGGACGGGTGGTGGCGCAGGGGCCTATTGGCGAGACGCTCACCAGCGCCCGGCTGTCGGAATCATTCGGGATCCCACTGGAGGTCACCGAAGTCGGGCGGCGGTGGGCGGCCCGGGCCTGGTGACAAACCGGGTCGAATATGTCGGCTCCGAGGATCCCCGGGTTGCCGACTACCGGGATCTCACCGACGTCGGGTGGCGGACCAAGATCGAGCCGGGTGCCGGCTACTTTCTTGCCGAGGGTGAGAAAGTGATCCTCCGGGCGCTGGCCGCCGGCTACCGTCCTCGCAGCGCATTGATGGCCGAGAAGTGGCTGCCTGGCCTTGCTGCGCCACTGGCCGCGCACGACGTCACAGTGCTGGTGGCCGATGAGTCGGTGTTGCGCAGCATCGTCGGTTTCCGGTTGCACCGGGGTGCGCTGGCCGCGTTCGAGCGGAAGCCGCGGCCGCCGATCGCTGACCTGATCGCTGACGCCAGTAGGTTGTTACTGCTCGAGGACCTAGTTGACCACACCAACGTTGGGCTTATCGTCCGCACAGCTGCCGCCTTCGGGATCGACGCCGTATTGGTATCTCCGCGGTGCGCCGATCCCTACTATCGGCGATCGGTGAAGACTTCGATGGGTGCCGTGCTGACGATGCCCTGGACCGTCGCCGAGCCCTGGCCGGGCACGCTGACCTGGTTGCGGGAGGCCGGTTTCACCCTGCTTGGCCTGACACCAGACCCGGCAGGTGTTGACATTCGCAGTTGGCACGCCGCCGAGGGCGATCGGCTGGCCCTGCTGCTCGGCACCGAAGGCGGGGGTCTGAGTGCCGAAGCACTCGCGGCGGTGGACGTCTGGCTCCGAATCCCGATGACCTCTCGGGTCGATTCACTGAACGTAGCCGCTGCCGCGGCCGTGGCCTGCTTTGCAGTGACGGGTTAGCCGGTAGCAGGCGCGGCACGGTTGCAGCCGGTGCCGAGTCCGCCGATCGCCGTGCGTTTACGGGTCAGGGCTGGCAGGGTGGCGACATGACTCTGGGCAGGTACTACCTTCTCCGGCACGGTGAGACCGACTGGAGTATCTCCGGTCAGCACACTGGCCGCACCGATATCCCGCTGACGCAGAAGGGTCGGCGGCGGGCCGCCGAGGTCCGGCCAATGCTCTCGCGGGTCAGTTTCGGATACGTGTTGTGTTCGCCACTGATGCGGGCTCGAGACACCGCCGAACTCGCAGGGCTGCATCCGGAGGACTACACCGACGATCTGTTGGAGTGGAACTACGGCGTCTACGAGGGCCGCACGACCGCCGAGATTCGTGCGGAGAAGCATGACCCGAACTGGCTCATCTGGGACGATCCGATCCCTGGCGGGGAATCCCCGGTCGACGTTGGTGTGCGTTGTCAACGGGTGCTCGATCTCGGTCAGCCATATATCGACAGCGGTCGGAACGTGGCGCTGGTGGCGCACGGACACCTACTGCGGATCTTGACCGCGACCTACCTCGGTCTGCCTGCTCGCGATGGGAGGCTGTTCCAGTTGGACGCGGGCGGTATCAGCGTGCTCGGCCACGAACGGGTCCCCGTGATCGCTGGCTGGAACATCACTCCAGACGGCCTTACGGACTGAACGGGCTAGCCGTCGCCCTTCTTGCGGCGGTGAGCGAGGCGGGCGACGCCATAGCCGATCAGGCCACCGAGGAAGCCGCCCATGGCGGTACTCAACAGTCCAAACCGGTTGATGAACGGGACCACTCCGAAGAAGAGACCGACAGCGACCGCGGCGGTACCACCGGCCACCAGAGCGACCAGCCAGGGGCTTCGTGGGCCCTTCTCGGTCGACTCGATTTCGGATCCCGCACGTGGGACCACTGCACCGGCGCCGCTGGTTGCTCCACTGTCTTTCTGGCTGCTGCCCGTGCCGGGGGCGGCGTTCATCGCCTCGACCTCGCGTAGTAGGCGGGCAATATCGTCGTCGTCGGCCATGGGTTCATCATGCCGGTCGGATTTGCCCGGCTGCGAGTCGGGCGTACCCTGGTGCGATGTCCGCAAATCTCACGGCGAGGATCGCCGCCGGGCTGGCGACCGGCGCACTGGTCGCCGGATGTGCGGCCGTCACCGTTTCCAACGGCGGCGACACCCACGCTCCGACGGTCCCGGGATCGACGGCCGCGGCACAGTCTGGTGGCACGGACCACAGCGGTAGCCCAGCGCAGGCTGGTGCTGCGGCGACGCACTCGGCGGTCGCGGTGCCCGCACTGGTGGCGGGTCCCGGTGAGCAGCTACTGACGCTCCCACTGCCGGGCGGCAGCTACACGCCGAATCCGCCCGCGGGCAGTACGGATGACTATCGCTGCTTCGTGCTCGACCTACCGGCCACCTCTTCCGGCTTCGCCACGGGTGTGCAGCTCGTGCCCGGCAACCCTGCCGTCACCCATCACGGGATCCTGTATCAGGCGTATCCCGAGCAGGTCGCTGCCGCGCAGGAACTTGACGACGAGGACCCGGGGGAGGGCTATCAGTGCTTCGGCGGGTCCCAACTCCCGAGCCGTGGCAATCCGATCAGCAGCCTCGACGATTCCGACTGGTTGTATGCGTGGGCTCCGGGCGGCAAGGCGTCGGGCTACCCCGCCGGCTACGGCGTCCCGGTGCCTGTGGGCGGCAAGGTCGTACTGCAGATGCACTACAACACGCGCGCAGGAGTGGAACCGGACAACACCGTGGTGCGATTGCGGATGGCGTCGGCGGGGGCCGACCTGAAGCCGATCACCACCTCGCTGCTGCCAGCGCCGGTGGAGTTGCCGTGCGCTGCCGGCCAGTCGGGGCCAAAGTGCTCCCGGGACGCCGCGATGACGAGCGTGGTCGAGCGGTTCGGTAGTCGCAGTGGCGCGTTGGTCGCGGGGCTTCAGCTGCTCTGTGGCGGCGACCCGCAGAATCCCGACGCTGGTCCGACGACTTCCTGTACCAGGACCCTGTCCGAGCCGCTGAAACTCTTCGCGGTCGCGGGCCACATGCACCTGTTGGGGCGCTCCATCTACGTCGATGTCAACCCGGGTACAGCCGATGAACAACGGGTGCTGTCGATCCCCAACTACGACTTCGACCGACAGGGTGCGGTGCCGTTGCCCGAGCCGGTTCAGTTGTCGGTCGGGGACAAGGTGCGAGTGACCTGCACTCACGACCAGACGCTACGTGGCAAACTCCCGGGCGTGCCGGCAGAACCCCAGTACGTTCTCTGGGGCGAGGGCACCACTGATGAGATGTGCCTTGGGGTGTTGGTTTCCGGTAAGTCGTAGCAGTCGGGGCCGTATCGTTGGCGTGGCCGTGCCGTCTACTGATTGGAAGCGCCCATGGGCCTTCGCCTGACCCGTCTTGCAGAGGCAATGATGCGGCGCGATTTCACCGAACGGGCGGCGACGCTGGCTGCGGCCGTCGCGGTCGGGCAAAGTTTCGCGCCCAGCCTGCTGCCGCGCAAGCCCCTCCAGCAGGCAGTCGTCACCGGCCTGAGCGCCAGCCTCGTCTACGGTGCCGCGCGAACGTCGCAATCCGCGATCGAGAGCGCCGCGGAACTGGTGGTGCCCGGCGTTGACACCCAGTCGTTCAACAACCGAAAGGTGCTTGCCGCATCGGCCAATGGCATCGCGGTGCTGCTCGGCATAGCTGTTCAGCGGGCGGTTCCGCGCCGTCGAGGGGAGCCGGTCAAGCGGGCGACGGTCAGGACCTTGGGTTGGCAATTGTCTGCCGCCGGAAGTATCGGGTTGGGCCTGACAGGGGTGGCGGCCGCCGTCGACGTGTTGCTCCGCCGAACCGGTCGGGTGCATCCGCTGGTGGTACCCACCGGGTTCATTCTCGGCTCGGTGGTGGCCGCTGGTGAGATCGCCTGGTACCGCCGTCGGCAACCGGAGACGCCGCCGGTATTCGGTGCCGTCGCGCAGGGGATGGGGGTCATGACGGGCGTGACGGTGCTGTCGGTCACGGAGAGCGTCACCGCAGACGCCGTTGCCGGACTTGTGCGTCGGGTCGCGCCTGGATTCGCCGGACTGGCCGAGCCGATTGGCCATGCGACTGCGTTGGCGCCCTTGGTCGGCGGTCTCTGGGCTGGGTTGGAGTGGGTCAATCACCGCACCGAACAGGGCGGCGCGGCAGTTGAACAGGCCTATCAGCGTCCGCCGACCTCTCTGACCGCCAGTGGTGGCCCATCGTCCGGCATCGATTGGGCGACCTTGGGTCGGGAGGGTCGTCGTTACGTGAACATGGTGCTGCCGGCCAAGGAGATCACTGCTGTTACCGGCCAAGCCGCCAAGGACCCCATCAGAGTCTTCGTCGGGTTGGAGAGTGCGGCGACGGTCGACGCCCGGGTGTCCGCGGCGATCGACGAGTTGGAGGCGCTAGGTGCGTTTTCGCGGAAACTGATCTGTCTGGCCTCACCGACCGGCACCGGTTACGTCAATTACGTGGCGGCGGAGTCGATGGAATATCTGACCGGGGGCGACTGCGCCACCGTTTGCCTGCAGTATTCGCTGCGGCCGTCCTTTCTGTCGCTAGACCGAGTGGCTCTGGGTCGGGAGCAGAATCGGGCTCTGCTGCATGCGCTGAACGGTCGGCTTCGGGCGATCCCAGCTGCTGAGCGGCCGCGGTTTGTGGCCATGGGTGAAAGTCTCGGCGCTTTCACATTGCAGGACGCCTTCCTGCACGAAGGCACGGCAGGCCTGCATCGGGCAGGTATCGACCGGGCGTTGTTCATCGGCACTCCGGCGGAGAGCAAGTGGGCCGAGCAGTGGCGGTTGGACCCCGAGCGCGCGGACCCGGGTTCGGAGGTGGTGGAGGTCGCCTCCTGGGCGGAGTGGCTGGAGTTGCCGGCCGACATTCGGGAGCGAGCGCGGTACTTTCTGCTTAGCCATCACGAAGACCCGATCACCAAATTCAGCCCGGCAATCGCAGTGCAGGCGCCCGATTGGATGTCCCGCGGGGCCGACCGGTCCCCGGCTGTGCCGGACGGTGTCCAATGGCGACCATTCACAACCTTCCTGTTGACGACTGTCGACGTGTTGAACGCCTCCGATGTGGTGCCAGGGCACTTCTCCGCCCGTGGGCACGACTATCGCAGCGACCTGGCCCGATTCACCTCGCTGGCGTTCGATCTACCCTGCGACGAGGCGATGCTGACGAGGATGGAGACTGCGCTGCGTCGCCGCGAACTGCTGTGGGCGGAGCGTCGAGTGGTGGCCGAACAATTCGCCCAGGCGCGTGAGTCGATTCAGCGGCAGCTGCGGTCCTGGTCGGCCACCGACCCTGCCGAACAGTCAACACC
Organism: uncultured Actinomycetes bacterium; assembly: GCA_964547485.1. Lineage (GTDB taxonomy): Bacteria > Actinomycetota > Actinomycetes > S36-B12 > UBA10799 > JACJWR01. The sequence continues at coordinate 6,443 of CAZJNU010000054.1, forward strand.
CTCGGCCCCGGTCCGGGCCTAATTCATTGGCCGAGCCCAACTAGCTGCTCGCCTGCCACAATGAGACAGTGGCCGACGACAAAGCTGAGGACCTGGGAACCTTCGAGCAGACCCGCCGTGAGGAGGCGGCCGAAGTCGGTTGTTTCAACCTGGCGGTATTCGGTCGCGGCGGGACCGGCAAGACGACGTTGATCACCGCGGTCTTCGGTCAGCAGTTGACCTCGACCACCACCGGGCCCGAGTCGTTGGTCCTGCAGTACCACGCCCACCCGGACGGCATCCTCGGGGTGTACGACAGCCGGGCCTTCGCGATGGATCAGGAGAGTCAGCAGGTGCTCTCCCGACTGCAGGCGGTGGTGGAGCAATCCCGCGCCCGGCCACTTCCTGAACAGCTCCACGCAGCCTGGTACACGGTTCGTTGGAACGACGCCGGATTCACTGCGGATCAGGCCGAGTTCGTCCGTCGGTTGGCGGAATTGGTGCCGACCATGTTCGTGATTACCCAGGTGCCGGCAAACATTGCCGGACAGCGCCACCAGGATGCTGTCCGGCTGTCCCGGTACGTGCAGGCGCAACTCCTGCCGCTGTCACCGGAGAACACCGTCTACCTCACCAATGCCAGGGCCGACGAGTTCACCGCCAGCCCGGTGCATGGGCTACAGGAGTTGCTGACCGCCACATTTGCGTCTGCCCCGGAGGCGGCACGGCGCGCGCTCGCCGCTGCCCAACTCCTCGACCGGGAGCGCAAAAGACCGGCGTCCGCGAACTTCCTCATTGCTCTCCCAGGCGCAGCGGCTGCCGCGCGCCTCACTGCCATACCTGTCCGCCATGCGGGACTACTTCTCCAAGTCGACACCGGACTGACCGCCGCCTGACAGTGGGTCCGGCTATCCCAGGCGGTACTGCACCTCTAGCACTGGCCGTTCTGCTGACTGCGGTGCGTTGCCGCTCCTGAAGGCCACGGTGTCCGCCACCCTGTCCCGGTCGGTGGGGACTTGAAAACGTAACCGGAATTGGGTCGTGCCGCGGACGTTGAGCAGACTCAGGCCTTGGCTGCTCAGCGGGGCGGTCTGCCAGCCGGCCATTGGCGTCGGGTTCAGCACTGCTACCGAACCTCGGTTGGCGGCGGCCTGGAAGTCGTTGGCCGCGAGGCCGGCTGCGCTACCGAAATGAGGGCTGCGAACATCCACCACGAGGTTCCGATGGCTGCTGAACGGGTTTCGGCCGGTGCCGCCGGAGCGCTTGACCTTGACCGTCGCCGAGACGATCCAGGCTCTGGCGGGCAGTCGCGAGGTGTCGAACGACAGGAAGGAGCGGAACTGTCGGTCTCCACCGTCGTCGCCTACCGCCAAGGTCGGCCCGGCTGCGTTCACGGTTCGGCCGACGCCGCTGCCGGCTGAGGACTCAGCCACCCAGCCGTCCTGGGGGGCGACAGCTGGCAGCCTCACTGTCGTCACTGCGCCGCTCGGCGGGGTGGTTCGCCACCGATGGTAGAAGGCGTTCAGCATCGGTACGAATTCGTTCCTGGCTTTGATGCTACCCACCACGCTCGGATGGTCGTCGCCTTCGGAACTGCGATAGTAGGCACTATTCATACCGGGGGTGTAGACGTGCTGTTCGACACCGGCGACCAGCCGATGGTGGTTGTCCGGCCCGGACAGGACGTTGTAGAAATCGTAGACCGCGACGTTTCGGTACGGGTACCGGTTCTCGGCCAGCCAACTGGTTCGCAACCAATTGTTGAAGGCCCTGGCATTCGCAGCGTATTGAGTGTCGCTGTTCGGCGGGGCGGTGACCACCACAAACAGCTTGTCCGGTCGCGTCGCAAAGTAGCGCAGCAATTCGTTGTAGACGTACTTGGCATTGGCAACCGTCAAGCTGGCCCCGGCTGCAGGCGCGTCATTCGGTCCACCCGCGAGGCTGGAGTTGGGAAAACACGACTTGAACATCACCACTTGGTTCGGACCGCCCGGATCGGCAAGCGGCCTTGCGTACTGCGAATTCTGACCGGTCTCACCGAACATCGCCCCGAGATACAGCCCGGAGCTGCCGCCGCGGAACCACTCCAGCCAGTTGGGGATATCGGTGCGGTCACCGATGCTGTTGGGGCCCCAGCCGTAGTTGGTGTCTGAGACAAAGAAGTTGTTTGCGGCTAGCGCACGGCCCAGGCCACCTTGGTCGTCGGAGAGCCAGTTCTCGCCGACCGAGTGGTGAAGGAAGATGAGTTTGACCGGCTGCGTGGGTCTCGACCCGTCGTCGGCGGCTTGGGCGGGAGCGGCCGCCCCGGGCAGCACGACCACGGCCATAGCCAGCGCCGCAGCCGACACCGGAGCCAGCAACTTCCTGCCTTTCACGTGAATGCACCCCATTCCAAATCGAGCCGGCGCAATCCGAGGACAGAGACTCCCATCCCGACCATCGGCAGCCGTACACCGAGCCTTGACGCGTGCCGGTCGATCGGGTCAGGGTCCGCCCGGTTGGGTGCCGCGGGTCGGGCCCGACTGTCACTCGACGCTGGCGACGACCTCGTCGAACCCGGCCTGCAGACAGGCGGTCATCTCGTCTGGATCGGGCACTGCTTCGGTGTCGATGTTGATGCCGATCTCGGCGTTGCCGTTGTAGGTCATGAACGCAATATTCACCGCAGCACCACCCTTCGGCGCCAATGGGATCATCCGGGTCACTTTCGCGCCCGCCAAGTAGACCTCGAAGGGTGGCCCGGGCACGTTGGTGACCACCAGGTCGGTGCCCTTCATCAAACCGCCCGCGATTCGGGTGGTGATCGGTCTCGGCAGACTCATCAACACCTTGTAGACCTGATCGCTGACCGCCAGCGCGGGTTCCTCCTTGGCCTGTTTGAGTAACGGAGAGAGTTGCCGTATCCGTCGGCCTGCGTCCGACTCGTTCAATGGCAGCGGAAACCGGGCGGGGATCCAGCGGTTGCCACCACCGGTATCTCCTGGAGCCCGCCTGTTCACCGGCATATGCACCCGCAATTCCGGCGGCACCTCACCGTGTTCCTCGTGGTAGGTGAGCATTCCGCCCAGCGCCGCAGCCACGAACGCGTCATTCACGGTGCCGCCAGCAGCCTTGCCGGCCGCCTTCAAGCCGGCGAAGGGGATGCACAGGTCAGTGAACCGGAGGGACAGGGATCGGCCGGTCATCACCGGCGACAGTGGCGTCGACGCCGGGGCCAGCACCCGGGTCGCCGACGCGACGAACTCTTGCCCGGTCAGCAGTGAACCGAGCGGGTCGGAGACCGTTGCGCGCGCTCCCGCCAGCAGCTTCCTGGTTGCGCCGACGCCGTCCGAGAGAAGTGATCGGGCACTGAATGCGGCCCCCTGCTCCAGTCGATCGCTCCAGTCGGCCGCGCCTCCGTCGGGTCCCTCGGGCATGTCTGTGGGATCGTCGGCATCCGCAGTCAGGTCCAGCATCGCCGCCGCGAGCTGCAGGCCGCCGACCCCGTCGGTGATCGAGTGGTGGAGTTTGATCGCCACCGCCGCGCCGCCGCGCTGCAGGCCCGTGAACAGGATGATCTCCCAGAGCGGCCGCGCCTGGTCAAAATCCCGTTCCGCCCAGCCTGCGACGCGCAACATCAGGGAGTCGTGGTCGTTGCCGTCCGGCGGAAGCAGTTCCTCCCTCACGTGGTAGCCGAGCTCGAAGTTCGGATCCGTCTCCCAGCGCGGTGGTACCAGGGACAGCGGGTTTCCCACTACTCGTTGCCGCAATTTCGGTACCAGTCGGGTCAGTCGATCGATTCGGTACTGCAGCCGACCGTCATCGGGTCGGGCATCCAACTCGGTCAGCATCACGATGACCGACCGCAAAATCGGGTCGTCCTCGACGTCGTACATCACCGCATCGAATGCGCCCATACGTGGATCCATTGCAGTCCGCCTCCGGTCATCTCACGCGCCTGCGCCACAGCCGCTCTGGGGCAGACTGTAGACCGCTCCTGTGGGCTCGGACCCGGCGGATACTGACGGCCAGGTTGGCCGATGCTGACGGTAGGTTGGTCCGGTGGCGGACGGTGACGGAAATGGCTGGGTGGTGTGCCGCTGCGGCCACCGGCACTGGGGCCGATACGGGGCGGCGGGCCTATTCCTATTGGTGTCGGCGGATCCATTCCCGGCGGGGTCGCCCTTCCCAGCCGACACTCAGGTACTGCTGCAGCACAGGGCTCTCTGGTCCCATCAGGGCGGCACCTGGGGGCTGCCGGGGGGTGCGCGCGACAGCCACGAGGATGCGGTCACCACCGCCCTGCGGGAGACGATGGAGGAAACCGGAATCGATGCGGCTGGTGGCGAGTTGCTGGGCCTGTGCCGGACGGAGCACATCGATTGGGCGTACCAGACTGTCCTTCTGCGAGTGGGCGCAGCGCCGCCGACTCGCACCAACCGGGAGAGCCTGGAACTTCGTTGGGTGCCTATTTCTGACGTTCCCAAGTTGGCCTTGCACAGCGGTTTCGCGGCGGTCCTCCCGACCTTGACCGGGCGCCGTGCCAGGTTGGTGGTGCGGGCCGCAGAGGTTCTGGCGGCGGCAGACGCCCGCGCGGTGTCAGGGTCGCCGGTGGACAACGGCGTCGTGCGGCCAGCGGTGCCGCTTGCGACCCTGCTGGCGGAGTTGTCCGCGACTATCGTCGGTCGCCCGATCCCGCTGCCGACCGGGGCTTCCCGTCCCGCCGAAGGTGATTCAGGTGCGAGTGACCTCGAGGCTGCGTTGGTGGCGCAGATCGAGGTCCTGGTGGAGCCACCGATCGTGTTCGTGACCAGCGCAGATCCCGGGGTGTTGGCGGTTGACGCCTCGCAGTTGACAGTTGACCGGTTGCTGTCACGGGTCGGACCCGGGGACATAGTGGTGACAGCCGACGCTCAGCTGATTCGAGGTGCGCAGCGACTCCGAGCTGCCACCATCACTCCCGGTCGCCTGCTCGAATTGCTGGCGTTGGCCGGATGACCGATTCATGACTGCCTCAGCCGGATCCGGCCACGGTCGACAGCTGCCGCTCGCCGAACTCGTCGACCCATCGTGGCTGCCTGCCTTGCAGCCGACCGAACCAGTTCTGCGCGGCCTCGGCGACTTCCTCCGAGCGGAGACGGCGGCCGGTCGTGGCTTCCAGCCGTCCGGCAACTCGATCCTTCGGGCATTCTCGTTGCCGCTGCCAGCCGTGCGGGTGGTGATCGTCGGGCAGGATCCGTACCCGACTCCTGGGCAGGCAGTTGGACTGGCATTTGCGGTGCCGCCCGCGACTGCACCTCGGCCCCGGAGTCTGGTCAACATCGCCACAGAGTTGCTCGACGATCTTGGGCAGATCTGTCCGACGGACCTGGCGGATTGGAGCAGCCAGGGAGTGCTGCTGCTGAACCGGGTGCTGACAGTGCGACCAGGTGCTCCCGGCTCGCACCGGGGACGTGGTTGGGAGGAGTTCACGGCGGCGGCGGTCGCCGCCGTGGCGGGCCGCGGAGGACCGCGGGTGGCCGTGCTGTGGGGACGTGACGCGCAAGCCGTACTTCCGTTACTCCAGGACGTTCCAGTGGTGGCCAGTGCGCACCCAAGCCCACTGTCGGCGGCGCGGGGCTTCTTCGGCTCGCGCCCGTTCAGCCGGGTGAACGAGCTTCTGCGCGAGCAGGGAGCGGCACCGGTCGAATGGGGAGTGCCCGCACAGACGGTCCGTGGGCAGGGCAGTTGACTGAGAGTCACTCAGCGTCGTTGAGTGGTCCGGTAGGGTGACGTGGTGCCGAAGTACAGGACGTCCGTTGACATCGCCGCAACTCGCGAGACGATCTGGTCGATCCTCACCGACGCCTCGGCTTACGCGGACTGGAACCCGACGCTTTCGCAGGTGCGAGGGAACTTTGAGCTGGGGGAGTCGGTGGTATTCGTCCCCGCCGACGGCGGCGGTCGCGGATTCAAGGTGAAAGTCGTCGAACTTGAGCCGGAGAGCAGGCTCGTGTGTCGCGGCGGCATGCCCTTCCGGCTGTTCACCGGTAGTCGCACATTTCAGCTGGGTGAGGCTGGAGATCTCGTCCGATTCGAGATGTTCGAGGAATTCTCCGGTCCGCTGGCCAGGCTGGTCTCGACGACCATGCCGGATCAGCAGCCCGCCTTCGATGCCTTCGCGGCGGCGCTGCGGGACGCCTCCGAGCTCGCCACGAAACCGCGTGCCCGCCGCCGCCGAAGGTAGTGGACCGACGCCCTCGCCTGCGGTTGCGGACCTGGGCACTGGCCGGGTGCGCAGGTTCTGGGACGGATAGGCTCTTGCCGAACGACTACGCAGTTGCGGATCTACCACGTCTTGCGCTGGTGCAGTGGTCGGCTGGCCCAGTCGGAAACGGAGGCGAGTGATGGAGTTCGCCCTACTGTTCAAGTTGTTCTGGCTCGGGCTCGGGGCATTCGACGTCATCGGGATTGCCGCGATGCCGATCCTGCTGGCGCAGCCCAACGGAATCCGTCGCGCCTGGATCTTCGTGTCGGGCTCAGCCGTAGCCCTGATGGCACTGGGTTGGGCGTTCGCCTACGGATTGGGCAAGCCGCTGGTCAAGTTCAACAACGAGTACCCGTGGGTGCAGCACGCGATCGAATTGGCCGCAGGCTGCGTCCTGATTGGACTGGGTATCTGGCTGTACCGCCGTGGCCGGGGAGGCTCCAGTGAGGCGCTGACACCCGATTCGATGGCCAAGCGACTTCTACTTCCGATCCCACTGTTGTGGTTGTTTGGCTTCCTACTCGTCACCATCCAGTCGATCATTGACGTGGTGTTCCTGGTGGCGATGGTGGAGACCGGGACCAGACAGCTACCCTTCCTGCCCCTGCTGCTCGCGGTGACGACCTACACGATTGCCGCGCTACTGCTGCAGGTGCTGGTGATCGTCGTCTACATGGCCCTGCCGCATGCCAAGCGGGCCGCCGCGATGACCAAGTTCAACACCTTGCTGGAGTCACACGGTGAGCTCGTCGCGGGCATCATCAGCCTTGTGCTGGGCATTGCCCTGACGATGATGTCGGGCTGGGGGCTGTATCAGGCGCTGGCGCTCGGGCAGCAGTAGCGGGTTGACGGTCGCTGCTGGCGCGCCCACCGGTTGCTCCCGGGGGCCTTCCTCAGTTCTCGCGGACCATGACATGGTCGTCCATCACGAAGGTGGCGCCGATATCGGCGACCAGGTCTGATTCCACCTGGAACCCCCAGCGCCGGTAGAAGGCGATCGCCCGTCCGTTGTTCCTGTTCACTGTCAGACTCACTCGACTCCTGCCGGTGGACGTGGCGACGCCGCACACGTGCGCCATCAGGGCGCCAGCAAGTCCAGATCCCTGCAACTCCGGCTGGACGTACAGCTGCTCGAGACGCAACTCGTCCAACCCTTCCGGACGGTAGCTGAGGTAGGCCGCCGGCGGCCCCGAATGTCCCACCACTCGCACGAGTAGAAATGCGGGCCCGGCGGGCTCGGTGACTTCCAGGTAGCGGTTGAAGAAGTCGTCGGTGGAGCGCATGGCAAGCATGTGTTCCACCTGGCCAGGAGGTAGGTACTCCTCGAATGCGAGTGGCCAAATCAGCGCCGCAGCAGCCACCGCGTCGGGGATCGTGTCAGCGGTGAGTGGCTCGAGTGTGAACTCCGGGATGGTCACACTCGGGGAGTCTACGTTGCGGCCGTCAGGTGGTCCGGGTGGTCGGGCCGCTCTGGCTGTACCTCGCTGACGCGCTGCTCAATCGCTGCTCAATCGTCGTCGTGCGGAATGTACCTCGGCCAGGACGACATGGCCTCGATGTAGAGTTGTCGGACCTCGGCCACGCGCTCTTCGAGGTCGTCCACCGTCCAGTCGTCGGTGGAGATCGGTTCCAACACCCGAACGTCGAGTCGGCCAGGAGCCATGAAGAGTGCGTTGGGCCGCATCAGTTCGCCAGCGTTGCGGACCACGATCGGGACGATCGGCACGCCGGCCTGCATCGCCATGTGAAACGCGCCCTTCTTGAAAGGCAGGATTCGCTCGGTGACCGACCGGGTGCCCTCCGGCGAGATGGCGATCGACCGGCCGCCCTTCAGCGCCGCCACCACCGGGGCCAACGCCTGCCGCGCCTGGGTTGTGTTGCCCCGGTCGACGTACGCGACGTCCGCCAGGTAACCGATCGGGGCGAACAGCGGATCATGGGACGCCTGAATCTTTGCGACGCCAGTGAAATCCTGTCGCAGCAACGCCCCCAAGATGAGGACGTCCAGCTGGCTCTGGTGGTTGAACAGAAAGACCGCCGGCCGGGCGGCCCACAGGTTCTCCTGGCCGATCACGTTCAGTTGGATACCGCCGGCTGCCAGCGCCAGGTCGGATCCGACGGCTGCCGCCAGGTTCGCGCCGGAGCGCCGGCTGCCATTGACAGCCGCGGTCACAGCGCCGACCCCAAAGCCGAAGCCGAGGCTGCCGTAGGCAAGTGCGCTACGGACGACTTCGGTGGGCCCGATCTGCTTCGGCCTAAACAGCTTGTTAGTCGGCCAGCCACGCTCCTCGGCCAGGATCGTCAGGCCCTCCTCAGGGTTCAGTGGTCGTGGTCGGCCCACCGCCGCGAGGAATTCAAGGTCCTCGGTGCCATTCGCGTAGGCGAATGACTCGGCGAGGTCGATCTCATGCTCGGCCGCGAACTCGGTCACGGCCGCGGCCTTGCCCGGTCCCCAGCGGATGTCTCCGTCGATCCGACCCGTGAGGGTGCCCTCGGAGACCTCGAATCGAGTGGCCAGCACATAGGGCACGCCAAGCTCGCGGGCGGCCGGCTCGATTTGCGGTGGCGTTGCTGACGAGGCGATCACGAGCGTATGCCCTTTCTCGACATGCGCGTCGAGTAGGGCGCGGGCATCCGGGTAGATCATCCCGGAGATCTTCTTGCGAAAGAGTTCCTCGCCGATCTCGTTGATCTCGTCCAGCGGACGCCCCGCCAACGCTCCGATGGCAACGTCCATCAGCTTCGAGATGTCTTGTCCGCGCCGCTCCACGCTGGCGGATTCGTAGACGGTGCGCAGGAGTTCGCGCAGTCCGATATCCCGATTCTTGAGTCGTTCCTTGAAGAAGGCTTTGGCGGAGAACCCGTCGATCAGGGTGCCGTCGAAGTCGAAGAACGCGGCGACCTGCGGACCGTCCGGGCTCGCCTCGACGTCCTCCAGAAGCCATTGGATATCAGTCATCAGATCTCCTCCTCCACGCGCTCAACAGCGCGCGGGTCCAGCCATTCGGTCTCTGTCGCCATCCCGCGGACTACTTGCACCAGGCGGACGGCTTCGGTCAGTTCGGCGGCGAACTCCTGGCGCCGTCTGCGAAGATCGGCCGTCCCGGACTCCAGTAGATCTCGATTCGCGGCCAGCTGGAGCGCGCCGGAGAACAGATCTTTGGAGATCGACTCCGGACTGTGTAGATCGCCTTGCAGCCACCATTGTCGAGCGACGCCTATGCATTCCTCCAGGAATGCCTTGCGCTCCAGCGGTCTCGACGGTTCGCGGGCGGCCAGTTGCAGGGCCACCACTTCGTAAGCCTCCAGGAGCGGCCCGATCACCCGATGTGCGAGGTGGAGGTTGGATGTTCGCAGGATGTCGAGGGTCGCGGCCGAATCGAAGTCGTCCTTCTCGTGCTCCCAGTTGGGTCGAACCAGCGCCACCTCACGCTCGATCGCGGCCGCGAACTCGCGGGTGGTCGGGAAGAAGAACTCGTATTTCAGGAGATCGCGCAGCTTCTTGGCGTAGGACCAGGTGGCGGCCGCAACATCACTGGCCTCTTCCTGGGCCATCTTGACGAGCGCGACCTCCATGATCGCTCGGGTGTTGAAGAAGTGGATGACGGTGTTCCGATAGAAGCCCGCTTCATGTTGACGGTCGTCGGCGATCGCATAGACGGGTTCGGTGCCCCCGTCGTAGACGGACACGACGCCCTCTCTGATGAGCGTTGCCAGGGCGTCGCGAACGCCGCCGTTGTCGCTGAGGTCGACATCCGACGTGAGCGGTAGCCCGCGGGCCGCGATGTAGTCCAGCAGCGGCCGAAGGATTGCCCGGCCTTGGTCCAGCGTCAGCGAGCGCTCATCGTTGTCTAGCAGGGCAAACGTGACTAGGGATGTCGCCGAGATCGGGGTGACCTTGTTGATCCGGTATGACACCTCGAAGGCGACCTTGGGTACCGCGTAACGCTCTAGGTCCGCCGGCGGGTCGACTCCCCGCTCGGCTGCCTTGTCCAGTTCCTGTTGTCGGACGGAGTCGAGCCCCTCCTGGAGTGACAGCGGCGCGCCGAAACGGAGGTGTACGCGTCCCATCCGGCGCGACTGCGCGCGCGCGTAGTTGACCAGCCAACCGACGCTCTCAGGTGACTTGTCAGCTCCGAGCTCCTCCGCTGAGATGGCACCGATTTCGTGCTGTTGGTCGTAACTGATCGATACCGGCACGATGTAGACCGTCTCGTCCTTGGCCTGAGCGAAGGCGTCCACTACATAGCTGAGGATCCCGTAGCGAGGTGGTCGAAGCTTGCCCGTCCGAGATCGCCCCCCCTCGATGTACCACTCGAGGTTGCACTTGTGGGCCATCAGATAGGCCAGGTAGTGCCGAAGCGTCGCCTTGTACACCGTTGCCGTCTTGAATTCCCGCCTGATGAAGACGATTCCATTGCGCTTCGCGAGCGCGGACATTGGCCAGAACGCCAGATTGTCGCCGCCGAGAACGTAGTTGTTGGGGAATCCGTGCTTCTTCAGTGTCGCCCGCAGGATCATCGGATCCAGGTACGACCGATGATTGGGCAGGAAGATCAGGGAAGCGTCCTTGCTCAACTCCCGCAGCGATTTCAAGCCCTTTTCATCGACATCGATCGAGTAGGCCCTCGTCATCCACTTGCCCAGCCGCTTCCAGATCAGCTGCGAGGTGGACGTGACGCTCGGTACTGTCGCCATCTCCTTGAGGCAGTCCGAGACCTCCTCGGTCACGGATTCGCGACTGCGCCCGGAGGAGGTCATGATTCCCTCGATCAGTTCCGTGAACTCCGGGCTCCGCAGAATCTCATCGGGACCGGGGTTGCCGTCTTCGTGCACGTCATGATGTTGGGCAGCGGACACGGTTCCTCCATTCGGGGCGAAGCGTGAGCAGGGCCGCCCGGCGGGTGCCGGGTGCCCTCGAGATCGTGACTTCTGAGCAGCCTAGCCAAGGGACCGACACTTTGCTCCGGTGTGGGCGCATCGGAACCTGTGTGTGCCCGGGACTTCGCCTGGGGTCGAATAGGTTTCGCGAGGGCGTGGCAATCACGAATCCCGAGGTTGTGAGGGCGCCGTGATACGGGTGTCTGGCGGGAGCGGGCGAGGTTGAGTGGGGTCGGCTTATCCCGGACATTTGCATAGGCAATCTTTGATTGGTTCGCGTTGCCCGCGTGGCACCGAAATTGCGTCTCAGTCGTGGCCTCCACGGCGGCACAAATTTCCTACTGATTTGTTGCGCTGGGGGGTGTTTCTGTCGCACGGTCGTGGTAGTGTACAGGTGTTCGAGTAAATGGTGGCTTGTGGAGATGGTCTCGGCCCGGGTTTTTGGTGGGCTGGTGGTGGCGGGTGTGGCTCGAATGCCCCTGTCCGTTGACTATCCCGAGA
>CAZJNU010000055.1:0-17863 GCA_964547485.1 uncultured Actinomycetes bacterium
TGACCTTGTTGCGCAGGCGATGGGTAAGTACTTCGACCAACGCTCGGATCAGGCGATCGGGCAGGTGATCGACCACTTCTTCCCGTCTCCCAGTGTCGGCCCGTCGGCCGATCAACCGGTGATGATGTGGTTGGAGAGCGCGGCGAGATTGCTGTCCAGTGCGATCATCCATTCAAGCGACGTAGACGCGGTGCTGTTCTCGAGTCTCTACGTCGGGCCAGTCAAGCCGTCGTAGCTCCCGAGGCGGCACCCGACCGCCCGGCGCGCAAGGCCCTCCCCGGGACTGCTGCGCTTTACGTCACCGGGGAGGGCCTTGCGCTCTGGGCGGACGGGCTGCACGCAGATCCGGGCAATCTTGAGCGGCCCTTGTGCACAGCTGGTCGATCGTGGGTCAGGATAGGGCTGTGCCACGGTGGATCGAGCGAATCGTCCGGCCCTCGTTGCCGCCGACGGCCGCCGTCGTGGGCGACGAGGTCACCGACACGCCGCCGCGGCGACGCTGGGCCTATCTGAGTGTCGCCCTGATCTCCACGGTCGTGGTCAGTTCCTGGTTCCGCGCCGGCACGTTCATCTCCACCGGCGATATGGGGTCATTCATCCGCCGGGGCTGGGCCCCGGAGATGTCCTGGTCGTGGAACCACCAGGTGTCGGGGGCGGGCTCGGCCGCCCACACGATCGGCCGCGCCTTCGAGTTCTTCCTGATCGACATCACCTCCGCCCTCGGTTTCGACGAGACGGTCGCGCAGTGGCTGTTCTATACGATCATCTACGGCGCAGTCGGTGTCGGAGTTGCCTACGCCGCGGCGGCAGTGGTCCGCAACAACCTCGCGGTGGTGGTGGCCGGCACCTTCGGAGTGCTCAACGGCTTCTTTCTGACCCGGCTTCCGAACCCGCTCAACATCATCTCGGTCGCGACGGTGGCCCTGATGACCGGCGTGGCGCTACGGGTCGCGCAAGGTAAGAGGATCCCTGCGCCGGTCGCTGGGCTGGTGTTCCTGCCGACGTCTTTCCTGGCATTCAACCCGCCGATGTTCGTGGTGGCCGCGGCCTGGGCGACCGCCGGCACGCTGATGCTGGCCGCCCTGATCGTTGGGCGGAAGGGGGTGTGGCGGCTCCTCAAGTGGCAGTTCTGGGGGGCACCGTGGGTGGTGCTGCTCAACGCCTGGTGGCTCGTGCCCTTCATACAGGCGTATACCGGCGGTGGTGGCGCGGAGGCCAACGCCACGTTCACCGATCCGACCAACTGGTCGTGGTCGCAGGTCAACAACCAGGTGCCCAACATCATCACGATGGTCGCCAACTGGGCCTGGTACAAACCGCAATACCTGCCGTTCGCGGCGGGTCTGGACTCGCCCTGGTGGATCTGGGTGCGCTACCTGTTGCCGATGTTGGTGCTGCTGGCACCGGTGTTGGCACTTCGGCGGCGGCGCAGGACCGCATTCATGGTGCTCGGGCTGTCCGGTGTCTTCGTGTTCCTGGCCAAAGGTCTGATGCCGCCACTGACCTCGGTGAACATGTGGCTGTACCTCAACGCCCCCGGCTTCTGGCTGTTCCGGGAGCCGATGAGCAAGCTCGGCCAGGTCCTGGTGATCATGTTCGGGATCCTGTTGGCACTCTTCGTCGAAGGCCTGATCGCCCGTCTGGACGTCGCCCGAGCCAGGGCTCCGCTGACCAAGATGACGACGCTGGCCGGCAGGATCCGCGTACCTCTGCCCGGGCGTGCGGCGATCGTGGGCGGCCTCGGCGCGCTGGCCGTGCTACTCGCACTGGCCTATCCGCACCCGCTGGCGACCGGAGCGGTGATACCCGATGAGCGGCCATTGCAGCCGTCCGCGCATGTGCGCGTCCCGCAGTTCTGGCGGCAGATGGCGGAGAAGGTGGACGCCGATCCAAGGCCCGGCAAGGTGCTGGTGTTACCGCTGGACGACTACTACCAGATGCCCACCACTTGGGGTTTCTTCGGCGTGGACAGCATCGCCAACCTATTGATCACCCACCCGGTGGTGACCCCCAAACCGGACGGCTACTTTGGTGACACGCCAGGTTTCAAGGCGGAGGTGACGGCGATCGAGACCGGGTTGATGTCGGGCGACTTGGCCGGTGCCCGCTCACTGCTGGATGCTGCCGGCATCTCGGACGTGATCATCCGGCACGATCTCGTTAGGGGGCTGCCCGCCCGCACGTTTGCAGACGATCGGGTATTGACCGCGGCAATTGCTCGGGTGCCGGGGATGACCCAGGAGGTCGACGGGCCGCTGGAGTTGTGGCGAGTCGGCGATGGCAGCAGCCCAACGGTGAGGTTGTACGACCGGACCCTCGCGGTTGGATCCCGGCCGGAGGCTGGCGCGGGAGTCGTCGGGTCGATGGGTACCGGTACAACGATCCTGGCAGAGAAGTCCAAGACCAAGGCGCCCATCAACCCGGCCATCGACAACGCACCCGCGATTACCGACGACTCCGTGCAATGGCCGGTGCCCGCGGTTGATGCTGGTCCCGCCAACACCGAATTCAGTTTGAAGAAGGCCGGCACCTTCCGGGTGGCGCAGCGATCCCGCGCCGGTGCCGTGCTGATACCGCGGCTGGACGCGGCCAGCGGGCAGTTGCTGTTCGAGGATCCCACCGCGGTGCTGATCGACGGCACCGAAGTCTCCCGGCGACCCCCGCTGAGGGTGCCGTCGCCCCGGTCCGATCTGGTCGCTGTGAGGGCCGGCACTCGGACCGTCTCGCTGGACGATTGGAACGCCCCGGCCGGACAGCCCGGGAATCCGGCTGGCTCCTTGGTGATCGCCGCGGCCACCGACGTGGCTGCCTACGCGCCGTCAGCCACCCCCGCCTCGCTGACGCCGCCGTCAGACGTCTACGACTGCAATAACTACGAACCCCGTCCGACCAGAGAGTTGGGGCTGGTCAAGGAGCCGCTGGTGACGCCGGGCGGCTCGGGGATCCGGCTCAAGGCAAAGGACCACGCGGCCTGCAGTCGGATCGTGGTCCGGAACCCCGCCCACGGTGACGTCCTGCGGATCCGGTTGGAGTACCGCCAGGTGACCGGTAAGCGCCCGCAGATCTGTGTCTGGCAGGTTGGGCTGCAGGGTTGTGATCTGGCTGCTCGGGCGGGGTTGGGCAACCAATGGGTCAGGTTCGAGCAGTTCGTTCCGGTGGATCAGCTTGCCGACGAGGTGCAGTTGGTTCTGCATGCCGATGTCGGTGAGCGGCTGCTGCCGGAGACGATCACCGACTATCGCAACATCACCATCGAGGCGTTGACGCCTGCGCTGAAGACCGTCGCCTGGCCGCCGGAGGTACCGGCCGTGCAGGTGGCGTTGGCGGCCGGTAAGCACAGCCTCAGCGTCACCGGCGGCCCATCCGGCGACATCCTGCGGACCTTTGAGCCGTTGCAGGACTGCTTCCGCTATGACGATCAGACGATCGACGAGGCAGGACTGAAGTCTGAGGTCGGCGGTGACCCGGACAACCCGACGTTCTCGCTGGCCGCGCGTGACCATATGGCATGTCTGGGGGCGACGGCGGCGAATATGGGTGGGTCCTCCCTCTACGAACTGTCGCTGGAAGCGCAGTCGGTCGCGTTGCGGAATCCGAAGTTCTGCCTGTTCCTGCGCGGCCCCGACCGGTGCGAGAAGCTACCCGTTGCCGCTCAGTGGAAGGGCTGGACCACCTACCAGGTGTTCGTGAAGCCGGACCCAGACGCGGTCGAGACCCGGTTGTATCTCTATGGCCTGCGTGACCTCAAGGGTCAGAGTGAGGCGAAGGTGGAGTATCGCAACGTGAAGTTGCGACCAGTGGCGAGCCCAGTCTCGGTCGTACTGGTGCGCGCGCCTGCGTCCGGCGTCGCAGGCCTGGATGCGCCCCGGCTGCGAACCCCGGACTGGAAGCAGACCTCACCGGTGTCATTCGCTGTGAAGGGTGTCACCGGTCCAGGCATGCTGGGGCTGACCGAGACGTTCGCCCCGGGCTGGACATTCCCTGCGGCCAAGGGCGGCCATGTCGCCAGTGGTGGCTGGATGAACGGTTGGGAGTTGAAGCCCGGTGAGGTGTCCGGAACCATCTCCTACGCGCCCGCAAAGACATCAAGGTATGCGCTGATGCTGCTGCCGGTGGCGGCGGTGGCGGCCCTGATCTGGACGTGGTTCAGTGTCCGTCGCAGCCGGCGTGCGCTGGCCCGAGGGGCGGTGTCGCCATGACGAAACCAACCGAACCCACCGAACCCACCGAACCCACCGAACCCACCGAACCCACTGTCCCGCCAGCGCGTCGTCGGCGCCGTCTGGTGATTGCTGTGGTGGTGGGGTTGGCGGCAGCGGTGGCGCTGCTGTTCGTGCTTCGTTCCTGTCTGGACAGCGGGCCGGACGTGGTCCGAGCGGTCGCGGCCGGCGATATGGTGTGCGATCCGGGTGACCCCGCGCAGGGCGGTGCGGAGGCGTGCAAGGCGAAGGAAGTGTCCGATGTGGCAGTCGGTCTCAATCCTGACGCCTTCTTCGGCCTCGGAGACTATGTCTATGAGGTTCCCAAGAGCGACACCTATCGGACGGTCTACGACCCATCCTGGGGGCGGCTGAAGGAGAAGACCCTGCCGGCGATTGGCAACCAGGAGTACAAGGTGCACGAGGCCAACACCTTCCGCAGTTACTTCGGCGACCGGGCCGGCCCGGAGAGTGGCTACTGGTCCACCGAGTTCGGAAAGTGGCATGTAGTGGCGCTCAACTCGAACTGCACCGTCGTCGTGGGCGGCTGCAAGGAAGGCTCACCGCAACAGCGCTGGCTAGCTGAGGACCTGGAGTCATCCGACGCGAAATGCACAGTTGCGCTGATGCACCATCCTCGATGGTCCACTGGACTCGGCGGTCCGGACGGTCGGCTATCCGACCTCTACACGACCCTGGTCGACAATCGAGTGGAGTTGGTGCTCTCCGGCCACGAGGCCGACTACGAGCGGTTCGCGCCGGCGAATGCGGACGGGGTCCCGGACCCGAACGGGACTCGTCAGTTCGTTGTCGGGACGGGCGGTCAGGTGGTCTACGAACCAGGCGAGGGCGACGCTCCATGGCGCAACAAGGGCCGAACGGTCAGCAGCGAGTTCCGCGACTTCGCTCACCATGGGGTACTGGAGTTGACGTTGAAGCCAGACTCCTACGACTGGGCCTTCCACGGTCTCGACGGACAGGTGCTCGACAGTGGCACGGGGCGCTGCAACTGAACGCTCGCGCGGGGCGCTACGGTCTCCTCGTGTCCGGATTCCTGAACCCTGGTGGACCTGCAGACGACTCCCCGGACGGGATCGACCGGTCGGTACTTGACACTCTCGTCGAGGACATCGGCGACCGGGATTTCGTGGTCGAGACTGTCCAGGTGTATCTGGCCGAGTTACCCGGCAGGATTGAGGCGATCGTCGAGGCAGTGGAACAGGGTGATTTCGAGACCGTGAAAGCGGCCGCCCATGCGCTCAAGTCATCGTCTGGCATGTTGGGGGCGCTGGGTCTGGCGAACATCTGTCGGGACCTCGAGGCCGCGTCGGCACCCGCGGACGGGGCCGCACAGGGCGCTCGCAACGCGGTCGCGGCCTTGACTGCTGAGGCAAAGGTCGTGACGGCGGAACTGACTCGCTACGCCGACGGTGAGATCGGCTCGGTCTGACCTTTCGCTGAAGGTTGACTCGCGACGGCGCGTGCTCGTCGTCGGACGACTGCCAGCACCGCGGCGATCCCAACGGCCACCAGCCCCACCCACGGGATGATGTCAGACGGTCCGACTCCGGACGGTTTGGGCGGGATCGAGCCGACCAGGGTTCGACGAGTCCCGCCCGGTGAGGTGCCCACCGCCAGCACACTGGCGCCTGGCTGCATCTCGGCCGAGATATCGGCCGGCACCTTCATCTCGAGGCTGCCCGACACATCGGTTCGACGCTGCTCGGTCGCCTTGTCGCCGACCTGCACGACGACCTTCGACTGGCTGCGGAAGCCGACCCCACTGACCGCCAGGGTGGCACCCTGTTCGGTGCTGCCGATGGTATTCGGGTCACGGGTGTCGGAGCTGGGTGCCGGTACGACCGGTGGGTCGGCGGCCGGCAGAGCGGCGGCCATCGCGACCGCAGTCGGTTCGGTCCAGGTCACGTTCAACTGGTCGGCGGTCCCGCCGTAGCCGGGTCCGTCCGCATAGGCCGTGCCGGCGAGTGGAATGCTCAACGCCAGGACGGCAGTCGCCGCCGCTGCCCGTAGGCCGCGGGCCACAGTCCTGGTTGGGTTCATAGTCCTATCATCCCCCGAGATCCCACCGGCTGCCAGAGTCCGGGTGGGATATTGACTACGGTTGAAGTGAATCTTGAGCCGCAGTTGACCCGGATCACGCCACTATGGCTCAGTCCCGGCCTGATTAGGCCCAACTGTCGTGGATAGGAGTGGGATGTCCACCACCGAGCAACCATCCCGGTTGGGGCGAGGGCTGTCCCGGCTCGCGGCGCCGCTGCTGATCGCGGTGGCCATCCAGAGCGTGGCCAATCTGGCTTTTCACGCGGTCGTGGGTCGAACCCTGCAGGCCGCCGAATACGGCGCGCTCGGGGCGGTGCTGGCCGGGATGACGTTGGTGGCTGTTCCACTGTCGGCGCTGCAGACTGCGGCCGCGCGCACCAGCGCCAAACACGGCGTGACCCGGGCAACTGCCGGCAGAGCCCTTTCCCGGACGCTGCTGGTAACGCTGCCGCTGGCGGTGTTGTTGGTGCTCGCAGCGGGTCCAATCCGGGACTTCCTGCACTTGGGTTCCTGGCTGGATGCTGCGATTCTGGCGCCGACGCTGCTGGCGGCGGCGCTGGTGGCGATCGGGCGAGGGCTGCTGCTGGGAGTCGGTCGGACCGGGCTGGTGGCCGGGTCATTTCTGGTGGCCACGGCGGTGCGACTCGGACCGGGTCTGTTGTGCGCGTACCTGTGGGGGATCTCCGGGGCCCTGATCGGTACCCTGATCGGAGAAGTCGCCGGGTTGCTGGTCGTGGTCATTCCGCTGCTGCGAGCCGAGCAGGGTCCGTTGGCCGTGGTGACCCTGGGCGACCTGCTCCGAACCGCGGTAGTCGTGGCCGGGCTGTTCACCTTTTCCACCGTCGATCTATTCCTCGCGCGCCACTACCTGGTCGGCACCGAGTCCGGTTTCTATGTGGCTGCAGCGACGATCGGCAAGACCGTGCTGGCGCTACCGGCGGCGGCCCTGTCGGTTGCCTATCCCAAACTCGTCGCCGGTTGGCTGACCGACAAGAAGTGGGCAGTGCTGCGGTCATCGTTGTTGGTGGTCGGCGTGCCTGCTTTGGC
Source organism: uncultured Actinomycetes bacterium (assembly GCA_964547485.1). Classification (GTDB taxonomy): domain Bacteria; phylum Actinomycetota; class Actinomycetes; order S36-B12; family UBA10799; genus JACJWR01. Next base: position 7,308 of record CAZJNU010000055.1, read on the forward strand.
CGGCGTCGCGGTCGTGGCGATCGCGCCCGGGCTGGTGCTGGGAATTCTCTATGGTGACAGCTACAGCGACGCCGCCGGTGTCACCAGGATTCTGGCGATCATCGCCGGCCTGAGTGCGTTCGTCTCCGTCCTGGCCCACGCTGCGCTAGCCCGCGGATCCCGCTGGGCCCTGATCCCCTGGGCGGCGGCGATGCTGGAGATCGTGCTGATCGGGCTGCGCCATTCGACTATGACCGAGGTCGCTCAAGGGTCCGGGATTGCGTTGACCGTCGCGCTGCTGGCGTTACTGGTCACCGAACTTCCGAAGTGGCTCGGCCATCGCAGTTCCGTGCCGGCGGTACCCCAGCCAGCAAGTTGAGCCGTGCTAGCGAGGGGATTCGTCGGAGGACACCCAGGGTTCCAGCGCAGCTCTGAGGTCACGAAGTTTGTAGGGCTTGCTGAGGTAGCTGTCCATCCCCGCCTGCCGACATTCGTCGACCGTGCTCACCATCACGTCGGCGGTGGTGGCGATGATCGGGATCTGACTGGTCGCGGTCTCGCCACGGCGAATCCGCCGAGTGGCCTCAAAACCGTCCATCACCGGCATCTGGCAGTCCATCAGAATCGCATCGAAGTGCTGCTCCGCCAGCAGTCCCAGGGCTTCCCGGCCGTCTGCCGCAACCGACACGTCCAGCCCGAGCCGGGTCAGCATGCCTTTGCCGACGCGCTGGTTGACAGGATTGTCCTCTACCAGCAGCACCTGGCCGTGCAGCGTGGACGCGGATTGCTCCACATTGACCGAGGCAGCCTGGGAGGTACCGAGCAGCTGCGCGAGGATGTCATATAGCGCGCTCTGCCGGAGCGGCTTGCGGACCGTGAACTCGAACAGGTCCGCCAGGTCGGTGTCAGTGCCCAAACCGCCTGAACTGACAAGCACCAATTTGGTGGCATCCAACTCCGGATCAGCCCTGACCCTGCTAGCCAACTCCGGTCCGTCCAGCCCGGGCAGTTGATGGTCCAGCAGTGCGATCTCGAATGGCCGGTTCTGATCGGCGGCGGCCGCAAGAAGCTCCAGGGCCTGCGCGGCATCGGAGGCAACGTCGTGCCCGATTCTCCACTGTCGCAGGTAGTTGACGAGCACATTCCTGTTCGTCTCGTCGTCGTCAACCACAAGCACCCGGACGTCGGTCACGTTCAGCGACGAAGTCGAACTGGAGCTGTCCGCCAGCACAGGTAGGGACATTTCGACCGTGAAGGTCGTGCCCACCTGGTCGCGGCTCGCCGCCTTGATCGTGCCACCCATCATGGTCACCAATTCGTGGCAGATGGCCAACCCCAAACCAGTTCCGCCGAATCGTCTGGTGGTACTTGCGTCACCTTGGGCGAAGGAGGTGAAGAGCTGTGTCAGAGTGCTCGCGGGCATCCCTATTCCGGTGTCCTCCACTGCGAAGACCAACCGTGCGCTCCCCCCGCCACCGGCAGAGGCCGACAACCTGACCTCAATCTGACCTGATTCGGTGAATTTGACCGCGTTGCCGACCAGGTTCGACAGCACCTGTCGCAGCCGGGTGGGGTCACCCTGCACCAACCCGGGAAGTTGCGGGGACAGTCGACTGTGCAGCCGCAACCCCTTGCCGGTCGCCTGCGGCAGGTACAGGGCGGTGACGTCCTCGGTTACCGCGCGTACGTCGAACGGGATGCTTTCCAGGCTCAGCTTTCCCGCCTCGATCTTGGAGAAGTCGAGGATGTCGTCGATGATTGTGAGCAGACTCTCTGCCGACGATTGGGCAACGGTTACGTACTCCCGTTGTCGGGCCTCCAGATCCGTGAACGCGAGCATGTCCAGCATTCCCAGCACGCCATTCATGGGAGTGCGGATTTCGTGGCTCATTGTGGCCAGAAATTGGGACTTGGCCCGGACGGCCGATTCGGCGGCGGCCGTCGCCGACTGCGTGGCCAGCCGCGCGCGGTCGCCGGCGATGGCCAGCGCCAGCAGATCTGCGATGGCGTCCACGGCATCGCGTATCACGTCGTCGCGCTCGAACTTCGTGCGTGAATGCAGCATCAGGTGGCCGGTAATCCCGCTGTCCTGTCCCAACGGGATGACCAGTCCCATCTCGGTGGAGTCACTCGGCGTCACGTCTGGGCCGAATCGGGTCAGTTGGGTCAGCCCCGCCAACGGACGGCCGAGGGCTGCCTCCAACTCGGGCAGCGCCGCCGGTTCGGCCGAACCGCGAATGAAGACCAGCCGCTCCGACACCGTGTCGATCGGATCGGCGACACCGTCGACCACCAACGCCGCGGTCCACGGCCCGTCGGCGTGCCGAACCATGCCGTTGGCAAGAATCGCCAGTGCTGCACCGATTCGGTCGGCAAGTGGGTCGGAGTTGTTCAGTGCGTAGCCAGCCTCCGCCCGCAAGAGTGCGGCCAAACCCTCGGAGCGTTGCCGTCGGTCACGGGCGACCAGATCGGTGACGTCGCGTTGCAGGGCAACGTAGCCGAGCAGGGTCCCGTCCTCGTCGAAGTAGGGGGCGACGGTCGACTGCGCCCAGAAGAGCGTTGGCTCCGCCTCGCCCGGAGACCGGCGGCGCTTGTTGAGCAGCCGGCCGCTCCAGACTTCGCCCGCGCCCAGTTTCGTCCACATCGCGTCATACGTCTTCGGGTCGTTCAGCCCGCTCTGCCAAATCCGCGGGTTGCGGCCCATCACCTCCGCTGCCGTCCAGCCGGTGATGGTGGTGAAGGCGGTATTGACGTATTCGATTTCGCCGCTGGGGGTAGTCACATAGACGGCGTCGGCGCTGGCGTCGACAGCGCGGGCGAGTCGCCGGATCCGTCGATCGGATTCCACTCGTTCACTGACATCACGGAACGTGGCCCCGAAGCCCGTGACGGCGTCGTGGACCACAATCGGAAAGAGCAGCAGAGACACCGGTAGGTCGCCGATTGGCGTGTTCAGGGCGATAGCACTGTCGTCCCGAACTTCCAGGCCCGAGCGGAGCTGCCGCAGGGCACTGCTGGGGTCTGCTGCTACCGGCCCTGAGGCTGCGTCGGTGATCGAGAATCGAAAGCGATCCAACAGCTGATCGCCCGGTTCCACTTCCCCGAGCAGGGCACGGGCTGCAGGGTTGACGGACAGCACTGTGCCGTCGAGTCTGAGGCTGCAGAAACCGTCGGACAGCGCCGCGATGAGGACTTCGTGCCGGTCACGTTCGGCGCCGATCTGCTCCTCGGCCCGCGTCTCCATTCGACGCTGGGTGATCCCGATCAGCAGGACGCCGCCCGCCAGCACGAGCATCGTGAACAGGATGGCGACCGCGTCGGCCGAATCCGTTGCCCCGGCCGCCTCGGCCAGTAGGTCACCACCGCGAAACGCCAGCGGGAGGGCGATGAACAGCAACAGCAGCCAGAGCAGGATGCGGCGCTCCCCGGGGCCGCGGATCCAGGCCAGCGGTCTGCCATCCGGACGGACCAGTGCCGCGGCGGTCACCAGCAGCAGAAGTGAAGTTGCCGAAGACAGTGCCATCCCGTTGTCGCCCCGGTGGACGAAGAGATCTACGGCTGAGTAGAGGAAGCCGGTCACCGCCACCGCGGGCGGCGCGGCTCCGGCGACCAAGAGCCAGCCGCGGACGATATCCGGGACCTTGGCGTGGTGTGGGAGCAGCAGAGAAGCCACACCGAGCAGCGCGGCCGAGGTGGCAGTCTGAGGTGAAAGTCGACCTGGGAACGACGCCTGGACGCTGGTCAGCTGGTCTCCCCACAGCAGCAGGTCCAGCGGAGACTGCCAACCGGCGACATATTCGACGAGCATGGTCGCGGCCAGTGCGATGACTATCACCGCCGCTGTCCGGTTGGCGATCAACCACGCCTGGGGTCTTTCAGCGCCGGGGGACCGGGAGGCAGCCAAAACCGCGACCGCCAGCAACGCGAGTGCCATTGCCGTCAGCGGTGCCATCGTCGGCCAACTGCTGACGATCCTGGTCAGCTGTGGATTCCCGGTCGCCCAACCCACCCAGTCGAGCGCGGCGATCACGAGGACCAACAGGCACAGCCATCGGCCCACGATGGTGTATCGGTTGCCGTTGGCCTGCACGCCTCAACGCTACCGGCATCGGTTGGCAACGCCCAGCGGTCGAGTGCGACGCCTGCGACCCGACAGGTGGGGGTCGCGGCGCCACTGTAGGCGGGTAACTACCTTACGTGACTATTTCGCACTGGTGGCTACACGGAGTAGTCGCTCTGACACATTCTGGTACTCTGGGCACGGTTCAGATCCGCCGTTCGGGTGCCGATGACACTTGCGGGCCATTGGCAGTCCCACGGCAGCCACCCCGCAGCCTGGCGATCGAGGTTGCGGCGGGTGGAGAGGGAGGTGACACCCATGGCCAGCACTGCTCAGTGCATTCGACTGCGCCGCGCGACCGTGCTGCCGATGGTCGGGGCCGTGTCTGCGGCTCTCCTCTCGTTGTCGGCGTCCCCGGCGAGTGCAGCCGTCGACTCCTGCGGAGCGAACTGCACGAAGTTTGTGGCCACGGCGGGCGTGGCCAGCGGTCGCGCCGATGCCTCAGCCGCGCTGTCGAGAACCCTTTCGGAGGTACCGCGCGGTTGGACGGTGCAACTTCCACCGGGAACCTTCCGAGTGTCGCGGCCGATCAGGGTGCCAGCCGGGGTGACATTGGCCGGTTCCGGGATGGACAGCACTGCGCTACTGCTCGATCGCCGGTCATGGGCGAGCTTCGCGTACGGATTCATGGTCACCGGTGTCGGTTCGAAGCGGACACAGGCAGCAACAACCGTCCGGGATCTGACCATCAACGGCAATAGGGTCCCGGTGGATTCGGTGGGCGCAGGTTCGAAGCCTCGCAGCAACCAGGGTGGCGGAATCAGGCTGAGCGATGGTTGGACGGTGACCCGCGTCAGATTTGCCAATCTCAACTACTTCCGAGTGTGGGCCAAGAGCGTCTCGAATGTCACAGTCTCCGACTCCCGGTTTGAGGAGACTGGGAACGGCGTCGCCAGCGGGAATGACAACATCGGCGGTGGTTCCGTTACCCGAGGTGTGTTTGAAGGAAACTTCTTCGCCCCAACGGCACGCGGGAATGCGATTGACCTGGTCACCAGCCGCCGGGTCGTGGTGGACGGCAACCGGATCGAGGGCACGGCCAAGGCACCCCACAATGTGTACCTGGAGGGGGTCACGGATTCGGCTGTGACCGGCAATGTGCTCCGTCATAGCAGCATCACCATTCAGTCCAACTCTGGCTATTCGGCCACCAGGCAGGTGATCAACCCGAGTCGAGTCACGGTTGCCGACAACATTGTCACCGACCCATCGGCCCAAGGTATCGCCCTACGTTATGACCCGGCGCGAGGTGGCACCGCAGCCGCAGGGGGCAACCGGATCCTGCGCAACGAGGTGGCCCGGTCTCGAGTGGCCGGGATCATCGTGATGGCTGCGGCCAACGGTTTGGTGTCGACCGCCGACCAGGTGGTCGGGAACAGGGTCGAGGACGCGTTCGCGGGTGGTGCGGCGGAATGGAACTGCGGCTACGGCGTGGCCGGGGCTGCCGGGATAGTCATCGGGGTGGCCAGCGGCTCGGACGTCAGCGGGAACTTCATCTCGGCTGGACAAATGCAGCGGACTACTCGGATCGGTGTTCAGTTCGGTCTGCGCAGTGGCCGCGGAGTAACCGTCAACTATCGCACCGCGAGCCCCAACCGAGTCGCCGGCATCGATCTGGCCGAGTATGCGGTTCGTTCCGGGAACTGAACGCAACGCGAACTGTGACCCGTGCCGATAGGCTCGGGGCGTAGGCGCGGCGAGGATCGAGTTCGGTTCAAGAACCGGGAGGTGGTGGCTGGTGGACAAACCCAGGGCGCTGCTAGTTGAAGACTCCAGGGAATTCGTTGCGCTCGGTCGGCGGCTGCTGGAGCAGGAGGGTTTCGTTGTCACCGTCACCTCCGACGGATTGGACGCGGTCGGACTCGCGCGCAAACTCCAGCCTGAGCTGCTGTTACTTGACATCTCACTTCCCGGCCTAGACGGGTTCGAGGTGTGCCGGCGAGTCCGGGAGTTCTCCGACGCTTACGTCGTGATGGTGACGGGACGCACCGAGGAAGTTGACCGGGTGGTGGGCCTGACGGTGGGAGCGGACGATTACGTCACCAAGCCGTTCTCCGCGCGTGAACTCTCGGCGCGAATTGCGGCGATGCGGCGACGGCCCCGCGTGAAGCAGGACACCGCCGAACGGGAATTTGACGGACTCAGGATCGACGTGGACGCTCGTGCGGTCGAGCTGGACGGCGAACCACTTGACCTGACCAGGATTGAATTCGACATCCTCGCGGAATTGACGGCGGAACCGCGGCGGGTCTTCTCCAGAGCGCAGTTGCTCGCGTCGGTGTGGGGGGGAGAGTGGTATGGCGACGACCACATGGTGGATGTTCATGTCGGTAATCTGCGCAAGAAGCTGGGAGAGTCGGGCAGCAGCCCGAGATTCGTCCGGACAGTTCGGGGCGTCGGTTTCAAGTTCGATCCCAGGTAGCTTGGCCAACTGCGGACGTTGCGACCGATGAAGGCAGAGGACATCAACCTGGCGGACCTGCTGGACTTCCGCCCGGAGGCGGGCCAGCTACTTCTGAACGGCCAGCGGATGCTGATCTTCTCGCAGGCAGCGCTGCGAAGTCTGAATGAACTGCTGGTGGAACATCTCGGCCACGAGTTTGCCGAGGCGGTCTTCACCCAGTTCGGCTACCGCTGCGGGCATGACGACTATCAGGTGATCGCTGGGGACGGGGATTGGGACTCCGACCTGGATCGGTTGGCGTCGGGACCGGCCATCCACATGTGGGAGGGGATAGTGCACGTCGAGCCGACTGTGATCGAGTTCGACCGTGCCACCGGCGCCTTCCTGATGACCGGTCTGTGGCGCAATTCATTTGAAGCCGAGAACCACTTAGAGGCCTTCGGATTGAGCGCGACGCCGGTATGTGCCTCCCTGACGGGCTACGCGTCTGGCTGGTCCAGTGCCTTCTTCGGACGGCCGCTACTGGCTATCGAGACGAGCTGCCTGGCCACCGGCGACGATCACTGTGCGTTCGAAATCCGTCCGCTGGACTCGTGGGATGGCCGCGCGGATCCGTGGCGAACTGCGCTGGCCGCCACCTCCAAGTCGATCTCCTCACTGTTGGAGCAGCGGGTCGCCGATCGTACCCGCGACCTTGAGGCCACCAACCGAGTCCTGGCCGAGGCTAAGGACGAAGCAGTCCGAGCCAACAACACCAAGATGCAGTTCCTGGCCAACATCAGCCACGAACTGCGGACACCGATGAACGGTGTCATCGGGATAGCCCAACTCCTCAAGGACACGCAGATGGACCGGCGGCAGCTGGAACTGGTCGAGCTGATTGTGGAGTCGGGTAGCCAACAGGTCGCGATCATCACTGATCTGCTCGACTACGCGAAGATCGAGGCGGGCGAGGCCGAGGTCGAACAGCGTTCATTCGACTTTTCGGAGTTGTTGACGAACGTGGTCGGGACCTACCAGGCCCAGGCCTTCCGGAGCGGCGTGCGACTCGAGTTGGCCCCTGTTCCGGCAGACCTGGGCAGGGTGGTGTCGGACTCCCTCAAAATCAGCCAGGTTCTGTCGAACCTGATAAGCAACGCAATCAAGTTCACACCCCGTGGTGGGTCTGTCCTGGTGACCGCTGACCTGGCCGGTCGCGATGTGCACCTCAGCGTTGCGGACACCGGTATCGGAATGTCGGCGGAGCAGTTGCGGAAGCTCTTTGCCCCCTTCTCGCAGGCCGATGCGTCAATCACCCGACGGTATGGCGGTACCGGCCTGGGACTTGCCATCTGCCGGGACCTGGTGGCGCTGCTGGGAGGGGAACTATCGGTCGAGAGCGCGGAGGGGGTGGGGACCCAATTCGGCCTCCGGTTGCCGCTTGCAGTGGACAGTCCGACCGAGGTCGATCCCGATCCTGCAGTTGACCGCTGGCCGGCGGAGCTCGGATCGGAGGCGGCCCTCGAAGTACTGGTTGCGGAAGACAACAAGGTCAATGCAATGGTCATCTCGGCCATGCTCGAGTCGCTCAACTGCAGGGTCACGCTGACCTCCGACGGAGCCGAGGCAGTTGCCGCCTATCTGGCCGAAGAGTTCGATTTGCTGCTGCTCGATCTGCACATGCCGGTGATGGACGGGTTGAAGGTGGTGGAGCTGGTGCGATCCCACGAACGCAGCCACGGGTTGGCAGGTGTGCCGATCGTGGCGTTCACAGCGGATGCCTACGACGAGACCAGGCAAGTGTGCCTGGCGGCCGGATTCTCTGAGTTCCTCACCAAGCCGGCCCTCAAGGAAGATGTCGCGCGGGTGGTTGCGGACGCGTTCCAAGTCCGGCTCGAGTTGTGACCCGGTAGCCGAACGGGCACCCGGCCGCGCATCCCCGTGGCCGCAGCGCGACTATGAGAGTAGTTCTGGAGGGAAGGTTCCTGATGCGCATCTGTGTACTGACGTGGCGAGACCTGAAACACCCCGAGGCGGGCGGCGCTGAGGTCTACACCGAGCAGGTCCTTCGACGGTGGGCCGAGGCGGGCCATGAGGTGACGATGGTCACCTCCAGAGTGGCAGACGCTCCCGCAGCTGAATTCGTCGACGGCTATCGAGTGTTGCGGATGGGGGGTAAATACACGGTGTATCGGCAGGCCCGTGCCTGGTGGCAGCACACCGGGAGTCAGAAGGGGTTCGACGTTGTGTTGGACATGATCAACACCGTTCCGTTCCAGGCGCACAGGTGGGTGAAGGGCGTGCCGACCGTCGGGTTCATCCATCAGACCTGCGAAGAGATTTGGGCGATCAACACACCCTGGCCAGCATCCACAGTCGGGCGCTACCTGCTGGAGCCCTATTGGTTGCGCGACTACCGGGACGTGCCGGTGTTGGCAGTCTCGGCGTCCACCCGCGATTCCATCCGCCGATTCGGCGTCCAGGATGTGACTGTGGTCCCAGAGGGCTACGAACCGCCCACAATTGAGAACCTGCCGGCAAAGGAGGACGTGCCCACGTTGGTGTGGTGTGCGCGGGTGGTGGACTACAAGCGCCCCTACGACGTGCTGGAGGCAACAAGTCGGGTGCGTACCCAGATCCCGGACCTGCAGGTCTGGATGATCGGTGGTGGACCACTACTCGAGCAGTTGCGAGCCGATGCCCCACCGTGGATGGAGGTGCTCGGATTCGTCGACCAGGATGAGAAATTCGACCGGATGGCGCGGGCACACGTGCACGTCGCGACCAGCGTGCGCGAGGGCTGGGGCCTGGTTGTCAGCGAAGCCGCCGCGCTCGGTACCCCGACAATCGGCTACGACGTTCCGGGACTGCGCGATTCGACCAGGGCTGCGAACGGCGTGGTGATCCCGCCGTCGCCGGATGCCCTCGCAGATTGGCTGCCGCCGTCGCTGGCGTACTGGCGTGAGCACCCGTTCGCCCCGCTGCCCTACGGCGGCGCGCATTCATGGGACACGGTGGCCACCGAAGTGATGACGGCGATGCTGGCCAAGGCCGGATTGACCGCAACACCGGTGAAGTGAGCCCCGGTGCTTCCGAAGCCTCGCCCGGCAGGGAACCGAGGGCGCATCTTCAAAGACCGTTGCCGATCAGTTGAGGTTCGCTTGACCTGAGGACGGCAAAGTTCCTGTCGTAGCCAACGACGAGTAAAGGCAGGAACATGACACACGGACAGTCCAGCAGGCGTCTCTTGGTCTCGCTGACGACCGCAGCAGTGCTCGCGGCGTCCGCGGTGACGGCATCGGCCGCAGCCGCGGTGAGTGGCCCCGTCGCCCCCGGCGGCCTGAAAGTGGCGCGCCAGGGTGCCGATCAGAGCACCCTTGCGATCACCTGGCGACCTGCGGCGGGGGCCGCGCGCTACACCGTCTCCATTTTCGATGGAACCAGTCACCGCGCCTATTCCGTCCCCGCCGATACCACCAGCTACACCTTCCGCGGCACCGGCAACTGCACCCGCTACCGAGTCGTGGTGACCGCGGTGGGCAGCGATGGTGGTACGGCAGCCAGCAATGCCTACCTGGTGTCACCCCTTGCCCCGGGCGGGTTGCGGAATCTGCAGCTGGAGCGGAGCGACAGCGGAACGTCTGCTCGGTTCGCCTGGGACGCACCGGTCGCCACGCCCGGCACCCAAGCCGCGTCCAACTATGCCGTCCAGATCCGGTCGTTGGCCACCAACCAGGTACTGGTGCAGCGCAATTCCGCGGACACCTCCGAGCTGTTGAGTGGACTCGAACCGGCACGCGCCTACGTGGCCACGATCACACCGCAGAACAGCTGGGGTTCGTGCACCACCACTCGTGCGCTGTTGAACGGCCCGCAACCATCCGCCACGGCTGGCATGGGGCTGGAGCGGGACGCGGCCTCGCCCTCTCGAGTGACTGTCCGGTGGGGCGCCCCCAGCTGGAGTGGCTACGGTGCGGTCACGGCCTACCAGATTGGCTACCGCTCGCCGAGTATGAGAACGCCGGTCTGGCAGACCGTGTCCAGCGCCGCCCGCAGCCACGATCTGATGCTCGA
>CAZJNU010000056.1:0-17576 GCA_964547485.1 uncultured Actinomycetes bacterium
GGCAGGTGCAGTTCAGTTACCCGCAATCAGTCACGTCCCTGTGGGACGGCGTCTATAGCAGCGCGCCCGGTGGCTTCAAGGTGGCCGGACCCAACTGGGCGAAGTCGTTGGCTCCGGGCGGTTCGACCAAGATCGGGCTCGTCGGGAAACGGCTGGTGGCTGGATCCCTCTCACCGACGGCATGCGCGGTCGCCGGATCGACCTGCGTGGTGACGGTCGGCGGAGCTCCGGTGCAGCCAACCCCAACCCCGACACCAACATCGTCGACGCCCGCGCCGACACCCACATCGTCGACGCCCGCGCCGACACCGACGGCAACTCCGACTCCGACGCCGTCCACGCCCACACCGACGCCCACACCGACATCGCCAACGGCCTCGCCAACGGCCAGTGCTGCCGCTCTGAAGGTGCTGGTCGAACTGGAGAACACCAGTGACTGGGGTTCCGGTCGCACGGTCAACGCCAAGGTCACGAATCAAGGACCGGCCGCGACCAGTTCGTGGAGTGTGTCCATGCCGTGGAATGGCACCATCTCCGCGTGGAGTGCGGACGCTGCCGTCAGCGGCGGATCGTTGACCGCAAAGAATGTCTCGTGGAACGGCGCGATCGCCGCCGGCGGCAATACCGCCTTCGGGTTCACCGACACGTCTGCAGCCATGTCGAATCCGGCCAGCTGCTCGGCGAAGGTCAATGGCGTGATCGCGGGGTGCACGATCTCGGTACGTGGAGTGACGCCGACCCCGACCGCCACGCCGACGGCGACCCCCACCCCAACGGCGACGCCCACCGCCACCCCGACCGCGACGCCGACGGCCACCCCGACGCCAACGGCAACTGCCACCCCGACCCCGACGCCGACCCCAACCGCGACCGTCACCCCCACCCCCACCCCGACTTCCAGCCCCAGCTCACCTGGTGCCCCGAAGCCGCCAGCCGGCAAGAGGACAGTCGCGTACTACACGGCCTGGGCTACCTACGAGCGCAACTACCAGGTCAGCCAGATGCCGGGTGGCCAGTTGACGCATATCAACTATGCCTTCGCCAACGTTGCCAACGGGCAGTGCGCGTTGGGTGACCCCTATGCCGACACCGACAAGTTCTTCCCTGGGGACAGCTGGGACGCGGGAGCAAAGCGTGGCAACTTCAATCAACTCAGCAAGCTGAAGGCGTCGAACCCAGGCCTGAAGACGCTGATCTCCGTCGGAGGTTGGACCTGGTCAGGCAACTTCTCCGCGGCGGCAGCTTCCGCTCAATCCCGGGACACGTTCGCCAAGTCGTGCGTGAAGTTCATGAAGGACAATGGGTTCAACGGAATCGACATCGACTGGGAGTACCCAGTCTCCGGCGGACTCCAGCCCGGAACTGCTGCTGACAAGCACAACTACACGTTGCTGCTGCAGGCACTGCGTACCGAACTCGACCGGCAAGGCACATTGGACGGCGGCCAGCACTACCTGCTGACCATCGCGGCACCGGCCGGACCCGCCACCCAGGAGAACCTTGAGGCCGCCTCAATCGCCAACATCGTCGACTGGATCAACGTGATGGCGTACGACTTCCACGGCATCTGGGAGCCCAAGACGGGCCACAATGCCGGCCTGCAGGCAACCCCGGGAGATCCCGGCCCAGTAGGGCTCAACGCGGCCGCGTCCGTGGATCGCTACCTGAACTCGGGTGTCAGCGCGCAGAAGCTGGTACTCGGGGTGCCGTTCTACGGACGGTCGTTCGCCGGTGTGGAAGCCACCAACGGCGGTCTCTTTCAGGCCCACAAGGGCGAAGGTCCGGGGACCTGGGAGAAGGGCTTCCTGAACTACTCCGACATCGCTGCCAACTACCTCCCGAGGTACGTGCGCTACTGGGACAACGATGCCAAGGTCCCGTACCTGTATGACGCCGCCAGCAAGAGCTTCATCAGCTACGACGACCCGGCCTCGATGAAGGCCAAGGCCGAGTACATCAAGGCCAAGGGGCTGGGCGGCGGAATGTTCTGGGAGATCTCCGGCGACACGTCCGACTACGCACTGCTGGACTCGCTCAACAGCGGGATGTAGCAGCGCACGCTCCTCCGGTCGACAACGACGGCCCGGTCCCCCTAACCCGGGGACTGGGCCGTCGTGCTGCGCATCGACGACGCACGGACCACAAGTCGATGACTGGCCCGAATTTCGGACGGCCACTCATCGGTCCTCAGCCCGCGCACCAGCGCGGCCGCAACCACTTTGCCGTTCTCAATGCCGCACATCGACATCACCGTGGCGGGCGGCGTCATCATCGCCTCCGCAGCGCCGTCACCGAAGCCGGCAACCAACACATCCTCAGGAACAGACTTACCTGCCCGACGGGCGCCTGCGAGCAGACTCGGGCATTCACCCACCAGCGAGAAGATCGCATCGACACCCTGATCGCCGGTCAGTTGAGACGCCAGGTCTGCGATCTGGCGAGGCTCGCCGCGTGACGGACGCACAATGGGATCTCGTCCGTTTGCCATGCACCAGGTGCGGTACGCGTCGGTGATCTCCTCTCCCCAGGTTGTGGGGCCATCGCGGGGAATCAGTGCCGGCCGTTGCGCACCTTGGGCTGTGAAATGGTCCATCACTTCAGCGAGCAGCGCGGGGAAGTCATGCCGCACCCACACCGACGGACCATTGTGTTCGAGCGTTCCCGCTGAATGGAAAACGGGCAGACCGAAGGCGAATCCGTCGGGCAGGGTGACCACTGGCTCCACCGTCACGATCTGGATCGCCGAAATCGGCAGGTTGCCCATGACCTCTAACCGAGGCAACGTGACCTGATAGACGGGCACGCCCGACAGCGACAGTTCCTCCATCACCGAGAGCAGGTAGCGCATGGTGAGGGCTTCTGCCAACCGCGAGTCCAGGGCGTACGCCTTGGGGTCCACGATCAGCCCAACTGCCGGGGTGTGTCCGGTGCGCAAGGTGCGGGCAACCGCATCGGGGCGAAACCCGAGTTCCCGCGCGGCGGCCAGCACCCGTTCACGCGTTGCCGGCGAAACGCCCGGCCTGCCGTTCAGGGCGGCTGAGGCGGTGGATTTCGCGACGCCGGCGCGTCGCGCGACCCGGTGGAGTCGCACGGTTCGCCGCACACCTGTAGCCGGACTGTCAGAATCCGCTGGCATCGGATCCACCCACCGTCGCGTTGGTCATCCGGCAACGCTAGGGGTAACACCCGTCGATGCCAAGGTGCGCGGGAGAAACCTCGGCGAGTCTTGCGAAGATCAGAGCGGCAGGTCCCGGTGCGTATGGGCATTGAAGTCCGGCTCGGCCGGCTGGTAGGACGTGTCCAGCAGCGGCGACGACAACAGATAATCGGCGGTGGCCCGGTTGCACGCGATCGGGATGTTCCACACCGCCGCGATCCGCAGCAGCGCCTTCACATCAGTGTCGTGAGCCTGGGTCGACAGCGGATCCCAGAAGAACACGATCAGGTCAACCTGATCCTCCGCGATTCGGGCCCCCAACTGTTGGTCGCCGCCGAGCGGACCTGACAGCAGGCACTCCACGTCGGTGCCGAGTCGCTCCGCCAACAGAGCACCGGTGGTGCCGGTGGCGATTAGGTGGTGGGCGCGCAACACGTCGGCGTTGAACTCCGCCCAAGAAAGCAGGTCGGACTTGCGTTCGTCATGGGCGACTAGCGCGATCGTGCTTCGTCCGTCCTTGGTTGCTGGGTCATGTTCAGTGGTCACAGTGGTCTCCTCTGCCGCGAGTGCCCGAACCACGGTGGCTGGCACAATCCGGCAAAGTCTCCCTACCCACACCCGCCTGCACCCGATACCGACGCGGACGGTGTTGCCGATCACACTGCCCAGATACCGGGGCCGTTAGCAGTTCGTCGCGACGGGGGCGGTGGTCACGTGCTGATCGACCCATTGCGCCACCTCGGTCAGGAGTTGCTGGCCACTCTCGAACGAACCGTCGTCGGGTCGCGCCGTGATCGCCACGGCGTAGTTGTTGCCGTCACCTGCCTGCAGCACACCCAACTGTCGGACAAGGTACTGGCCGTCCGGATCCGGCCCCCAACCGCCTTTGAAGGCGGGCGAACCCGCATCGGCAAGCCCCCACCGCTGATCCTCGACGACATTCCCGAGGTCCTCGACCAAGAAGTCCGTTGCCGCGGCGGGCAGCACGCAGCCACGGACCAACGCCGCCACGAACCGCGCCTGCTCGTCCACCGTCCACAGTGTCTGGCCGTAGGTCGAGTAGGAGTCGCGCCCCACCGTGGAGATGACCGTGTCGGTGTCACCGGCGCTGCGCAGCAGGTCGGCCATCGCATCGGCCGCCCCTTGCAGGCCGCCACGGCTATCCTCCAGTTGGCGGTGCAGCGAGGCCGCGGCCTCGTTGTCCGAGGCAGATAGTGAGCGCTCGATCAGGTCCAACTGATCAGACGACAAGCCTTCGGGCCCACCGGCATCCTTCAGGGTCTGCGCCACGATCAGCACCTTCGCAGTGGACCATGCATATGGGCTCCGGGTGTCACCGGTCGCGGAGATCGGCTCGCCGTCCAGCGGCGCCACCGCGACGGCAGCGGTGTCCCCAAAGCGATCCGCGAACTGCGCCAGATCAGCCGCGGTCAGCAGGGGGCCGACGCCGACGGTGGGCGCGCTCGAGTCCGGTGTGCCGCCACCTGGACGCACCGTCACGGTCGCCGCCGGCGGCGTGATGGTGACGGTCTCGGTGGCGCGCACGGATGTCGGCTGAGGGTGCTCGGGGGTTGGCGCCGCGGCCGAAAAGGTATCGGTCGACCCGGCTGCAGGCATAGCATTCTGGCCGCACGCGGTCAGCAGGACCATCGCCGCCGCACTGGTCACCAGCACTGCCAGACCCCGGAAGGATGCGGGCCACTGGATCGACAAAACCCGCGTGCAACGGGGCACGGCTGACCTGTAACCCGTCTGCCGTCGCCACCGTCGCATGCCCCAATCGTAAGTGGCAGACTGGATACACCCGGTGCGGGTTGTCCACCCTGACCGGACCCGGGAGGGGGCGACACGTGATGCACTACTGCACGAACTGCGGTCAGCCTGTTGACGGGGCCAAGTTCTGTCCAAGTTGTGGCACGGCGGTCGCCGCCGCGGACGATTCGGGTACGAACGACTCTTCCACCGACAACACCAACGTCATCCCGGGAATAGACGACCTGCGAGTCGGCGCCTCGGTGGCCGGAGCGACTGCCGCAACCGAGGCACCTCCACCACCCCTGCCGATGACCACCCCGCCGGCCGCACCACCGCCGGGCAAATCCGGACCGAGCCGCACCTTCCTGCTTGTGGCCGTGATCGCGCTGGCCGTCATCCTGGCGGGAGTCATCGGCTACCTCTTCACCGGCGCGAGCGGCCAGCAGGCCCGCACAGCAGCCACGCCGAGCACAATCGCGACCCCGACGCCCACTCCGACGCCGACGCCGCCGAAGCCGGCGGTCACCGTCACCAAGGCGGCACCACAACCGACGGTGACTGTCACCCAGCCCGTTCCGGTGGTACCGCAGAACGACGGCAACGACGGCAACGACGGAAGCGAAGGAATCACCAGGGAGGGCACCGATTGCGGTAGCGGCGTGCGCGCCGCCGGCCCGACCAGTTGCCAATTCGCGCTCGCCGTTCGCGATGCCTACGTCTACAGCGGCAGCTCGTCCTACCTGTCCGGGGTCTACAGCCCGGTCACGGGCCAGACCTACGACATGTACTGCAACAGCAGCGCCTACCCAATCCGCTGCACCGGCGGGAACGACGCCGTGGTCCTCATCTACTGATCCCCTGCGGTTGATTGTGCAGGTCCGGTGTTGCTGCCTGCACCTGCTGGAGGGTCAGCAGGTCCGGTCGAGATAGGACGACGATCGCGTTTGCCGCAAGAACGTAGCCGGGACCGCCGGTTGGCGGGTCTGCCGTCACGAGAACTGCGTCCACGCCGTGTTTGCAGATCGTCACCGCGGACCTGATTTCGCTACCCACTGCGGCCCGCCCAGCCAGCAGTTCGACGATCTCCGTCCGCGCCGGACCGGGCCGGCGTTCGGGGTCGCACGCCACCAGTGCGAAGGCAGTCGCCGTCCCGAGCCCACTCGCGATCGTGGTTTGGTCGGCCTCCAACAGCGCCGCGACGATGGTCGTGGTCGAATCCTCGGACACCAACTCCACCTGCACCGATTCCACATTTTGAACTGCGGCCCGCACCGCAGCCTTGACTTCCCGGGCACAGGCCTCGGCATCTCGGAGGTCGTCGCTCTGCGGAACCAAAGTCACCTGTAGGAATCGGTAGCTGCCGGAGTTGCGTCCATCCACTGCCACCACCCGCCTGACCCTCGGATCCGCCAAAGCCGTGGCGGTCGCCAGGTCGATGATCTCCTGTTCAATCGAGGCATCAAGCAGAACCTTGACCGCGCTCAGCAGAAGCTGCACCCCCGACCACGCCAGGATCGCGGCTATCGCCAACGCCATCAGCGAGTCGACGTAGGGCACACCCAGCGCGTTCAGGCCGAGCCCCACCACCACGCCGGCGCTCGCGATTGCATCCGTCCAGGAGTGACGCGAATCAGCGAGCAAGCTCGGCGAGTTCTCCCGCCGCCCGACTCGGCCCTTGTTCCACGCCAAGAGTCCGGTCACGATAGCGACGACGGCCATTGTCGCCATTGCGACCCAGGGTTTGCTGACCGTTTCCTGGGCACTCACCAGGTTATCGATGGATTCCCGAGCCAGGGCATAGGCGCTGAACAGGATTAGTGCCGCGATCGCGATGGTCACCAGGTTCTCGATCTTGTATAGCCCGTAGGGGAAGTCCTTGCTTCGACGTTTGGACAACTTCAGGCCGATCATCACCGCGATCGAGGTAATGATGTCGACGCAGGTGTCGATTCCCTCGGCCAACACCGAAACACTGCCGGAGAGGAAAGCAACCGAGATCATTCCTGCGGCCATGAACACCGAGGCGATGACGGCGATCGCCTCTGCCTTCTCGGTCGGCTCCATCCTCCGCAGGAAGGTCATGGCGTCGCCCTGGTCTCCGCGGCCACCTGTGCCAACTCAGCCATCGCGCTGGGCAGGGACTCAGCCGACGGCCTCAGTTCGACGTCGACTGCGTAGGCCCGCAGCGTCTCGCGGGCATCGTCGTCGGTGAGGTCCTCTCGCACCAGCAACACGTCTACCTCGCGTCGTCCCAGCAGAACCGCGAAGTAGACCCCCGCTCCGGATGCACGCGCCGCCGCCGCCGGATTCGACACGAGCTCTGGATTCGCCACGGCGCGACCTTGCTCGAACTCCACGACGGCCACGTTCGGGGCAGCCTGGAACACTCGGGCGACGGTCGTTCCGTCCAATTCCAACGGGACGGCCCCGGTCAGCCTCCCGGTCGTGGCGCTGAACTCGATCCCAACACTGTCGACATCCCCGAACGCTGCTTTCACTCTGCGCTGGAGCTCTGCTGCGACCGTGCTGGCCCCCGCAAGGCTCGCCACGGTCGGTTCCACCACGAGGTGCAGGAACACGAAAGATCCCGAGTTGCGGCCGTCGACGCTGAGCACCTTCCTGATGCCGGGGTCGGCTTCGGCGATTCGCCTGACTCCGGTCAAGACCTCGCGACTCACCGACGCATCCAGCAGAACCCTCAATGCCCCCTGCAGGATGCGAATCCCGATAGCCGCCAGAAAGCCGGTCACAATAAGCCCTGCTATCGCGTCGACCTTTGGAACCCCAGCAATATCCAGGGCCAGCGCAACTCCGATCACCACCAGCGCTCCGGCATCCGCAAACGAGAAGTAGGCGTCGGCGGCGAGGCTTGGGCATCCCTCGGCGCGGCTGATGCGCCGCTTGTAGTACCCCATCACGCCGCCCAGCAGAGCCGCCGCCAGAAAGAATGGCAGGGCGTACTTGGGATCCCTGGCGAAGATGAACGTCCCATCAAGATGGGCGATGGATACGAGGGCAAGTTCGTAGCCCAGCACCAGGACGATGACGCCAGCGCACGCGGCGAATAGGTTCTCCAGTTTGTAGACGCCGAACGGGAAAGTCGACGTGTGCTGTCGCGAGAGCCTGATTCCGACCACGATCAGACCAGCCATCAACCCCCGCCCCACCGCCATCACGCCGCCGCCAGTCATGGTGGCCGCACCCAACGTCGTCCCCCAGACAATGAGGACGACCCCGAACACGCTGGATACCACTGCGGCGACGCTGGCCATCCGCAGACTTCCTGCCAACCGGTGTGTCACCGGCTTCACGGTGCGCACGTCACCTCCCAGCTCGGCTGAGTCCTCCGCCCGGGGGCACTTTCCAGCGCACGACGGGCAGGCGTCCCTTGTTTTCGAATATAGACCGCGGAGCGGTCTGGTTCGACGCTGCCGCGACCAGTGCGCAGGCACGCCGGCCTGAACTCGCCGCTACCCTGAGGACCGTGCGCGACAACCGGGGTGCCGACTCCGCCGGGCGACCGCCGAAGCCGGATCAGCCCGCCGCGCCGGACCAGCGCAACCTGCTCCGGCTCTTTGCAGTCCTGTTGGTCATCTGGATCGGCTTGTCGTTGGCCGCCATCACTACCTCCTCCATAAGCTCCTTCGCGAACAAAGGCTCTACCGACGGAGGAGTGATCTTTGGCGCCCCGCGTGCCATCCGCAGCGATGAATATGCGCGCTCAACCCCGCTGCAACTAGGTGTCGAGGCCGCGGGTTCGACCCGGTTCGTCACCCCCCTGACGAACTCACCCTTCTTGATCTCCAACGTGCCGTCCGGCCCTCTACTCGAGAACCTGATCTATCCGGAGAAGGCGATTCTGCAGCTTGGACCTTGGCTGCCAGACGGGCAGTTGTTTGCAGCCTCGTTCTGGGCAGTACCGCTGCTGGTTGTGGCCTTGGTGCCGCTGGTACTGGTGCTGTGGGGTGCACGATTCTGGCCTGCACTGCTGGCGGCAGCGGCAGTCGTGTTGTCGCCCTGCGTCGCCTGGTGGTCGATGCTGCCGCTGGTGGCGCTGCTTCCGGGGTTGGTGGTGTCAGCGTGTTGGTTGCTGGGCGCCCGGGTCAGCGGTCCGCGGCGGTGGTTGTGGTGGCCGCTGCTGACAGTCATCGGCTCTCTCGCCTGTGCCCGAATCCCGTTCAGCTACGCCCCCTGGTCGTTGCCGCTCGCCGCCGCCGTCATTTCGATCACCGCGGTCACACTGCTCTGCGACAAGGAACGCCGGCGGGTGAGCGTCTTGCTGATTCTCGCCACAGGCGTGTTGGGTGCGGTCGTCACCCTGCTGGTTCTGTGGCAGAACGCGGCGGCCTTTGAAGCCATTCAACAGAGTCTCTACCCAGGCCAGCGGCGCAGTAGCGGTGAGAACCTCGGCCTGGCACGCGTATTCGCCGCCCCGTTCGAGGGCTGGATGCAGGACCCACCGAATCCCGCTGGCGGCAACCCCTCGGAGTTCTCCTCCAGTTGGACCTTCCTCGCTGTCGCCCTGTTCGGGCTGGCCATTGCCACCTGGCGTCGGTCAACCACGGGCGAGCGCATCCAGACTTCGGTGTTCCTGGCAATCACCGCTCTGGGGCTTTCCTGGATTCTGATTGATTGGCCAACGGTCATCGGCACTAGAGTCCCGCTGCTGAGTCTCGTACCTCCCCTGCGGATGCAGGCCATCCTCGGCCTCTTCATCACCCTCGGGGTGGCAACCTTGCTCTCGAGGTATCCGGTCCGGTGGCCCACCGCGACGACTATTGCGGTGGCAAGTTCGGCCCTGCTGGTAGTTGTCGGACTGCTGATTTCCGACCAGTACCTGAAAACACTTCCGGCACTGGTGGTCCTCGTTGTCGCGGGCACGGCGGGCGCGGCGCTCTGGCTGGTGGCCAACTCGAACTCCAAGGTCGCGGTCGGCGGAGGTGTGCTTGCTGTGGTGGCAATGGCCGCGACCGTCGTCTTCGTGAATCCGCTGCAACAGGGCCTTGGGCCGCTGCGTAACAGTGCGGCCGCATCAATGGTGTCCGGCCTCGCGGGCGACAAGCAGCCGAGCGACGGACTGTGGGCCGCTCACGACCTGATGGTCAATCCACTGCTCGCCGCCAATGGCGTTCCGATGTTGTCCGGGGACCAATGGTCCGGGCCGTCCAGTGGCTGGCGGGTGTTGGACCCGTCCGGCCGCTATGAGGAGGCCTGGAATCGCGCGGCCGCCTGGATCATCTTCGACTGGGACACCGAACTCCGCGCGCCGGTCATCACTGCCCCGGCGGCAGACGCGATCGTGGTCCGGGTATCCCCGTGCGACCCTTCGCTGACAGCCCTCAACTTGAGACACCTGCTCAGTGGCCAGCCGTTGCAGGCGGACTGTTTGACCGAGCAGGGACGGACGACCTGGGCGAGCGAGGAACTCTGGGTCTACGAGCGACGCTAGCGGACGAGGTCACTCCGAGGCGGGGTCAATCCTCGGGATTCCGCGGGAGACCTGGACCAACTCCAGTGGCGCTTTGGACAGGTCCCGCCATCGCAGTTGAGGCCTCGCCGGCGCCACCTTCAGCGCAATGAACCCGGCCAGCAGGCCCAGCAGCGCCGCGATGATGTGCCCGATGTCCCAGATGGACCCCGACAGCGCCAACGGCGCCGTCAACCCGATACCCAAACCCGCCCAGTAGTAGTACCGCCATCTGGTCCCGACGAGCAGCGCATACGCCGCCATCGACCCGACCATCACATAACTCACCCCAACGTCGGCGGTGGTGGCCAGCTCTGCGGTCGACACACCTTGGTGGACGCCGAGAAGTTGGATGCCGACTGTCAACAGTGAGCCACCGAAGTGTGCGACCAGCCACACCAGCAGAGTCCGGGCAGTCCCCAATCGCTGTTCAAGTCGGGCAACGATCAGCGCGTAGACCGCCACATAGGCGAGGAATCCGAAGCCACGGTCGGCGACCAGCAAGGCGCTTGCGGCCAGCGCGCGAAAGGGGTCGAAGAGCAGGCCATCGATATTGCTGCTGTTGACAACCGTGAACGTCTGAATCAGGGCCTTCGGTGAACCCTGTACCAGGATCGTGGTCGCCGTCCAGGCCCCGCAGTACACCAGCGTGGCAGGTGCCATCAGTGCCCACGAACGCAGCGCCTGCGCCTGCGGGTTGAGCTTGCTGAAGATTCGGGTGGCGGTTCGACCGCCGCGGTTGGCCCGGACGCGGACAACCAGCCAGCAGACGTAGCAGGCAGCGGCCAGGCAGATGTAGATCAGCACGTAACTGGTGCCTCGGTGGCCCAGGCTGGCCGGATCGATCACGACCCCGCGACCGCGCATCACGATGTCGAGGCACCGACGTCGGGGACACCTCCAAGCTGGTACCGCCGCTGGAAGCTCAGCGCGATCACCATCAGGATCGCCGGCACGACCGTGAATCCGAGCAGCAGCGCGATCTGCGCCGACGAGGTCTGGGTGACATTGTCGCCAGCGGTCGAGGCGACGAAGCCGCCCAGACCCAGCACAGCCGCGTAGATGTACGGGCCGAAGGCGGTGCCGGTCGCCTCCGTCGCGGTCCAGACACCGGTGTAGGAACCCGCCTTCGAGCCGTCCGGACTCGCGGCCCTGGCGACATCGGGAACCATCGAATAGGCGAAGAGCTGCAGGCCAGCGAAACAGATACCCAGCACCACCACGATGACGACCGTCGGTCCCAGCCCGACGGTCGGCCCGAGCAGCAGACTCAGCGCGCCGAGGGCGAAGACGAGCTGGCAGATCAGCAGCCCACGCTGCTTGCCGATCCGTTTGGACACCTGCAACCAGACCGGGGTCGCGATCAGCGCAGGCCCCAGAAACGCTCCCATGAAGATGGCCGTCACCTTGGTGTTGTGAAAGACGTACTCGGCGAAGAACGGCAGCGCGGCCAAGAACAGATGCGTCGTGGCGCCAGTGAACAGGTAGGACAGCACAAGCGCCCGAAAGTTCCTGTCCGCCCATGCGAATTTGACTCCCGAGACGAGCGGTAGGTGGGCGTTGTTCGCGTCGGGGTGTTCACTGGTCATGAACTTCTTGAGGCTCTTGATACTCGCGATCGCGACCAGCGCCGTCACGAACATCACGATGCCCAGGCTGATCGCCATCTGCGTGTACTCCGCGCGGGTGCCGCCTGCGACGAGTGCGGGGGCTGCCACCCCGGCAGCCAGCAAGCCGACGATCAACAGGAACATTCGGAAGGTCATGACTCGGGTGCGCTGGTAGTAGGACACATCAAGGTCGCTGGGGGTGGTGATGTAGGGAACCTGGAAGGACGCGAACGAAACGTTGCCGAGGGTGTAGAAGACCGCGACCCAGAGGGCGGCGCCGGTGCCCACAAGGGCCGTCGGCACGGAGAACATCGCGGTCATCGCGATCCCGAGCAAGAGTCCGAAGAACATCATCCCCCGGCGGTTGCCGCGCTTGGCCAACTGCCGATCCGACAGGCTCCCGAATCCTGGGTGCAGCACGATGTCAAGAAGTTTCGGTAGGAGCAACGTCAGGCCGGCGATGAACGGGTTCACCCCGACCACATTGGTCAGGTAGAACAGCAGCAACAGCCCGGGTACGGTGACCCAGACACCCATTCCGACCGAGCCGAAGCCGAAGCCGACGAGTTGGCCGAAGGACGGTGCCGGCCGCCCGGCGAACGCCTCCACCGCAGCCAATTCGGCGACGAGTTCGGCTTCCTGTGATTCGACGCCGGAATCCGATCCGCTGCCCGGGTTTCCGGTCACCTCGCGGCGCTACTTCGAATCCGGAGCGGCTTGGGGGCCACGGATCAGAGCGCCCGGCAGGGCTCCGGTGAATTCATCATCTGCAACGGTCTGGACACCACCGCAGAATGTTGCCCGGTAACCGCTGGCGTGTTGCACCAACCGTCGGCCGCCGGCGGGCAGATCGTAGGCGACAGCGGGGCGATCGAAGGTCAGGTTGTCGTAGTCGATGACGTTGACATCCGCCCGATACCCCGGGGCCAGCACTCCACGGTCCAGCAACCCGTACACCTCCGCCGCCTGTTTCGTCTGTCGATAGACAACCCATTCCAGGTCCAACTTCGGTCCCCGCGTGCGATCTCGCGTCCAGTGGGTAAGCATGAACGTCGGCATCCCGCCGTCACAGATGGCGCCGCAATGCGCACCCCCGTCAGCAAGTCCCATTCGGGTGAATTCGTGTTGCTGCAGTGCGTAGGTCGCCGACAGGTCGCCATAGGAGTAGTTGAAGATCGGTAGGTACAGCATCCCTTGGCCGTCCAGTTGGATCAGCTCGTCGACAATGACGTCGACGGGGTGACGACCGGTCGCCTCGGCCACTGAGGCGACGCTGGTCTCCTGGGTCGGTTCGTAGTCGATGTCCTCACCGGCCATCAGGTACATCCGGTCGTAGGCGACCGCTAGATCCGCCAGCGGAATGCCGTCACCGATCGTCTTCTCCGTCTTCAACCGTTCCCGCATCGCCGGATCGTCAAGGGCGGCCGCCCGTTCCGCCAACGTCAGTTCGGCGATCTCCCAATAGGCGGGACACACCAATAGCGGGTGGGCGGAGCCCTCCAGACACAAGATGATGCCGACCCCACGCCCCGCCACCTGCGCGTATACCGGCAGCCCTTGCGCGTGTGCCTCCTCCAGCAGCGGAAGTACCTGCCGCCAGACGTCCGGCGCGGCCATGCTCTGGTTGATCGACACCATCACCGGGCGCTGGATCTTCTGGGCTAGTTCGAGCATCCAGGACCATTCCCGGGTGACCAGGGTTGGGTGGTCGGTGGCAAATTGGAAGACGCCGGTGCCGTTGCGGCTCATCGCCTCTCCGAGCACCATCAGTTCGTGCGCCGGGGCGTCGGTGCCGGGCACCAGCTCCCCGTCGGCACCCCGGTGGATCTGCGTCCGAGACGAGGAGAATCCCAACGCTCCCGAGTCCATCCCCTCAGCGACGATCGCCGCCATCGCCGCCAGATCCTGCTCGGTTGCGGCCAAGTCGTCGCCGGCGCGCTCTGCCATCACATACGCGCGCAGGGGTCCATGGGTGACCTGTGCGCCGACATCCATGATCTTGGGCAGCGAGGCGACCTTGTCCAGATATTCTGGGAACGACTCCCAGCCCCACGTCAGCCCTTCGGTCAAGGCGGAACCGGGAATGTCCTCTACCCCTTCCATCAACTGGATCAGCCACTCGTGCTCATCGGGTTTGGCGGGCGCGAATCCGACGCCGCAGTTGCCCATGATTGCGGTGGTGACGCCGTGCCAGGAGGACGGGGTCAACCACTGGTCCCAGGTCACCTGACCGTCGTAGTGCGTGTGATGGTCGACCCAACCAGGCGTGACCAGCAGTCCGTCTGCGTCGATCTCCCGCTCGCCTCGGCCTTCCAGATTCGGGCCCACCGCGGCGATGACGGAACCCCTGATCGCGACGTCCGCCACCCGCGGGGGTGAGCCGGTGCCGTCCACCACACGGCCGTTCCTGATCACGACATCGAATTCAGCCATTGCTTCCGCCCTACTCGTTCGGACCGCGCCGCGGGATCGCTGGCCGGCCGTGGACAACATATGTCCAGGGATGCTGGCACGTCCGTCGGATTGTTGCTTGGCAAGCCGCTGCGGGTCACCGAGCGGCCTTACGTCGGTGCAGCGGGGGTCGCCGGGGTTTTCAGGAGATGCCCGAGACAGTTGCGCTGCCCGGCGACGTCCCTCCCCCGCAACTAGCCCAGATTCACCGCAGGCAGCGCGCTCCCCATCTGCCCTGGCTTGTCGCCGCGGTTCACGGTGCTGCCGATCCCCAGCTGGCCGGTGTCGTTCTTACCCCAGCATTTGAGGCCCCGGGTGCTGTCTAGGATGGCGCAGGACTGCCACCCTCCCGCGCCGATTGCCAGGATGTCCTTGACTTTGTCCAGGCTGACTGCCGGTAGCGCATCGCCCATCTCACCGGCCGCGTCTCCGCGGTTCGTTGTATTGCCCAGGCCCAGTTGGCCTTGGTCGTTGCCACCGAAGCACTTCACGGCTTCCTTCTTCTTACCCCCGATGCCGAGCAGCGCGCAGGTCTGAAAGCCGCCGGCGACGACGTCATTGACCTCAGTGGTCTTAGCGGTTCCGAGCGCGATCGCCGGCAGGGCGTCGCCGAGTTCGTTCGGCTGGTCGCCGCGGTTCCGGGTATCACCTTGGCCGAGTTGGCCCTGCTCGTTGTCCCCCCAACACTTCACCGTGTTGTTGTCGCGTTTGCGATCGGCGGGCTGGTCGATCTGAGCACAGACATGGCCGCCGCCCGCGAACAAGTCCTCAGCTTCGGCCGGCGTCCCCTTCGCACTGGTTCCGAGCGGTACAGCTTTGAGGTTGTCGCCCATCTGAGAGGGCTGCGTGCCCTGGTTGACGGTCGTGCCGACACCCAGTTGACCGTAGTTGTTGAACCCCCAGCACTTGACGGACCTGTTGTCGAGCAGGGCGCAGTTGAAGTACCAGCCGGCGCTGATGGCTGTTGCCGAACGACCGTTGCCCAACTTCACCGCGGGCAGGTTGTCTCCCATCTGGCTGGCGTTGATACCCATCGTGGTCGTCGTGCCCAAGCCGAGCTCGCCACGGGCGTTGTATCCCCAGCATTTGACCGATCCGCTCTGCAGCACGGCGCAGGTGTGCTGCTTGCCTGCGGTTACGGCCAGCGCCGTCAATCCAACACCGAGATTCACCGCGGGCAGGTTGTCGCCCATCTGACCCGCCGCCGATCCCCGCTGGGTGGCGTCGCCGAGACCAAGTTGACCTGTTCGGTTCAGGCCCCAGCACTTGACCGCTCCGTTGTCGAGTAGGGCGCAGGTGTGTGCACCGCCAGCCGCAACATCCAGCACAGTTCGACCCTTGCCCAGATCAATCGGCGGTAGGGCAGCACCCATTTCACCTGGTTGGTCACCTCGAGCCTTTGTGTCGCCCTGGCCGAGTTGACCATTCCCGTTGGCGCCCCAGCACTTGAGTGCCTTGCTGCTCAGGATCGCGCAGGTGTGCGCCTCACCGCCGACCACCTTGGTCGCGGTCAACGTCGCGGCGGCTGGCGGGCTGGTGGGCGCTGGGCTGGAGGGCGTTGGACTGGAGGGCGTTGCGCTGGAGGGCGTTGGGCTGGAGGGCGCCTGGCCTCTGACGCTGTTCGTGACGGTCCCGCAACTGGCCAGCGCCAGCGCGCACGCCATTAGCCCAACACTGACGCGACCCACGTTCCTGGTCGAGGACGAAGAGGACCGAGAGTTCAAAGCGGGCTCCGTTGCTCAATGCGGGCGGGTTAGCTCTTCAGGAAGGGCGAGCCGAGGATTTCAGCCGACACCGCCAGCTCAAAGTAACATCGCCACCGAGGCGAACCCAGGCACGACGTCGACTCCTGCTGACTCACGCTCAGGGTCAGACGTCAGCGCAGTTGACCATCTTGGCGGCCGGGCTGTCCATCACTACCACCTGGCAACCGGAGCGCCCGGCGACCAGGTTCATCGTGACCGCACCAGCGGCCTCACCCGAGGTCAACGTCACCCCTGCAGTCTTCGCTTTCGCTGCCAACGCGGGATCGGCAGCGGCCGCTTTCAGTTGGGCGGTCAGCGGTGTCGATCCAGCACATTGGAGCGGCCGATAGACCGACAGCGCCAGCTCCTGCAGGGCAGCGTTTGTGGACTTGGTTGTCACATCGGCCACCGCGCAGCCCTCGTCATTCGCAGCCGACGTCTCCGCCGAGTCAGTGGTCGAAGCGGCGGGGGCCGCCGCCGAGGTGGAACTCGCGGGCGCCGAAAGGGTGGGCGACCCCGAGGCATCAGACCCGGCTCCTGACCCTGCGCTGCACGCAGCCACCAGCAAAACGGAACCAGCGGCACCGGTCAGCCGCAGAACGATCCCAACCACACGACTGGTCATGTCACACCCCAACTGTCTACCCGCGAGCTGGACCCGCAGTCTTGTTATCAAACTACTACCGGTCGCTGCGTCAACTGCGCCAAAGCACCCCCTTGCCAGGTCCAGCGTCTGCGGCCCGGTCAGCGGGTCAGGTCGGCGCGTGGCGGGTGCGGGTGGCGGGCTCAGGCTGCAGACTCGGAGACCGTCTTCAGTTGGGCAAGGCCTGACTCGAGGTCAGGTCCGACGGTCTTGTCCAGTTTCATGAAGACCGACATGATCCTCAACAGAAAGGTCCTCGGCGTCAGGATCTTCCAGGTCACCGTGGTCTGGTCTCCGCCCTCACGGAAACTGAAGTGGGCTCTGCTGTCGGACTTGAATGGCTTCGTGAAGGTCAGCGCGATGTCGATTTCGTCGGCCGTGACGGAGTCGATCGTCATATGGCCAGCGCCCGCCTTGCGGTTACCCGACCACTCGTACCGGGCCCCGACGCCTTCAGTAGCGCCGCCATAGCTGCGTGCCAGGTCGGGGTCAATCCGCTCCCAGGGCGACCAGTCAACCCACTTGTGGAAATCAATGATCCAGCCCTGGATCTCCGCACCGGAAGCGTTGATCTGCACGCTGCGCGCAACCACGATGTAGTCCGTCATCTGGGCACCATAGCAACCAGAGGTACTCCCGCCGCGCGCTTTGGTATACCGCCCGCACTCAACGCATACGGCACCAAGCAACAGCCGGTTGAGTCGGCCTGGGGCGCGGTGCCGGGATTGCTCCCGCTCCGTTTCCCCAG
>CAZJNU010000057.1:0-9031 GCA_964547485.1 uncultured Actinomycetes bacterium
CGAACGAGCCCCAACCGAACGAGCCCCAACCGAACGAACCTGCCGACTCGAACTTACGTTCTAAGGATACTTCGGACCACCGACAGTTTGGGCAGACTCGCCGACGATGCCCTCTATCGATAGCCACTCGCACTCCGCAGTTCCGGACCTGGATCGACTTCGGCCGTGGTCCGGGGGAATACGGTGCAGCGCTTGCGTATCCGTCGACTCGGACAGCATTCGAACGGGGTGGGGGAACCAATCGAGCTCTTACTTAGTCAGACTAAGTAAATGGAGTGTCCGCCCGAACGGCGAGGTACTTCCTCGCTTCGACCAGAGGGCAGAGAGATGGAGAAATGGGGACAGACATGAACGCCACTCTGCAACTCCAAGGCGCCAAAACCGGCAGCGGCAATGACACCAGAACCGACCCCCAAGCCCCCGGCGCCGGTGTCGACACAGTCCGCAGCGCCGACGATGCCGACGAGTATCAACCAGAACTCGCCGCCGAACTCCAGGTCGCCGTCATGCGGCTGGCCAGGAGATTGCGCGCGGAGAGCCCGAACGACTCCCTCACCCCGAGTCAGCTCGGCGCGCTGGCCACCCTTGGTCGGCTGGGGCCGCAGGCCGTTGGTGACCTCGCCCACAAGGAGCGCGTCAAAGCGCCATCGATGACTAGGACGGTGGCCAACTTGGCGAAGGCTGGCCTCGTGATTCGGCGCCGGGATCCGCGCGACGCCCGGTCGGTGATTGTGGAATTGACTGAGTGCGGCCGTGAGCGTTTGCTGGAGCATCGCAGTCGTAGACGGGCCTGGTTGAACACCCGGTTGGGCGAACTCTCCGACGAGGAGCAGGCCCTGCTGGCCGACGCGTGCCGGGTGCTGGGACGTCTGGTGGTCGAATGAGTCGGACTTTCACGGCGCTCTCCATCCGCAACTACCGCTGGTATCTCACGGGTCAGGTCGTCACCAATGTGGGTACCTGGATGCAGCGGGTTGGTCAGGACTGGCTTGTTCTCGAAATCAGCCATGGCAATGCCCTCACGCTCGGCATCACGACAGCGCTGCAGTTCATACCGTTCCTGTTGATTGCCCCGCTCGCAGGTGTGCTCGCTGACAGGGTGTCGCGCAGGCTCGTGATGGTGATCGCAGGACTCCTCGCTGGCGCGGCGGCGCTGACCCTCGGGGTCGCGGTGATGGCCGAGTCGGCCTCGGTCGGTCTTGTCTACGTGCTGGCTTTCGCGCTCGGTGTCGCAGCCGCGCTGGACAATCCGGCCCGACAGGCACTCCTGGGTCAACTGGTGCCCGCGAGCAGCCTGGCCAATGCGGTTGCGCTGAACAGTGCGACCTTCAACCTGTCGCGGATAGTCGGCCCTGCAGTCGCCGGCCTCACCATTGCGCTGGTCGGAATCGGGCCGGTCTTCGTGGTCAATGCCGCGTCGTATCTGGTGGCCTTGCTCGCCATCGCGGCGCTGCGGCCACTCGATTTCCACGGGTCGTCGCCGCAGCGATCCTCCGGTGCCACGTTTGCCGGCGGAATCCGCTATCTGCGTAGTCGGTCCGAACTTCTGATCGTGCTGGGTCTGGTGGCGGTGGTCGCCACCTTCGCGTGCAACTATCAGATCACCACCGCATTGATGGCCAATCAGGAATTCAAGGTCGGTGTCGCCGCCTACGGGGTGATGGGGTCGGTGCTGGCCTGTGGATCGATCCTCGGGTCGTTACTGGCGGCTCGCCGCACCGCGGTGGGACTGAGGTTCGTGGTCTGGGCGGGTATTGCTGTCGCGGTCGCCACCTTCGTGGCAGGGCTGATGCCGAGCTACGGCATGTTCCTGGCCTTCCTGCCGATTTGCGGTCTGCTGATCCTGACGTTCACGGTGTCGGCGCAGAGCTACCTGCAGTTGGCTGCCGACGAGCATGTCCGTGGTCGCGTGATGGGGATCTACACGCTGGTCTTCTTTGGCGGCAATCCCGTCGGTGCGCCCCTTCTTGGCCTGGTCGCTCGTGAGCTCGGACCGAGGTGGGGTCTGCTCGGTGGAGGGGCGCTGGCCGCCGTCGGGGTCGCGGCTATCGCGGGCATCGCCGTGGCCCGGCGGCGACGCATGCCTGACTCACCTGGCCGCGCCGAGCTCGCGGAAGGAGCTGAGATTGCGGAAGGAGCCGAGCTCGAGGAGTCTCCAACGTCGCTGGTCGCTGTTAGGGTGCGATGACTGAGGGGTCGCGTTCGCACTTCGGTGTGGCCGCGACCGTGAAAACCCTTGGCCGAGAGGTCGCGGGCCCGGATCAAAGGGAGGTTCCACGGTGGCGAAGAATGCTGAGGCAGTGGCCAAGGTCGCCAAGGAGGTCGACGCGGAACGAAAGACGATGGGCGCGGATGTCGGCGCGATGCTATGGCTGCAGGACGTCGTGGAGCACGACTACCCGGCGGCGGCGAACTACCTTTCCCTACTCGGGGATCAGCACACGGTGCAAGCGATCGTCGACGCGTTGCGCAAGGCCCCGATTGAGCAGCACCGGGCCAATGACATCCTGCGGGCAGCCAAGTTAGAGCTGCTGCCGTTGGACGACCTGAGTGTGAAGCGGGACCTCAGCAAGGTGCTGCTCGGCAAGCAATGGTCTCCCGTGCTGGTAGTGCGCGGTGACGTCCTCCATGACTACCCGCTGACGATCGGCGACGGCTATCACCGGGTGTGTGCCAGCTATCACCTGTCCGAGGACACCTACATCCCGTGCAAGATCGTCGATTTGCCCGTGCCGGAGAAGCTGTCCTCGGGCTGACCTACTCGAGATCTGTCGGCTTGGCCGTGCCACCGAGCTGGTTGGCGAACCAATAGCCGGAGTCCTTAATGGTGCGCTGCTGGGTCGGGTAGTCGACATGCACGAGGCCGAACCGTGGTCGGAATCCTTCCGCCCACTCGAAGTTGTCCAATAGCGACCAGGCGAAGTAGCCGTCGACGGGTATTCCGCGCTGTTGCGCCTTGGCAACTTCTGCCAGGTGCGACTGGTAGTAGGTGACTCGTCGGGCATCGTGAACCCGACCGTCGACAAGCACGTCATCGAAGGAGGCGCCGCCTTCGGTGACCACGATCCGGTCGTAGCGGCCGTAGGAGTGGACTTTGTCCAGCACCATCCCGAGACCCTCCGGTCGGACCTCCCAGCCGAGTGAGGTCAACTCCAGTGAACGGTCCCGGCCAAACCGCGGATACGTCCAGAGGCCAGGGATGGGCAGCCACTGCGCCCGCAGTCGGGTGTAGTACTGGACACCGAGGAAGTCGAGGTCGATCACCAAATCGCGCTCGTCCTCGGCCACGATGTGTCGTTCGATCGCGCGCAACACCGGCGCCTCTCGCCATGGGTATCCCAGTCCCAGGTTCGGCTCCAGGAACAACCGATTGAGGACCGCGTCCGCTGCCCGCTCCGCCTGCCGTGCAAGGGGTCCGGGGCCGGCGCCGATCGGTGGACTGAGGTAGGCAGTGGTGCCGACGACCGGGTTAGTGGCCGTGGCACGCAGTGACCGGGCACCCATCGCGGTGGCCAAATTGACGTGGTGCGCGGCGGGCAGGAAATTGTGGAAACCCCGTCGACCCGGTGCGTGAGCGCCGACCATGTGCCCGAGCAGCGTGAACGACAAGGCTTCGTTGAACACCATCCAGTGGGTGACCCGATCACCCAGCGCCGCACCGACGATTCCCGCGTAGTCGGCGAACCGGAACACGGTGTCCCTGTTCGGCCAGCCGCCGGCGTCTTCCAGCGTCTGCGGCAGGTCCCAGTGGTAGAGCGTTACCCACGGTTCGATCCCGGCCGCCAGACAGGCGTCGACCATCCGTCGGTAGTGATCCAGACCGGCCTGGTTGATTCTGCCGTCACCATCCGGGCAGATCCGGGGCCACGACAGTGAGAACCGGTAGGCATCGAAGCCCATGGCGGCGGTAAGGGCGATGTCATCGGGGTAACGCCGGTAGGAGTCGGTGGCGATATCGCCAGTGCTGCCGTCTTTGATCGGCCCCCGACCTAGTCGGTTCCGCTTGTGCGTGAAGGTGTCCCAGATCGAGGGTCCCTTGCCGTCCGCGCTCGGAGACCCCTCGATCTGATACGCGGCCGTCGCGACCCCCCAGGTGAACCCTTCATCGAGTTCGTCCAGATTCATCTGTTCCTCCTGCTGTCTGCGACGCGGGAACGCCTGCCCGCCGAGAGAACACCTGACCGGCGCCGTCCCCGCCAGGCGATGACTGGCAGCAGACCCCACGGCAGGTGACGTACGGATGTCCCCAGCCTGTCAAATTCTGCAGTGGCGTGCATCATCAACTTGGTCCGTCAGCGTGGATCACGGGATCGCCCGACATTGTTGACGAGTCGGACACCGACGGTCGCTGCGGCGTGCGGAGAAGCAACGACCCATCACCGAGCAGCTGACGGTGACGGTGACCACCACAGCACGTTTCGGCAACCGGCTAGCGTTCCACAGCATCCACGGAGAACGGCCGGGGCACCACGACGTCGAGCAGCACCATTCCAACGGCGAGCAGGACGGCTCCGGCCAACGGAAGTGCCACATAGGCGAGGGCCATCGCCAGCGCTGCCACGACCAATCGGGCGATCCCAACTCGGCTCTGGTAGCTCAGTGCGATCTTGCCGAGCGCGGGCGAGGCGAACAGTTGCCGGTGATAGGCCACCCAACACAGCACGACTTCGATGGCAATAAACCCCGCCAGCCAGGCGCCGTAGAAGACGACCGCGTAGATGTCTTTGGCATGCTCGGCCATTGCCACCGCGGCCACAGGCGTCAAGGTCAACTGGAACAGGAAGAACAAATTCGCCATCATGAAGATTCGGTCGACGGCCACCAGACGCGAGAGTAGATGATGGTGACTCAGCCAGAACACCCCTACCAGCACGAACGAGACGATGAGCGCGATCAAACCGCCACTGCGGAGAGTGACGAAATCCTTGAACGCCTGCCGCCACGAGTCGTCCTGCGGCGTGAGCACCAGCAAGGAGATGGACAGCAGGGTCAATGCCACGACCGCACCGTTGTCCATCAAGGACAGCAACCGATTGAATTCAGCGGAGCCACGCGGGTAGCGGACAGACCACATGCTTGCGCCCACGGCGTTGCCGGGGGCTGGTTCCGATTCTCCGCCCGTGTTGGCCATGGCCACGTGACCCCCTCCCGAGACCCGGGACCGACGCTACCACCGGGGAGGCGAGCCGGGAGGATTCATGATCCGGTTGGAGTTCGCTGTCAATCGGAGGCGCCTGCCGCTCCCTTCTGATCGGGGCGCTGGTGTGACAAGCGTCCACCAAACAGTCGGCGTAGTCTCACGTCCAACGCCGCCTCAGGACGAGAGAACCTTCGGTACCGCGCCCGTGTTGGAGGTTGGCCCGCGAGAGGGGTGTCGCAATCCTTGTACGGGGGAGTGGGAAGGTGGATGTGATGGATGGAGGCGGTGGCACCAGCCTCGACGTCACCAGGCTGGCTGTCCGCTTCGACGAGGTCTTCGGACCTGGGAGTGGGTGCCGAGCCTTCCACTCACCGGGCAGGGTCAACCTGATCGGTGACCACATCGACTACAGCGGTGGGTGGGTGCTGCCGATGGCCATCGACCGCGGCACGACGTTGCTCGTCCGTCCCAATCGGGAGTCGGTGTTCCGTGGGATGTCGCTGGATCGAACGGCCGAAGGGGTCGTGCAGACCTCCGTCGATGACACCGGCTATCGCCCCGAGTTGGGTTGGTTCGGCTACGTCACCGGGGTACTTCAGATGCTGGCCGAGGCCGGTCACCGACCATCGGGCGGGCTTGATCTCTTGATCGCCGGCAACATTCCGGACGGCGCCGGGCTGTCGTCCTCGGCCTCCCTGGAACTAGCGGTCGCGGTCGCGGCGAACGAACTGGGCACCTTTGGCCTGACGGGTGCGGAGTTGGCTCTGCTGGCCCAACGTGCCGAGAACGAGTACATCGGGGTCGCCTGCGGAATCATGGACCAGTTGGCGGTGGCACTGGGCCGGCGCGGCCACGCCATGCTGATGGACTGCCAGCACGTCTCGGTGGACTATGTCAGGTTCCCGCACGACCGGGCGTCGGTGATCATCGCCAACAGCAACAAGCGCCGCAGCCTCAACGAGTCTGCCTATAACGACCGGCGGCGATCGGTGGAGATGGCCGGCTCCCTGCTGCGCCCGCTGTTAGCCGGTCGGCGCCTCATCGATCTCGATCCGGCGAAACTCGACGAAGTCCAGAAACTTCTCGCAGACGGTGAGATGTTCGCCCGGGTGCGGCATACGGTTACCGAGCAGCGGCGGGTGATCACCGCTGCGGCCGCGCTGCAGGCGGAAGATCTGACGTTGTTCGGGGCGTTAATGCGGGCCTCGCACGAATCGCTGCGCGATGACTTTGAGGTCACCGGAGCTGAGTTGGACTCGCTGGTGGGGGCGGCGTGGCGACAACCCGGCACGATCGGGGCCCGGATGACCGGTGCCGGCTTCGGCGGCTGCGCCGCGATCCTGGCGACACCGGGACTGGAGCAGGACGTCATCGATGGAACCGCCGCCGGTTACAGGGCAGAGACCGGGATCTCCGCGGACTTCTTCCTCGTCGGTAGCGACGACGGCGCGCGCGAGGTCGCCCGCTAGTGGCGCGGGACCCCGAATCCGATGTCGCTGCCGGGGATTTCCAGGCGGCGCTGGCGGAGTTGCTGGCCTACGCAGTTCGGACCGGGCTGATCGAGCATAGCGATGTCTGTTGGGCCCGGAATCGACTGCTCGACTTGCTCAATGCCGCCAGCGCGGGAGGCGCGTGGGAGACTCCAACGCCGGTTGCCGACCGAGCCTCGAACGAGGGTGTCGATGAGTTGCTGGCGCCGCTTCTGACCGATGCGGCCGAGCGCGGTCTGATTGAGGACACGCCCGGGCAGCGCGACCTGCTGGATGCGGAAATCATGGGAGCCCTCACTGCTCGACCGTCGGAGGTCATCGGCGAGTTCCAACGCAACTACCGCACTGACCCGAAGGTCGCGACCGACGCGTTCTATCGGCTCTGCATCGCCAACAACTACATCCACAAGGAGCGAACGGACGCCAATCCTCACTGGCGTCACCCGTCTCGGTATGGCGACCTGGAGATCACGATCAACAGGGCCAAACCGGAGAAGGACCCGCGGGACATCGCGGCCGCGAGCAGAGCGCCGGCAAGCGGTTACCCCAACTGTCTGTTGTGCCGCGAGAACGAGGGCTACCGCGGGCGGGCCGACCACCCCGGCCGAGGAAATCTGCGGCTTGTGCCGCTGAGACTGGCGGGATCCACCTGGTATCTGCAGTACTCGCCCTATCTCTATTACCCCGAGCATTGCATTGTGCTTTCCGAGACGCATGTCCCGATGAGGTTGAGTTCGCAGACCTTCGTGCGGTTGCTGGACTTCGTCACGGACTTGCCGCACTACTTCCTGGGGTCCAATGCGGATCTACCGATCGTCGGCGGTTCCATCCTTGGTCACGATCATTTCCAGGGTGGTCGGCACCGGTTCCCGATGGACTCCGCCGCCATCCTGGCGCGCTGGTCGCACCGTGATGGCACCGTCGCTGACGTGCTCGACTGGCCGCTGGCGACGGTTCGCCTGACTCACGCCGATCGGGAGATCCTCCAGCGGCACGGGGATGCCCTGCTGACCGAGTGGCGCGGACACGGCGAACCCGAAACTCAGGTGGCCCACGCCACCGGCGGTGTCGCTCACAACACCGTGACGCCGGTGGTCCGCCGCTCGGGGCCGGACTACCAGCTCGATGTGGTGCTCCGAAACAACAGGACCACCGACGAACACCCGGACGGAATTTTTCATCCACACGCCGAAATTCACCCGGTGAAACGGGAAAACATCGGGTTGATCGAGGTGATGGGCCTGGCAGTTTTGCCGGGTCGATTGGCTCGCGAGTTGGCGATACTGGCCGATGTCCTGGCTGACGGCCGCTCAACACCGACGGAGGTTGCCCACCACGATCGGATGCTTACTGGGCTGCGGGGTCGCTCCGGGGACCCGTGGGACCTGCTGCGAGCGGCCGTCGGCGACTACTTTGTGGCGGGCCTCGAGCACTGTGGCGTGTTCGGAATTGGCGAGGCAGCTTTGCCGCGGTGGCAGCGACTGCTGGCACCGTTGGGCTGGCGGCCGCAGTGAGTGGCGGTGCGTCAGCTGGTGGCCGCCGGATGCTCGCCTAGGTGAGGCAACAGGGCTGATGTCACTTGCAGCGGTGCCGATTCGGGTACCCAGTGGCCGATGCCCGGCAGTGCAAGGAAGGTGTACGGCCCGGTGACGTAGGCCTCGGTCGCCTCGGCCGCGGCACGGCCAAGGGCGGGATCCCGCTCCCCCCAGATGTACAGCGTCGGAACTGAGATCCGGTGCCAGTCGACAGACGGCCGGGCGATGTCCAACGGCAGCGCCCGGTACCACTTGAGCATCGCCGGCAGGGCGCCCGGTTGCCGCGCCCGCTCCGTGTAGTGGGCCTTCTTGACCGCCGGCAGTCCCTTCATCACGGCTCGCCAGAAGGGTCCGGACGGGGTCAGCACGGCAGTGCTCAATAGCGGTAGCTGGAACAGGCCCATGTACCACGAGTGCAGCAACTGGGTGCTGCGCAGCGCCACCTTCGTCATTGCCGACGGGTACGGGGTGCTCAGCACGGTGAGCGAAGCCACTCGACCGGGGTGGGTCGAGCCGATGGCCCAGGCGACCGCGCCTCCCCAATCGTGACCGACGACGTGCGCCTGGTCGATCCCCAACTCGTCGAGCAGCGCCACGGCGTCATCGACCATGTGTGCCTGCTGATGGTCCCGCAACCTCGATGGCCGAGCGCCCGGCGAGTAGCCGCGCTGGTTGAACGCGACCGTGCGATAGCCAGCCGTGCGCAGGTCGGCCGCGATCTCGTCCCAGGAGGTGAGGTCCTGTGGGAATCCGTGCAGCAGCAGCACTGCTTCTCGGTCCGGTTCGCCCGAGTCGGCCACGTCGAATGTCAGGCCATTTGCTGTCAGTCTGCGCATGCTGCCACCGTAGTCGGCGGGCCGGACACT
>CAZJNU010000057.1:9131-17439 GCA_964547485.1 uncultured Actinomycetes bacterium
CTGTCACAGCGGCGGACCGTTCCCCAGTGGCTCCCAAGCTGGCGGCGCCTACCCTCGAGGGATGAGATCTACACTTGCAGTCGGCCGTCCCAGGGGGCAGTTTCGCGGCGGACGCGTTGGTGGTTGGACGCTGTCGCTGACAGCCATCGGCCTGGCCCTGCCCGCTGCTCTGGCCTCGCCCGCGGCAGCCGTCCCGCCCGCTGCCGCTACCCCGACTGCTGTCGTGGCAGGTCAATTCGACCCTCCGCTGCCATCGCCTCGAACGAATATGCAGGTTGTCGGCGGCCGGTTGACTCCGACCTCGCAGACGCCATGGTTCGCCCAGGTGTGGTCCAACGGAATGGTGTGCGGTGGCTCGTTCATCGATGCTCGGCACGTCCTGACCGCGGCACACTGTGTCGTCGGGCGCAGCGCCTCCCAGATTCGGGTGCTGCGCAATCCGGGAACCCGGTTGGCCGGGCTGGCCACTGCCCCGCAAGCCGCCGATGTCCGGGTCCACCCCCGCTACAACCCGAGAACCATGGGGTACGACGCGGCGGTGATCGCACTGCCTGCGCGGATTTCGCCAGCCTGGCTTCCGCTGAATACCGACCGGCGAACACCGGTGGTGGGTCAACTCGGCAAGATCTACGGGTTCGGGACGATCTCAGAGCGTGGGCCCGTGTCAGCACGGATGCTGTCGGCCCCGGTGCGCTTCCAGGAGCGGGGTGGGCGCTGTGGTCAGTACGGGACTGGCTACCAGCCAGGTCTCATGGTGTGTGCGGCCGGCGACGAGCGCGCCGACACCTGTGACGGAGACAGTGGCGGCCCGCTGACGGCCATCGGTACCGACCGGGTGACACGAATCGTCGGCATCACAAGTTGGGGCAGGGGCTGTGGGCAGCCCAACTACCCGGGCATCTACACCCGCGTGACCGCGGTCCTCGCCTGGGTGAACCACATTCGCAGCGTCACCTGACGGTCACGGCCACGGCTGGCCGGCAGCGATGGCCCCATGCAGTTCGAACAGCAGGCTGGCGAATCTACTGGGGTCCGCCAGATGTGGTTCATGGCCGGCACCGACGAAGATCTCCAGCCGGTTGTTGCCCAGCAGTTCGTGGGCTCGTTTACCGTGGGTCAGCGGCAGAATGTGGTCGTCGCTGCCCCAGACCACCAGCGTCGGGCTATCGGCCAGCGCCGGTAGGCGGGGCAGCGCCGAGATGCGCTGACCGGAGGAGTTGACGACCGCCCGCAATGTCGTCAGGAAGGCGTAGCGATGGCCTGGGTCGGCGATCTCGCGCAACCGAGCCAGCGTGGACTCGGTCAGCGCGTT
The DNA here is from genome assembly GCA_964547485.1 of uncultured Actinomycetes bacterium. GTDB lineage: Bacteria > Actinomycetota > Actinomycetes > S36-B12 > UBA10799 > JACJWR01. Next base: position 10,444 of record CAZJNU010000057.1, read on the forward strand.
CGGCAGCGGCCGGATTCGACTCCAACCGCGGGCGAGAGCCTCCGCTGCCGCGAGCGTGCGCCGGTTGAAGGCCGCACCCATCACCAGACCGGAACCCGGCATCGCAGTCAGTCGAAGCACGCGGGAAGTCTCATCGCCGAGTCCACCACTGGACACAAGTGCCAGTGCAGCCACTCGCTCGGGAAACTGGTAGACGAACTGCAGGGCGATACCGCCCCCCAGGGAGTGACCGACGAGGATGCACTGTGCGACCTCAAGCGTGTCCAGCAGATCGCGCACAACGCTGGCAAGGCCGGCCAGACTGTAGTCCCCACGGTCCTTGGCGGACCCGCCGTGGCCAGGTAGATCGACCGCGATGGTGCGCAGCCCAAACCCGGTCAGCAGGCTGATCGCTGGACCCCAGGCGGCGGAACTCGAACCGATCCCGTGCAGCAGCACCAGCGGGTACGGGTCGTCCTGCGGGCCCGAGTCCAGGTACCGCAACTCCCGCCCGTGCAGGCTGACCAGCACGTCCTCGACCCTGACCACCGCACTCACCCCCCTGGCTGCCGTTGGAACTAGATTGCCAGTCATGACCGACCGGACGGAAGCCCGACCCCGGGGATCGTCCGCTCGAGCGGCCTGGCTGCTCGCCGCCGTCACGTTGGTGATTCTGGGGTCACTGTTGATGCCTGGGCCGGACGTTCCGAAGGTGGAGATCACCCACGTCGACCTGTTGGTGCACGCCGGCCTGTTCGCGGCGTGGGCCGGCGCGTTGATCTCGGCAGTGCCTGCTGTGCGCGGACGGCCCTGGACGGCAATCCCGGCGGCGCTGGCATTTGGCCTCGTCACCGAGACGCTGCAGCTGTTCGCGCAGGCGCGGAGCTTCGACTTGCTGGATGTCGCCGCGGACACGGTCGGGGCCGCCATCGCAGCAACCGTCACCTATGCCATCGCCCGGAGCCGGGCGAGGTCCGAACCGGGCGTAGGCTCGTGACCATGGGAATCGGAGAAACAGCTCGCGCAACTGCCCACGCCAAGGTGTCGGAAGCTCAAGCGAAGGTGACGCAGTTGCAGTCACAGTTGAAGCAGGCGAAGCTCGACCTAGAGGGGTCGTCTGCGGCGGGCGACCTGTTGGACTCGGTCAAGGACACCGCCGTGGTTGGCACCCTGACCTCGGGGATGCGCGATCAGTCCGGGGTGGACCAGGCCACCGCGCAAGCTGAGGTTGACCGCCTCACCGCCGAGTTGAGCAGCGCCGAGACCAAACTCGACCTGCGTCGCAAGGCCGAGGCGGCGGTCAGCGCAGTGACCGGGGGCTCGGATGACGACGAGACCCCGCCGGCCACACCCGCCGGCTGAGTGTCGCCTCACTTTGAGGTTCGGACGCAGCTGACCCGCCCAGGGCGGCCGGCGCCGGGCGGGCGTACCGGGGTGATCCACACAGCCCACGGCAGCATCGAGACCCCCGCGTTCATCCCGGTCGGTACCAAGGCGACAGTGAAGGCCGTGCTGCCCGAATCCATGGCCAACCTGGGGGCGCAAGCGCTGCTAGCCAACGCCTATCACCTGTACCTGCAGCCGGGCGCCGACATCGTGGCCGGCGCGGGCGGACTCGGCGCTTTCATGAACTGGCCGGGGCCGACTTTCACCGACAGTGGCGGATTCCAGGTGCTCTCGCTGGGTGCCGGATTCAAGAAGGTGCTGGCGATGGACACCTCGGTGCGCTCCGATGACGTGATCGCGCCTGGGAAGGACCGGCTGGCACGAGTCGATGACGATGGCGTGACCTTCAAGTCCCATCTGGATGGCTCCAGCCACCGATTCACCCCGGAGGTGTCGATGGCCGTGCAACGGCAGTTGGGTGCCGACATCATCTTCGCCTTCGATGAGTGCACCACCTTGGTGAACACCCGGGAGTACCAGGTTCGGTCGCTGGAACGCACTCGGCTGTGGGCGCGACGCTGCCTCGACGAACATCAGCGGCTCGCAGCCGAGCACGGCGATCGGCCGCGACAGTACCTCTACGGCGTGGTGCAGGGCGCCCAGTACCGGGACCTTCGGCGCCGCGCTGCCAGCGACCTGGCCGGGATGGAGTTTGACGGCTACGGCATCGGTGGTGCGCTGGACAAGAGCATGCTGGGAGAGATCGTCGGTTGGGTCACTGAGCTGCTACCCGCGGATCGACCTCGCCACCTGCTCGGCATCGGCGAGCCCGACGACTTGTTCGCCGCCATCGAGCGCGGTGCGGACACCTTCGATTGTGTGGCACCGTCAAGATTGGCGCGCAACGGGTCGGTCTACTCCCCGACCGGCCGTTACAACATCGGCGGCGCGAAGAACCGTCGGAGCTACGAGCCGTTGGCGCCCGACTGTGACTGCTACACCTGCAATCACTACACCCGGGCCTACCTGCATCATGTCTACAAGGCGAAGGAGATGATCTGCAGCACGTTGCTCACCCTTCACAACGAGTACTTCATCGTGGGGCTGGTGGATCGGATCCGCGAAAGTATCGAGGGCGGCCACTTCGATGAGTTTCGGCTGGAATTCCTCAGCGGGTACTACGGTCCCTCCGCCGCCGCAACAGTTGCCGTCACCGATTTCGGGCTCGGGTAACTCGGTTCGGCCGACTTCACGGTCGCGATCACTCGGTAGGTGACCGGCAGCAGTAGCACTTCCACCAGACATTTGTAGATGTAGCCGGTGATCACGTAGTTGAGGAATTCCGCACCCGTGATGACCCCGTAGAACGCAATCGTGCAGAAGACCACGGTGTCGGCGAACTCGCCGACCGCAGTGGACCCGAGCAGCCGCACCCACAGGTGCCGCTCATCCGTGCGGGCCTTGATCTTCACCAGGACGTAGGCATTCAGAAGTTGCCCTGCGAGGAAGCCGGCGAGACTCGCCAGGACGATTCGGGGAACGAAGCCCAGGATGGCCTCGAAGGACGCCTGGTTCGGCCAGCCTGCTGCGGGCGGAGCCGCTTGAACCAGCCAGAACGTCAGGGCGGCGGTGGCAGACAGGGCGAAGCCGAGGTAGATGGCACGTCGTGCGGCCTTCCAACCGTAGACCTCACTCAGGACGTCGCCGAGGATGTAGGTCAACGGGAAGAGCAGCGCGCCGCCGTCGGTGATGACCGGGCCGATCGCAATCAGCTTGACGGCTGCGATATTCGAGATCAGCAGCATCCCGCAGAAGACGGCGACCACTAGGTAGTAGTGGCTGTGTCCGGTGCTCGCGAACCTGGCGGAGGTGGTGCCGGCGGATGAGCTGTCGACCACGGTCAGAACTTGGCCGGTCGACGCTCGACGAAACTCAGTAGCCCCTCGGCTGCGTCCTCGCTGGCGAGGATCTTCGGCAGCGTGGCCAGGATGTGTGCCACCGCGGCGCTCTCCCCGCCATCGCGACCGATGCGGGCGTTGGCGAGCGTCGCCTGCACCGCCAGCGGTGATTGTTCGGCGATCAACTCGGCAAGCTGGCGGGCCCGCGCGACGTGCTCGCCGGCCGGCACAACTTCCTGGACGAGCCCGATATGCCGGGCGTACTCGGCGCCGAATTCCTCCCCGGTGAGCAGAAACCTCATCGCGTTGCCCCAGCCCAGCTGCGCCGGTCCCCGGAAGGTACCGCCACCGAACGGCATCAGTCCCCGGCCGATCTCCAACTGCCGCAATCGGACGTCGTCTGCGGCCACGACGATGTCGGAGGCCAGCGCCAACTCGATGCTGAGGGTGTAGGAGAGGCCGTTCAGCGCCAGCACTACAGGTTTGGGTACCTGCGGCTTCCAGATTCCGAACGGGTCGTAGGTGTAGTCGCCCGCGAGCGTCTGTGCGCCGTGAGTCGCCACCGCGGGGCCCACCTCGGCCAGGTCCAGCCCGGCCGAGAAGTGATCCCCGTGGCCGAAGACCACGCCGACCCGCGCGTCCGGCTCATCGGCCAACTGCTGGTAGGCGGCGGCGAACTGGTCGATGGTGGCGAGGTTGAAGGCGTTGCGCTTCGCTGCGCGGTTGATCCCGATCATCAGGACGTGTCCTACCAGGTCCACGGTTACCAACTGGTTCATCCTGCGCAGCGTAGTCGGGTGGTCCGAGAGCGTGACCGACGGCCGCTGTCAAGGCTGCTGGCGGACCCTGCAGGCACGGCTCGACCGGCGGCTGTGTCGCGCTCGTCACACCGATGTAGCCGTGGTCACCCTGGGAAAAGACGATGCTGCTCGGTCGATGCCGGATAATTGAAAGCGGGGCAGATCAGCGGCCGTCGAAGGCGTTTCCCTCACGCCGCACCCCTCAGACCCACCCTCAGACCCAAGGAGCAGTAGATGGCTGACAAAACGAAGAAGGATGCCACCAGGAAGTTCGGGCTAGGTCGCGCCGGAACTGGACCTGTCGAATCCACCGAAGGGCGCGACGGGCACCCGTTGGCGATGGTTGCCGACTATTGCCGGCACCACCTTCACCCTGGGCGAAATCCGAGGGGAAGAATCCACGACTGAAACGGCTTGTAATCTCTGTAAGCAAGTAATCAAACAGGGAGAACATCATGGGTCCGCATGGACACGCACATGGCAGCGGTCGAGGTTTCGGTCCGAGAGGGCGCGGTCGGCAGGCCGAGCCACCGGCGGCAGCGGTCGAGGAGGTTCAAGGATGGTTGGCCGGCCGACTTCCGGACGAGTGGTTTGTCGGTCCGCCGGAGTTGATCATCGACCGCGACGAGATCACCATCATCGGGCCGCTGGCTGCGCCGACCGCCGCTGAAGGTGTCGACGAAACAGCGGCCGCCGCCGGACGGATCCGCAGATTCCGGGAAGACACCAGAGACTCCCGGATCGCGATCGCCCGGGAACTGGAGACCGGATACCAGCGAAAGGTCGCCTGGGGGGCATCCGTCGGGGACGTGACAGAGGTGTTCACCAGCCTGGCCGCGCCGGCCATGACGCGACTGCGGCAACCCGAGCGGCAGGTCCTCGACACGTTGGTGGAAGCGGGTGTGGCGCGGTCCCGGGCAGAGGCGCTCGCCTGGTGCGTGCGACTGGTCGGCGAACATGAGCAGGAGTGGATCGCCGCACTTCGGGAGGCGTTGGACAAAGTACGGCAGGCCCGCCAGGCGGGTCCGGAGTAACTGGCTCGACGGCCGAGAATCCTGCCGGAAGGGTGCCGGATTGGGTGCCCCCGGCAGGATTCGAACCTGCGCGCATGGCTCCGGAGGCCACCGCTCTATCCCCTGAGCTACGGGGGCCAGGGCGTCGCAAGGCTACCAGGGGGGAGCGACACGACTGGGCCGGCAGGGGGGCGTTGCGGGCCGGACGGCCGGTCGGCTGACACAGTTGGGGTATGAAGTTGCCCACCGTGACCGCTGGCGTGGTCACGATCGGAGCGTGCTGTGTGGTCGCACTTGCCGGCTGTGCCGCACTCGAAGGGGCCGCTGGGCGGAGCCCCGGGGCAACTGGGTCGCCGGCAGCTTCGTCGTCGCAGTCTGATCCTCCCAGCCCGGTGACCCCGACGGATGGTGGATCTCCCTCCGTTGCGACAGGAAGTGCCAGCACTGCCACGCGGAGTGCCGCCAGTGGGAGTGCCGGCGCAGCTAGCGCCACGGCCAGTGACACCGGTCCGACGCTGGATTGCGGAAACGTGTTCGACGAGGCCTGGCCGGTGGACGTGGCACGTCCGGCGGCCGCTGGCTGGGATGGTCCGAGCTGTTCGGTCGACGACGGCGGCGTGGTCCTGACGTGGGCATTTGCGGGCGGGACACCGGCCCCGGAAGTGACTGACGCCGCGTTCGTGGCGCTCCGGAAGGGGTTTGCGGATGAGGGCTGGACGGAGCAGGAGACGGGCGGTGAGGATCTCAACGGTGAGGTTGTGACCGCACTGCAGATGGAGTCACCCAGTGGCCGCCCGGGCGCGATCAGCTACGTCTCCGGCGGCGACGACCGGGCGGAACTGTCGGTGAGGTTCCAGGGATGAGGACGTCCGCGACTGTCTGGCTGCTGGCCTCGAGCGCAGCTCTACTGCCACTCTCCGGCTGCAGCCTCACTGCGAATGACACCCCGCCCGACCGGTCCGGTCCGTTCGCCACCGGCGCGGCAACGTCGCAGACAACGCTTTTCGGCGACACCTACACCCCGTGCTCAGAGCTCCAACTGGAGGCCTACCCGGGGAGTATCGACCGGCCCTCGAGCCTCTACTACGCGGGGCCATGGTGCCGGGGGGTGCCAGGCGGTACGACATATGTCTGGTCATACGGACGGCCGTTGTCGAAGGAGCAGGATCCGCGGTCTGTCCGGGAAGATGTCAACCGGGACGTGCTGACGCTGGTCAGCGACCTGAAGGCTCAGAAGTATGTGGTGCTCTGCGGTCCGCACGCAGATGACCCGTCGGTGGCCGATGTGAACATCGGCCTGGGCAGAGTTGGCGAGAAGACCAGGATCTACCTGCGGGTGCGTGGACAGGACCTGCCACCGTCGGGTAGCCAGGCGCCCTCGGGTAGTGCGACCCCGCTGTCCCTGACAGTGACCCGCACCGAGAACAGCCCGGTTCCGGCCGGCGTACCGGTCGCGGCCCGCTGCTGACCGACCGCCCCGAGGCAGCAACCGCGCCACCCTCCCACCGGGTCGCGTGGATACGCTTGCGGTCATGACACCTGAAGAACTGGCCGACGAGGTGGCCGCCGCGGTCGCGGCGGCGATCGCCGCCGACGAGTTCACCGCCGAGTCCGCAGAGGGACTGGTGATCGCGGTCGAGCGACCTCGCAGTCCAGAGCATGGTGACTACGCAACCAATGTCGCCATGCGGCTTGCCAAGGCCGCAGGTCGGCCGCCCCGGGAAGTGGCGGCGGTACTTGCGGTGCGCCTCGCCGAGACGGCGAGTATCGCGGGCGTGGACGTCGCAGGCCCGGGTTTCATCAACATCCGGCTCGAACCGTCGGCCGCTGGTGAGGTGGCTCGGGTTGCGGTGCTGGCCGGGGCAGGCTACGGCCATGGCGATTCGTTGGCCGGTGTGAAGATCAACCTTGAGTTCATCT
>CAZJNU010000058.1:0-5079 GCA_964547485.1 uncultured Actinomycetes bacterium
TGCGGCTGTTCGAGTTCGGCACGGTCTACCGGTACGAGAAGTCCGGCGTCGTGCACGGTCTCACCCGCGCCCGCGGATTCACCCAGGACGACGCCCACATCTACTGCACCCCCGAGCAGATGCCGGCCGAACTCGACAGCCTGCTCACCTTCGTCCTCGACCTGCTGCGTGACTACGGGCTGGATGACTTCTACCTGGAACTGTCGACCCGGAACCCCGATAAGTCGGTCGGCGACGATGCCGAGTGGGAGGTCGCGACCGAGGCGCTGCGGGCAGCGGCCGAGCTGCAGGGCCTCGATGTGGTGCTGGACCCAGGCGGAGCGGCGTTCTACGGGCCGAAGATCTCGGTGCAGACCCGCGACGCGATCGGTCGCTCCTGGCAGATGTCGACGATCCAGGTGGACTTCCAGCTGCCGGCTCGTTTCAACTTGGAGTACCAGGCCGCGGACGGGACCCGGGCCCGCCCGGTGATGATCCACCGGGCGCTGTTCGGTTCGATCGAGCGCTTCTTCGCGGTGCTGCTGGAGCACTACAACGGCGCGTTCCCTCCCTGGCTGGCGCCGGTGCAGGTGACCTGCATTCCGGTAGCGGACGAGCACGTGCCATATCTGGACGAGGTCGCGGCCCAACTGAGGGCCGCGGGCGTGCGGGTCGAGGTCGACTCGTCGGCGGATCGGATGGGCAAGAAGATCCGGAACGCGACGAAGTCAAAGGTCCCGTTCGTGTTGATCGCCGGTGATGACGATCGCGCTGCTGGTGCCGTGAGTTTCCGGATGCGCGACGGTAGCCAGCACAACGGGGTGCCAGTCGCGGATGCGGTCGAACGGGTCGCTGAGGCGATTCGGACCCGGGCGCAGGTCTGAGCCCCGCGATGGTGGAGGAGAACCCGGGCGCAGGTCTGAGCACAGCGATGGCCGATGACAACCCGGGTACAGGTCTGAGCACCACGATCGCCGAAGAGACACAGGACGCCGGCGGCGGCGCCCCGGGAATGTCGGGTGCGCAACAGTGGGAGCGCCTGTGGACTCCGCACCGGATGCAGTACATCCGGGGGGAGAACCGGCCGCAGGGCGAGGGGGAGGGTCCAGTCTGTCCGTTCTGCCGGGTGCCCGAACTTCCCGAGCCCGAGTCGCTGATCGTCCGGCGCGGTGAGGTCGCGTACGTGGTGATGAATCTGTATCCGTACAACTCCGGTCACCTGCTGGTATGCCCGTACCGCCACGTTGCGGACTACACCGAACTCACCGGTCCGGAGGTGTTGGAGGTGGCGGAATTGACGCGCGCGTCGATGACGGCGTTGCGAGCGGCCGCTGGGGCGCAAGGTTTCAACATCGGGATGAACCAGGGCGCCATCTCAGGGGCGGGGATTGCGGCTCACCTCCACCAACACGTCGTTCCGCGCTGGCGCGGGGACGCGAACTTCATGCCGGTCGTCGGTGGTACCAAGACGATGCCGATGTTGCTGGAAGAGACCCGGGACCTGATCGCGGAGCACTGGCCGGCCACCAACGCCGGCTGACGATCGAAGCCTGATCTCGTGCGAGAGATCTGCCCGGGCGGCCGGTCTGTGGTTCGGGCGGGCCCTCAGGGAACGAGCCAGATTGGCTCGTCGCCGATGCAGAGCGCCTCGCCCGGGCGCGAGCGCAACGGCAGGGTCGCGACGAATGTGCCGTCCGATTCCAGCTCCCCGACCGAGGCGTGCGCGAGTTCGGCCTCGGCGTCCCCGGGCGCCTCGGCGGCTCCGGCCCGATCGTCTCCTCCGGACACTTCCAGCCAGGTGGGCCAGGCCCGATCTGGGTGAGGGCCGGCCGCGTTGACTCCGGGCATGGTCAGGAACGCGGACCCGGTACGAGGGCGTCCGAAGAGCGCGCGGGCCGTCGCCAACGGGCCGTCGACCTGCAGAATGACGGCGTGGAGCGCGTGCTCCCCACCCTGGAACGCTGTCGATTCGCCGGCTACACCGATCGCCATCAGCCGCGCAGGGTCAAAGGTCAGTCGCGACCACCAACCCGCCAGGTCCGTCATGGCGCCACCGTCGGGTGTGTCGGGCAGGACAGGAACGAGTTCGCCATCACGGACAGAGCGGCGTAGCGATCTGGCGAGCCGATCCGGTGCCGGCGCCAGTCCGGATAGCGCGGACTCGGCCAGGTGATCGTCCTGGGTCACCACCAGAATGGCGTCGGTGGCGTTGGTTCGGGCGGCCGCCGTCGCTGCCAGGTGGTCGGCGTCACCGGTGCGGTTGCCGTCGGGGGTGGAGATCTGCAGCGTCAGCAGGTTCATGCTGGCCACCGGCTGCTCGCCATCGTCGAGGACGGGCATCGTCGGCACGATCACCTCTTCCTCCAAGGCGCGCGTCGCAATCGCGGCAAACTCCTCGATATCCGCGGTGTCCGGCCCGAGATCCGTCACCAGCACGGCGCGCGGGAGGCGAGCTTCGGCGAGGCGGAGCCAGACGGCCGCACTGCCGCCATCAAGACCCACGGTTGCAGGCAGGACCATCAACGCTGCGTCGCAGGCGAGTCCAGCAACCTCGACCAGGAGCCTGTCCTGTTCGGAGGAACCGCTCAGCCCCGCCAGCGGGACCGGGCGAAGTCCCGCCAAGGCGAGCCGAGCAAGGAGTTGCGGCTCTAGCGCAACGGGGCCGAGGACCGCGACAACTGGGTCGCTGCTGGGCTGCGATGATTCGTCCGACACGGATGCAAACGTAGGAGATCTGGGCTGAGTCGGTCACGGCGACCCCACAGGTGCCCCGACTACGATGGGGCAACCCCTACTGGAGGACGGATGCTCAACCAGACCAATGCTCGAGCTGTGGTCGGCCATGTCATCGACCCGATCGCGTCGTCGCTGGTCAAGGCTGGCGTCTCGCCGGACACGGTCACCATCGTCGGCACCGTCGGGGTCTCGCTATCTGCTCTGATCTTCTTCCCTGGCGGCAACTTCATTGCTGGCGTACTGATCATCATGCTGTTCATCTTCAGCGACATGATCGACGGCGCGATGGCCCGGATGTCCGGTCGATCGGGCCCGTGGGGTGCCTTCCTCGACTCCACCCTCGACCGGGTGGCGGACGGCTTCGTGTTCGGCTCGATCCTGATCTGGGCGGCGCGCTCCCAGTCGAACTGGACGGTCGCGGCAGCGCTGATCTGCCTGGTCGGGGGTGCCCTGATCTCGTATGCGAAGGCGCGCGCCGAAGGCCTCGGGCTGGACTGCAACGTGGGAATCGCCGAACGGACCGAGCGCTTGATCCTGGTGCTGCTCGCCGCATTTATCGCCGGCTTTGGTGTGCCCTACGTGTTGCCAGCCGCACTGTGGCTGCTGGCCGCGTTGTCGGTTGTCACCGTCTACCAGCGGATCGCGCATGTCCGTCGACAGATTCCGCCCGCCTCCAAGCCCATGGAGGCCGCTGTCCCAAAGCCCCCCGCTGCGGCTCCGCCCCCGACGCCCGCCCCTGCCCCGCCCCCGACGCCCGCTGCGGCACCGCCCCCGATGCCCCCGTCCACCGTCCCGGAGCCCCCGGCCACCCCCGACCACGGGTCCGTCGCGTCCGCTCCGCCAGTGGTCGAGGCCCCCGACACTGCGGCCGGGGTGGGTACTCAATCGACGATGCCAATCCCGAAGATGCCTAGCGATGATGTGCCGGAGCCTGAGCACACGATCCCGGCGCCGGCCGCAAGCAACGAACTGGTCGATGAGACCCGCCCACCCGCGGCCAGCCCACCAGGCGCCGCTGGCACCCAACGGCCCCCCACCGCGCCCCGCACGAACAGCCAGGAGTGACGTAGATGGAGAGCCCCATCGAGTACGTGTCGTACCTCGGTTACACGGTCGGTTGGCGGACGGTCCGTCTCATGCCCGACCGGGTCGCCTACGTCACGTTCGACCGGCTCGCCGACCAACTCTGGCTGCAACGCGGCAGCGGCATCCGGCAACTGGAGCGGAACCTCGGCCGGGTCCTACCCGACATCTCCCAGAGCGAGATGCGCGATCTTTCCCGGGATGCGATGCGCTCCTACTTCCGTTACTGGTGTGACGCTTTTCGGCTGCCGGACTGGTCGCGGGAGCGGACTCTGGACACCTTCCGGATGGGTAACCGCGAGGTGCTGGATGAGGCCATCCGGGCCGGCACCGGCGCTGTCGTCGCGTTGCCCCACGCGGGCAACTGGGATCACGCGGGGGCGTGGGGTTCGCTCACTTGGGGCACCATCGTCAGCGTCGCAGAGGATCTGAAACCCGAGCGCCTCACCCGCCGATTCCTGGACTTTCGGGAGTCGATCGGGATGGAGATCCTCACCCTCAGCGACGACGGGGAAGTGTTCGGCGAGCTTGTGAAGAAGATTGGTGAGGGCAAGATCGTGGCGCTGCTGGGTGATCGTGACCTGACCGCCAGCGGGGTACCTGTGGACTTCTTCGGTGAGCCGACTCGGATGCCCGCCGGCCCGGCGGCGCTGGCCCGGCGCACTGGTGCGCCGCTGATCACCGCCACCCTGTACTACGACGGGCCGATCGCGGTGGCTGACCTGTCCGATCCGATCCAGGTGGATTCTGGCGAGGATCAGGTCGCCGCTGTTCGGGCCACCACGCAGCGACTGGCGGACCGGATCGCCAGCGGTATCGCCGAGCACCCCGTCGACTGGCACATGCTGCAGCGACTGTGGCTGTCCGATCTGGACACCTCCCGGCTCAAGGCGAGCAAGTACGACTGATGCGCATCGGGATCGTCTGTCCTTACGACTGGAACGCCCCCGGCGGGGTGCAGGCGCACGTCCGCAATCTGGCCGAGCAGTTGATTGCGATGGGCAACTACGTCAGCGTGTTGGCCCCTGCCGACGACGAGGACGCCCTGCCCGACTACGTGGTGTCCGCTGGTCGACCGGTCGCGGTGCCCTACAACGGGTCGGTCGCCCGGGTGAACTTCGGTGTCGTCTCGGCCGCCAGGGTCTGGCGCTGGATCAACGAGGGCGAGTTTGACGTCATCCACGTGCATGAGGCGGTGTCACCGACGCTGTCCCCGCTCGCCTGCTGGATCGCCAAAGGTCCGATCGTCGCCACCCAACACATGGCGACCGAGCGCTCCCG
>CAZJNU010000058.1:5179-9176 GCA_964547485.1 uncultured Actinomycetes bacterium
AGTGAGCGGGACAAGGTCCGCGCGTTCCACTCCGCGGACATCTACATCGCACCCAATCTTGGCGGGGAGAGTTTCGGAATCGTGCTGTTGGAGGCCCTCGCCAGCGGCACGACCGTACTGGCCAGCGACCTGGAGGCTTTCCGGTTGGTGCTGGAGGAGGGCCGCGATGGGGCGCTTTTCAGCACCGGTGACCCAGCCTCGCTCGCCGCGGGCGTCAGTGAACTCCTCGCCGATCCACGGCGGCGGCAGCGGTTGGCCGCGGACGGACTCGTTCGCGCGAAGCAGTTTGACTGGGCGACGGTCGTTCGGGACATCATGCGGGTCTACGAGTCGGTCGTGACGCCGGGCGTCCCGGTTCAGGCCGACCTCAGTGAGCAGCTGCTGGGCCGCTGGGCACGTCGGGCGAAGGTGGACGAGTGATGACCAGCCGGCCCGACAACAGACAGGACCCCCGATGATCTGGTGGATCCTGATCGCCGCGGTGCTGGTCATGCTGCTGCTCTATCTGTCGTCGACGGCGGGACGACTGGACCGGATGCATCATCGGGTCGAACTGAGCAGGGCGAATCTGATCGCGGCGTTGCAGCGCCGACGAGATCTCGCCGACCACGTGGCGACCATCGGCATCCTCGACCCGGCGTCATCACTGGTCGTGGCCGATGCGGTGGCACGTGCCGACGAGCTTTCGAAGGTCTCACCGGAGGGCCAGGCAATGGGCTCAAGTGGCGAGATGGTGAAGGCATGGTTGGCGGAATCAGATCTCAGCCAGGCACTCGGTGCGGTATTCGCCGACCGAGCAGATGTCGCCGGGATGGTGGAACTACCCGGCGGCGAGGTGGTGGTCCGGCTGGGAGATGCCTGTCGGCGGGTGGAGATCGGTCGCCGGTTCTACAACGACGCCGTGCTCGCTACCCGGGGGATGCGTGGCTGGCGATCGGTGCGCTGGTTCCGCCTCGCAGGTACCGCGACGATGCCCGAGACGGTCGAGATGGTCGACTCGGTACCCGCCGGTTTCGCCGGGTACTGACGGTGACCCTAGAATCAGCGGTACATGTGCCCAGGTCGACCAAGTGAGGTTTCTCCAGTGACTGAGTCCCGCGACGCTGCTCCGGCCGTCGGTACCGCCCGCGTCAAGCGCGGCATGGCCGAGATGCTCAAGGGCGGTGTGATCATGGACGTGGTCACGCCGGACCAGGCGAAGGTGGCCGAGGATGCCGGGGCCGTGGCCGTGATGGCCCTGGAGCGGGTGCCCGCGGACATCCGCCGCGACGGCGGCGTCTCCCGGATGAGTGACCCGGACATGATCGACGGCATCATCGAAGCGGTGTCCATCCCGGTGATGGCGAAGGCCAGGATCGGTCATTTCGTGGAGGCGCAGGTGTTGCAGAGCCTCGGTGTCGACTACGTCGATGAGTCCGAGGTGCTGACGCCGGCGGACGAGAAGCTGCACATCGACAAGTGGCTGTTCACGGTGCCGTTCGTGTGTGGGGCGACCAACCTCGGTGAGGCCCTGCGCCGGATCGCAGAAGGTGCCGCCATGATCCGCTCGAAGGGTGAGGCCGGCACCGGCAACGTTGTCGAGGCGACCCGGCACATGCGTCAGATTCTGGGTGACATCCGTCGTATCCGGGGGCTGCGAGAAGAGGACCTCTTCAACGAGGCCAAGGAGTTGCAGGCGCCGTACGAACTCGTCCGCGAGGTCCACGAGTTGGGCAAGTTGCCGGTTGTGATGTTCACCGCGGGCGGTATCGCGACGCCCGCCGACGCTGCGATGATGATGCAGCTCGGCGCCGAAGGCGTGTTCGTGGGCTCCGGCATCTTCAAGTCCGGTGACCCGGCCAAGAGGGCCAGTGCCATCGTTGCGGCGACCACCCACTTCGATGACCCGGACACGATCGCGAAGGTGTCCCGGGGCCTCGGCGAGGCGATGGTCGGGATCAACATCGACACCCTGCCCGACGACCAGCGATTCGCCGGACGCGGCTGGTGACCGTCGGCGCGCCCGTCATTGGCGTGCTGGCCCTGCAGGGGGACTTTCGGGAGCACCGCGCGGCACTTGCCGAACTGGGAGCTCCGACAGCGTTGGTACGCACGCCCGCTGACCTGGCTGCAGTTGACGCTCTGGTCATCCCAGGCGGGGAGTCGACGACGATGTCCACCCTTGCGGTTCGACTCGGGATGATCGAGCCGCTCCGTAACGCGGCCGCCGCCGGGCTGCCGATGTACGGGTCCTGCGCGGGCATGATCCTGATGGCTGCCGAGGTGCTTGACGGTCGGCCGGATCAGCAGTCGCTGGCTGCGCTGGACATCGTGGTGCGGCGGAACGCGTTCGGCCGCCAGGTCGACTCTTTCGAGGCCGACCTCGACATCGTCGGCGTGGTCGGGGAACCGATGCGGGCCGTGTTCATCCGGGCCCCTTGGGTCGAATCGGTTGGACCCGAGGTCGAGGTGCTGGGTAGGGTCGGCACAGGACCTGCGGCAGGTAGGATCGTCGCGGTGAGGCAGGGCGACCGGCTGGCCACGTCGTTCCACCCGGAACTGACCGGCGATCTGCGAGTGCATGAATTGTTCGTGGACCTTGTCCGTGAACGAAGCTGAACAAACCAGACGACCCGAAATACCTCGCGTGGGCGGCGTCCGACGCGCCGAGGTGAGGGCGACTCGACAATCGATGGAGGCGTGATGAGCGGTCACTCCAAGTGGGCGACGACCAAACACAAGAAGGCCGTCATCGACGCCCGGCGCGGCAAGTTGTTCGCCAAGTTGATCAAGAACATCGAGGTGGCCGCTCGCACCGGTGGCGCAGACCCGGACGGCAACCCGACGCTGTATGACGCGATCCAGAAGGCGCGCAAGAACTCGGTGCCGCTGGACAATATCGAGCGGGCCGTGAAGCGTGGCTCCGGTGCCGAAGCGGGCGGCGCGGACTGGCAAACAATCACCTACGAGGGCTATGCGCCGAACGGTGTGGCCGTGCTGGTCGAATGCCTGACAGACAATCGGAACCGGGCCGCGTCCGAGGTGCGGGTCGCCATGACGCGCAACGGTGGCACGATGGCCGACCCCGGTTCGGTCTCGTACATGTTCGCGCGCAAGGGAGTCGTGCTGCTGCCGAAGGCCGACCTGACCGAGGACGATGTATTGCTGGCGGTCCTCGATGCTGGGGCCGAGGACGTCAATGACCTGGGCGAGAGTTTCGAGGTGGTGTCCGAGGCAGCTGATCTGGTCGCGGTCAGGACCGCGTTGCAGGCGGCGGGGATGGACTACGACTCCGCGGAGGCATCGTTCGTGCCGAGTGTCGAAGTGGAGTTGGACGCCGAGGGCGCGCAGAAGGTGTTCCGGTTGCTGGAGGCACTCGAGGACAGCGACGAAGTGCAGAACGTGTATTCGAACGCGGACGTCAGCGACGAGGTCTTGGCGGAGTTGGACTAGCTCCGGCGTCCGCTGTTCCGGGCCGCGCCCCGCGGTGGGCCACCAGTTTGGGCCCACCGTTGTCGGATTGTGCGTGCGGGTTTCGGGTTACTCGCAAGTAACCGGAACATTGTGTACGTCATAGCGTATGCGCGGTTCCGGTTACTTGCCGGTAACCCGCTGATTCGTTCGGACACTGAGCCGTGAGCGCCGCGCGGGGACACGAACGCCACCCACTGGTCCCAGCGACCGCACGTAGGGGCTCGGGCCGCGTCCGTTGGTTGTGCGACCCTGCACTCCTGGCAGCGAGGTTCGGTTGGCGACCGTTCAATGGGCAAAAGGCCTTCTGTGCGACTAGGTTCGGCAGGGTTCGAGTCGGCTACCGCTAAATGTTCCGGCGCCGTCGATCCGATCGCGACAGTTCGGATTCCATCAACATTCAAGATCGATGTGGGAAGGCTGGCTAGCAGTGACCGACGACCGCTCAGCGGACGTGAACGCGGCTGTCGCAGAGGCGCCGAAAGAAGCAGTGCCCGCGACGCCCCCCACCAAGAGCACTCCACCTGCTGAGGCTGACTCGTCCGAG
>CAZJNU010000058.1:9276-14726 GCA_964547485.1 uncultured Actinomycetes bacterium
AAGGTCGCCCCCGGCACGAAGGTGACCCCCGGCGGGAAGAAGGTCGAGAAGAAGCCGCCGACGACGGTGCCAACCGCCGCCAAGAAGATGTCGAGCTGGGACTTCGCAACCTGGCGGCTGGCCTCGGATGATCCCGTCATGCGCTCCACGATCATCGGCCTGTTGCTGCTTGACTCTGCGCCGGACTGGGATCGGCTGGTGGACAGATTCGACCGGGCGAGCAGGACTGCAATTGTGCTTCGGCAGAAGGTGGTCGAGGGCCCGATCGGCTACGAGACCCCTCGGATGGTGGTCGATTCCGACTTCGACTTGTCCTTCCACCTGCGGCGTTTCCGGATGCCGGCCCGCTCTCGGTGGGCTGACGTGCTGGAGGATGCTCGCCGCCAGAGCATGACCGACTTTGATCGGGATCGGCCGCTGTGGCGAGTGACAGTCCTTGAAGGATTGTCCGACGGCAAGGCCGCCGTGATCGTCAAACTCCATCACGCCATCGCTGACGGGCAAGGGGCGATGATGTTGGGGGCGGCACTGTTCGACTTTGCAGCTGGCACGGTGGATCTGGGTCCGATGCCGCCGGAACCGACCCCGGCAGAGGCGGAGGCGGCGGGCCTCGACGCGGTGATCAAGGACAATCTCGGGTGGGTCTCCAAGACGGCCGCGGATGTCATCAGTGGTCTCGGTCCGGCGGCGCTGGCCGCGATGAAGGACCCCGGCGCGACCGCCAATCGCGTGCTCAAGACGGCTGGATCCATGCTCAGGATGACGAAGATCCCGTTGGGTCCGCTATCGCCGTTGATGACACAGCGGAGCACCAACTACCACTTCGACACCTTCGACATGAAGTTCGCCGATATCCGGGCAAAGGCCAAGGCCCAGGAGGCCACCGCCAACGACGTCTTCCTGGCCGCGATTGCCGAGGGACTGGGGGAGTACCACCGGCGGATGGGCAAACCGGTGGACAAGTTGCGGGTGAACATGCCGATCAGCCTGCGCAAACCCGGCGGCGGGATGGAGAACGCAGTCACCATCGCACGGTTCGAATTGCCGGTCGAGGAGAGCAACCCGATTGAGTTGATGGCCGAGGTCGGTCAAACAGTCAAACGCTGGCGCAAGGAACCGGCACTGGCGATGGCCGACCAACTCGCCGAATTGAGCCGCCTGATCCCGCCCGAGTTGATCTCGGCCGTCGCCCAGGCCAGTGACCTGACGGCATCCAACGTGCCTGGAGTCCCCGTTCCGGTGTGGCTGGCTGGGGCCCGGGTGAGCCGGATGTACCCGCTGGTGGCGACTATTGGCGCGGCCGTGAACGTCACGATGCTCACCTACAACGGCACGGCTTCGGTCGGGATCAGCACCGACGACGCCGCGGTGGACGACCGGGAGGAACTGATCCGCTGCCTTCGGGCGGGGTTTCGGACAGTCACCGGGAAGTCAGTGGGCACCGGCACCCCGCTGACGCGTCGCCGGGCGAAGGTCACCACCGAATAGCCTCGACGCGCACCGCAGCGCCGCACCACCGCATGGAGACGCCCTGTGCGCGCCGAAACCGCGGGGGTGAGCGTGCGCGGGATAACCTGTCGCAGGACCTGTTGACCTTGGGAACGGAGAGTCCGTGCGCGTGCTGGGAGTCGATCCGGGGTTGACGCGTTGTGGTGTCGGCGTCGTCGACGGCCGGACGGGCAATTCGGCCACGCTGATTGACGTGCAAGTGATCACCACCGACTCGCAGTGGGAGCTCGGCGCACGGCTCGAGACGATTGACCGCGCCATCACGGCGCTGATCGCCGAACATCGACCCGACCGACTGGCGGTCGAGCGGGTGTTCAGTCAGGTGAACGTGCGGACCGTGATGGGTACCGCCCAGGCTGCCGGGATCTGCGTGCTGGCGGCGCATCGGGCATCCGTGCCGATCACCATGTACACGCCCACCGAGGTGAAGGCGGCGGTGACCGGATCCGGCAGGGCCGACAAGGCCCAGGTTGGAGCGATGGTCGCGCGGATTCTGCGACTGACCGACGTTCCCAAGCCGGCCGACGCGGCTGACGCCTTGGCGCTGGCCATCACCGAGTTGTGGCGGGGCGCGGGTCGTCGCCGGATCGAAGCTGCGCTGGCGGCCAGACAGTGATCGCCTCTGTGCGCGGGCGTTGCCTCACCCTCACCCAAGAATCGGCGGTGGTGGAGGTCGGCGGTATCGGGTTGCTGGTCATCTGCACGCCAGCGGCCCTCGGGCTGATGCGTCCCGGCGCCGAGGTCACGTTGGCGACCGCGCTGGTGGTCCGGGAGGACGCCTGGACCCTCTACGGCTTCGCGGACGAGTACGAGCGGGGGTTATTTGACCTGCTGCAGACAGTGAACGGAATCGGGCCGCGGATTGCGGTGGCGGCGCTGGGCGCGCTCGGAACCGCAGGTCTGAACCGGGCGATCTCAGCCTCCGACGCCACCGCGCTGACGAAGGTGCCGGGAATCGGCCGGAAGGGTGCTGAGCGGATTGTGTTGGAGTTGCGGGACAAGGTCGCGCCGGCGGCGACCGGCGCAGCAGCACCCGCCAGCAGCGGTGGCTGGCAGTCGCAGGTGACAGAGGGTCTGGTCAGCCTCGGCTGGCAACCGCGCGACGCGGATCGGGCGGTGTCGTTGGTGGCGGATGACGTCTCCGCCGAGTCGCTGGACACCACGAACGTGTCGGCGCTGCTGCGGCGGGCGCTGAACCGGTTGGACCGGGCATGACCGAGGGGGACCGAGCGTGGCGCACAGTGCTGCCAGGCATGCCGGAGGGGAGCAGCGCATGACCGAAGGCGACAGGCTGGTGGATCCGGTGAAAGCCGGCGAGGACACCGACGTTGAAGGAGCCCTTCGGCCCGCGGACCTCTCCGAGTTTATCGGTCAGCAGCGAGTGCGGGCCCAGCTCGGGCTGGTACTCACCGCCGCCAAACAGCGCGGCCGACCCGCCGATCACGTATTGCTCAGTGGACCCCCGGGACTCGGCAAGACCACCTTGGCGATGATCATCGCGGCCGAACTGGGCAGTCCGATCCGGATAACCAGCGGCCCGGCGATCCAGCATGCGGGGGACTTGGCGGCGGTGCTGACCAGTCTGGAGCCAGGCGAGATCCTGTTCCTCGACGAGATCCACCGGATGGCACGGCCTGCGGTAGAGATGCTCTATATGGCGATGGAGGATTTCCGGGTCGATGTGGTCGTGGGTAAGGGGCCCGGCGCGACTGCGATCCCGCTCGACCTCGCATCCTTCACGTTGGTCGGCGCGACGACCCGCGCCGGGCTACTGCCGGGGCCGCTGCGCGACCGGTTCGGATTCACCGGCCACATGGACTTCTACGAGCCGGCCGAGATCCAACTGATCATCGCCCGGTCGGCTGGTCTGCTCGATGTCCGGATCACCACCGACGGCGCCGCCGAGGTGGCCTCTCGGTCCCGCGGCACGCCGAGGATCGCGAACCGGCTGCTCCGCCGGGTCCGCGACTACGCGCAGGTGCACGGCGACGGCACGGTCGACCTGGCGACGGCGCAGGCGGCGCTGGCGCTCTACGACGTCGACGAACTCGGCCTGGACCGACTCGACAAGGCCGTGATGACTGCGCTGCTCACCCGGTTCGCAGGCGGCCCGGTGGGCCTGAACACTTTGGCCGTCGCAGTGGCTGAGGAATCCGAAACCGTCGAAACCGTGAGCGAACCCTTCCTGGTACGGCAGGGGTTGCTGATGCGCACCCCACGCGGGCGGGTCGCCACCCAGGAGGCCTGGTCCCACTTCGGGATCGAGCCGCCGGCCGCAAGTCAACCGACGATCTTCGGCTGACTCCCGGCCCGGCTACCAGCGGCGCGACGGCTGGCGCGTTAGGATCGCTCGGACGGATCGGGCACAGGCGCCCGAACGGTACTGGAGGCTTCGTGAACATCCTGTTCCCCCTGATGCTCGTGCTCATGATCGTCGGTTTCTACTTCATGATCATCAAGCCTCAGAAGAAGCGTCAGGCGGAGGCGCTCGCGATCGTCGAGAGCGTGGCCCCCGGTATGGATGTGATGACCACTGCGGGCATCTACGGCACGGTCACCTCGGTAGACGATGACGTCATCACCCTGTCGGTCGCCCCCGGTGTCGAAATCCGTTACGCGAAGGCAGCGGTGGCCAAGATCAAGCACGACGAGCTGGACCTGGACACCGCCGACCTCGATCCCGCGGGCGCACTCGCCGATGACCGCGAGGCCAGCAGCGGCGATGACGCGACCAACGCAGCGCCACCGGCCAGCACGGCGAGCAACGGCACTGGCCAGGGCGCCGACGCGACCGGCACCGCGGTCCCGGCGCGGTCCAGCGAGCGTTCCTAACCGCGGAGCTGAACCTCTCTGATGGCATCGTCTACTGCGCGGTACCGGCCTGGCCGGGTGCTGCTCATCCTGCTCATCTTGCTGGTGGGGCTGCTGGCTTGGGCGTTTTGGCCTGGGCTCGCCCACACCCCGCGGCTCGGGTTGGACCTCAAGGGTGGCACCCAGGTCATCCTGGTACCCCGGGCGATCGAGGGTCAGGGTCAGATCACGGACGTCGCGCTGAAGCAGTCGGTGGAGATCATCCGCCAGCGGGTCAATGCGTTCGGAGTCGCCGAGGCTGAAGTCACCACGCAGGGCTCCGGCGCGAACTCGGCAATCGTCGTGTCGGTGCCCGGGGTGAACCAGCAGCAGATAGCGGAGCAGTTGAAGCAGACGGCGTTGCTGGACTTCCGCGCGGTCGAGACGATAGTCGCGCCAGGCCCAACGGCACCGCCGAAAAAGCCCTATACCGCGAAGGCGCCGGTGCAGGCCGCCACCGCGACCGATCCGGCCATCCTCGGAGCGATGACCAACCTGGATTGCACCAACCCGGCCAACCGCCAGGGTGGCACTCCGGACGACCCGGCGAAGTGGATCGTCACCTGTGACCGCGAGGGGCAGGCCAAGTACCTGCTGCAGCCGGCCTTCCTTCGCGGCACGAACGTCACCAACGCCGAAGCGACGCTGCCGCAGAACGGTGGCGGCGGCTGGCAGGTGGATCTCACGTTTGACGATGCCGGTGCCAAGTCGCTGGCGACCACCTCCTCGAAGCTGGTGACCCTGCAACCGCCGCAGAACCAGTTCGGAATCGTGCTGGACGGCCTGGTGCAGTCTGCCCCGGTGTTCCAGCAGGCCATCCTCGGTGGCCAGGCGCAGATCACCGGAAAGTTCACGGTGACCGAGGCTCGGGACCTGGCGAACATCCTCAAATACGGGGCCCTGCCGATCACCCTGGACGTTGCCGAGGTCACCACCGTGTCGCCGACGCTGGGTTCGGACCAGTTGAAGGCGGGTCTGATCGCCGGTGCACTCGGGCTCGCGCTGGTGGGCGTCTACCTGATGATCTACTACCGTGCGCTCGGCTTCGTGGCGGTGATCTCGCTGGTGCTCGCGGCCGTCATCACCTACGC
>CAZJNU010000058.1:14826-17027 GCA_964547485.1 uncultured Actinomycetes bacterium
GGCAACGTCCGCGGATTCGCCTTCGTGCTCGGCCTGACAACGCTGATCGATGTGCTGGTCGCCTTCATGTTCACCCGCCCGTTAGTGTCCTACCTCTCGCGGACGCGCTGGTTCGCAGCGGGCCACCCGATGAGTGGGCTGGATCCCAGGCGCCTCGGTGTCAAACAGGACCCGGGCGAGAAGTCGGCGCGCAAGTCCGAGAAGAAGGGGGCGGACAGTGTCGCGGGTGGGTAATTTCACGGGGAAGCTGTACCGCGGCGAGGTCTCCTACGACATCGTCGGACGCAAGAAGTTGTGGTATACCATCTCGGCGCTGATCCTGCTGCTGGCCATCGGTGGGATCCTCTTCCGCGGACTGAACCTGGGGATCGAGTTCCGTGGCGGAGCCGAATTCGTGGTGCCGAAGTCCAGTTGCTCCGTGACGCAGGTCCGGGAGGTGGCCGGTTCGACTGGGGCCACCAGTGTGGTGGTGCAGGAACTCGGCGAGAGCCGGATCCGGCTCCAGACCGAGGCACTGTCGCCGGCGCAGAGCGCCCAGATGATCGAGGGGCTGGCGGCGGAATGCAAGGTGCCGGCCAACGAGATCAAGATTCAGTTGGTTGGTCCCTCTTGGGGTGGTGAGATCACCAAGAAGGCGCTGCTGGGCCTGTTGGTGTTCATGATTGCGGTCGTCATCTTCCTGTCGATCTACTTCGAGTGGCGAATGGCGATGGCGGCGCTGGTAGCGCTGGTGCACGATGTGGTCATCACGGTGGGGATCTACGCCCTGGTCGGGTTCGAGGTGACGCCGGCGACCGTGATCGGCATCCTGACGATCCTTGGGTTCTCCCTGTACGACACCGTCGTGGTGTTCGACAAGGTCAAGGAGAACACCCGGGGCATCCTCGGCCAAAGCCGGATGACCTACAGCGAAGCCGCCAATCTCGCCCTGAATCAGACCCTGATCCGGTCGATCAACACGTCCATCGTTGCGCTGCTGCCGGTGGCGGCCATCCTGTTCGTCGGGGTCGGGTTGCTCGGCGCGGGCACGTTGAAGGACCTTGCGCTGGCCCTGTTTGTCGGGCTGCTGGCGGGCACCTACTCGTCGCTGTTCGTGGCCACCCCCTTCCTCTGTCAGTTGAAGGAGGCGCAGCCACAGATGAAGTCGCTGGCGCAGCGGGTGCTGGCGCGGCGAGCCGGGGCGTCAGCCAATCGAAAGGGCGCCGACGGTGCCGGTGAGGTCACCGCAGGGGCCGGCGGCAGTGGTGGAGGTGCCGGCGGCACGGGTGACGATGCTGCCGAGGTTGCTGCGGCGACGGCCGCGGCGGCAGTTCCGGAACGGAAAGAACGACCGCACCGGCAGGCCGGACCCCGCAACCAACCCAAGAACACCCCGCGCAGCAAGCGCTAGCGACTCCCGCCACGCGAGCGGGCTGGGGGCGTACACTCGCCAGCACACGGCGGCAGGGAGGTGGTCATGACTCAGGAAGTCGCGCCTGCTTCCGGCGATGAGGTGGCTGGCGCCGATCCCGGCGGCGACACTGGCGGTCAGCCGTTGGCCGCGACCCGTACCCGTCGGCTGTCACGATTCGCCCGCATCACCGGTTCCCGGAACAATGCCAACCCGATGTTGGAGCCCGTCAAGCGGGTGCTCAAGCAGTACCACCCGAAGACCGAGTGGGACGTGCTCGACCGGGCCTTCGAGGTGGCCGCCTATCATCACCGCAACCAGCGCCGGCGCAGCGGCGAGGCGTACATCACCCACCCGGTCGCGGTGGCCACGATCCTGGCCGAGTTGGGGATGACCGGGTCGACTGTGGCGGCCGCGCTGCTCCATGACACCGTCGAAGACACCGACTACAGCCTGGCCGAGTTGCGCAGCGACTTCGGCGACGAGATCGCGGACCTAGTCGACGGTGTCACCAAGCTCGACAAGGTCAAGTACGGATCCGCCAGTGCGGCCGAGACCGTACGCAAGATGGTTGTGGCGATGGCCCGGGATATCCGCGTGCTCGTCATCAAGTTGGCGGATCGGCTGCACAACATGCGTACGCTGGGCGCGATGCCGCCGGCGAAGCAGCTGAGCAAGGCCCGCGAGACGCTCGAGATCTACGCTCCGTTGGCGCATCGGCTCGGGATGAACACCATCAAGTGGGAGTTGGAAGATCTGGCGTTCGCCACTCTGTATCCGAAGATGTTCGACGAGATCGAGCGCCTCGTCA
>CAZJNU010000059.1:0-16855 GCA_964547485.1 uncultured Actinomycetes bacterium
ACACCTGGGCCAACACCTCGATAGCCGCCGACACACCCGCCAACGCCTCCACCTGATCGGCGGTCAACACCTCGCGGGGATCGACATCCCCGGACCGGCCACCACCACGACTACCCGAAGACCGGCGGCCACGGTCACGGCCAGGTCCACGGCCACGGGCCGATCCACGGCCGGCACTGGACGGGCCACGGTCACGAGACGGCTGCCCGGAGGCTGGCTGGCCCGAGTCGGCGGAAGCTGGCGACTGCCCGCTCACACCGGGAACCGCCCAACCATCCTCGGCACCCGACCGCGCACCCTCAGCCGGGCGCTGTGCACCTGCAGGTGACTCCGAGGCCGGCGATTCCGAGGCCGGGGACCCCGGCGACGGGGATTCCGGTGGCGATTGCGAAGGCGGGGACTGCGGGGCGAATGCCATGGCGCACAACACCTCTCGAGCTAGTCAACGGACAGGGGCATTCGAGCCACACCCGCCACCACCAGCCCCACCAACAACCGGGCCGAGACCATCTCCACAAGCCACCATTTACTCGAACACCTGTACACTACCACGACCGTGCGACAAGATAGCGAAGCCGCGCGGACTTCCACACTCCAGAACTCGTTCTTGATGGGTCGATTGAGGCAGAGACGTTCAACTCTTGTGTGCCCAACCCTTATCAGTGTGGATGTCTGGGACCTGTGGGAGTCGGGACCATGCTCTGGGGCGACCACGGGGCCGTCAATGCTGAACAAGAGGGGGTGGGCCCGCTGGGAACCTCACTCGTGCGGCCGAAAAGGGACACCGACGGGACGGGAATGATGCGTAGGCTCGGCAGTGGGGTGAAATCCATGGGAGACGCCATGACGACGGTAGGGCACGCAACCGGTGACGAGAAGTTTGAATCCTGGAGCAGGTTTCGTCGACGTCGGCGGGCCTGCGTGCTGATCTCAGGGATGTCCTTGGTCGCGGCCGGGGTGCTTGTCGGAGCGCCTGCGGCCAGCGGGGCTGCCCAGGCCTCTGATGGAATGGTCGTCGGTGCAGCTGTCGGGCTACCGACGAGTTACACGCCGCCGCCTCGGGTTGATCTCAGTCGGATGACTTGGCAGGCAGCCTTCAAACGGCTGAACGACAAGATGTTCCGCGAATACGCCTTCACCGAGTGGAAAGGCATCCAGTGGCAGCGGCTCTACCGGAAGTATCAGCCGCGTATTGCGCGCGCAGAGGCCACGAATGACCGCGTTGCCTACTACTTGGCGCTCCGTGAATACACCCATGAACTCCGGGATGGCCACGCGGGATTCACTGACGATCCGGCCATCTTTCAGCAGCTCGTGGGCGGTGGATATGGCCTGATCCTGACGAGGCTGGATAACGGTGCAGTCGTCGCAACGTGGGTCAAGCCGGGCGGACCCGCGGCCCGTGCGGGAATACGGGTGGGTGCCCGAGTCGTCTCCTGGGGCGGCAACGGAATCGATGTCGCCACGAAAACGACATCCACTGTGCTGGCTCCCCAGCAACCGACCGATGCGCGTACCAGTTACGAACAGCTGCGGTTCCTAGTTCGGGGGCCGGTTCGCAGTCAGAAAGTGGTGTCGTTCCTGAATCCCCAGCAGGTTCGTGCGTCGACGGTCCGGCTGACTGCGGTCGATGATCACATGGAAACCCTGATCATGACTGACGCTGAGTCGACTCTCAAGACCTCGGGATGGCCCAAGAAGATGGTCGAGTATCGCCTGGTCGCGGGCAATATCGGCTACGTTCGCGTCAATGCCGAGATTGATCTGCCGCCGGAGGTACCCGGGGACCACACGCCTACGCTGCAGCAGTTCCGGATGGCGATCACAGCCTTCAACAAAGCGAAGGTAGCTGGCGTCATCGTCGACATTCGGTCCAACTCGGGCGGCTCTGATCAGATGGTGGCCGATTTCATGGCTTCGTTCTACCCGCGCAATGCCTTCTACGAGTATCAGAGTTACATCGTGCCCACCACCCGGAAGTTCCAGATTTGGGTGATCGACGAAGTTACCGGCGAATACGTCCGGCCGGGCCAAGGGATCATCGTCAAGCCGGGGATTCCGCACTTCAACGGTCCTGTGGTCGCGCTGGTGAACAACGGCTGCGTCAGTTCCGGGGAGGGTGTGGCGATGGGAATCAAGCGACTTCCGCAGGGCAGAGTCGTGGGATTCACCAGCACCAACGGGTCATTTGGCATGGTCGGAGCTGCGGCGTTGATGCCAGGTGGATTCATGGTGGGCTGGCCCTTCGGGCAGTCACTCGATCGGAACAAGGTCGTCCAACTCGACAGTCGGTTCGGTCAGGGGGGAGTCCTGCCGACGGACTTAGTTCCGATGACGTGGCCCAATGCCATCAACACCGCCCGGGGTCAGGACGTGGTCCTGGCTAAGGGTGTGCAGGTGCTTCGGCAGATGTAGTCGTTCATCGACGGCGGCGCGGATGACCACCGCCACGTTCGCTGACGCGAGCTAGCGATGCTGAAGCGCTACCCCCACTTGG
Organism: uncultured Actinomycetes bacterium; assembly: GCA_964547485.1. Lineage (GTDB taxonomy): Bacteria > Actinomycetota > Actinomycetes > S36-B12 > UBA10799 > JACJWR01. The sequence continues at coordinate 2,498 of CAZJNU010000059.1, forward strand.
GGTAGTCGGTGTACCCAGTCTCGGCGCCGCCGTAGAAGGTCTTGGGATCGGGCGGATTCAACGGATGACCTGAGGCCAGCCGAGCGGGTAGGTCCGGGTTCGCCAGGAATGCTCGGCCGAAGGCGATAGCGGAAGCTTCGCCACGTGCGATATCCCGCCGGGCGCGATCGACGTCGTAGCCACCGTTGAGGACGACCGGGCCGTTGAATGCCGCGTGCATCAACTCCAGAATCTCGTCCATTCGAGGCTCTGCTCCCGGCGCCATTGTGCCGGTGTCAGCCAGGTGCAGGTAGGCGATGGCTCGATCGGACAACGCGGCTGCGATGAAGCGATGAACCGGGCCGGGGTCGGGGTCGGCAATACCGCTGAATCCGAACACCGGCGAGATTCGCACGCCCACCCGTCCACTGCCGACTGCGGCCACCACCGCGTCGACCACATCGAGCAGCAGTCGCGCCCGGTTCTCGGTGCTCCCGCCGTATCGGTCGTCGCGGTTGTTGACGTTGGGTGAGAGGAACTGCTGCAGCAGGTAACCGTTCGCGCCATGCACCTCGACACCGTCGAAACCGGCAGCGATCGCGTTGACTGCGGCGGCAGCGTAGTCCTCGATCGTTGCAGCGATCTCAACCGAGCTAAGCGCCCGCGGTGGCGTGGCCGCGGCCCGCTGACCACGGTCACCGACTCGGATGAACGCTTGACACTGCTCGCACTCCAGCGATGACGACGACACCGGCGGGGAGCCAGGGTGCAGCGACTCGTGGGACACCCGTCCGGTGTGCCAGAGCTGGCAGAAGATCCGGCCCCCGGCGGCGTGCACGGCGGCCGTGACCGGCTGCCAGGAAGCCACCTGCTCGGCCGAGTAGATGCCAGGTGTCCAGGCGTAGCCGCGGGCGATTTCGGAGATGTTCGTCGCCTCGGAGATGATCAACCCGGCGGTCGCCCGCTGCGAGTAGTACGTCGTCATCAGCGGTGTCGCCAGGCCGTCCGGATCGGTTGCGCGGGACCTCGTCAGGGGCGCCATGAAGACGCGGTTCGGCACCTCGATGGCGCCGAGGGAGAGCGGGGTCAGTAGTGGGTCGTTGTCGGGCATGTAGTTGATCCTGTCACCCCCGACGATGCCCGCTACTGATGGCTCGGCAGCCAGCACCTCGCCGCGGCCACCAGGGCTGCCACCCCGATGTTCAGCGTCGGCTGGATGACGGGGGCGAACTTGGGAGAGTGATTTGCTGGCAGTTCGGTGATCCTGGCCGCAATCGCCTCAACGCTAGTGGCGCCAGCAAACTCGGCCTGGTCCGCGCCGCCGAGTAGCCAGTAGACGATGGGTGCCTCTGCCGCTGTGGCAAATATGCCGGCATCTTCGCTGCCCGAAGCCGGGCCCGGGTCCACCACGATTGCCCCAACTGACTCCAACGACGACCGGGTATGTTCGACGGCAGCAGCGTCGTTGACAACAACGCCGGTGCCTTCGAAAGCCACGATTTCGGGTGGACGCGGGGCGCCGGACGCGGTCGCCTCAGCGTGGACGATTCGCTCGATTGCCGCGAGAACCCGTCGCCGAACTCCGGCGTCGAAGGTGCGAACAGTCAGCAGGAGTTCGGCGTCGGCCGGGATGATGTTGGAGGCTGTTCCGGCGCGGAAGGCACCCACCGTCACGACAGCGGTGTCGGTTGCCGCGATCAGTCGGGAGACGATCGTCTGCAATCTCATCACGATCGCGGCTCCCATCACGATCGGATCGACACAGGCCTCGGGGCGCGACCCGTGGCCGCCGGTTCCGTGCAGAGTTACCCGCAGAGCATCTGAGGCAGCGAACATCGGGCCCGCGTGCAAGCCGATGACGCCAGCCGGGATCGGGGCAACATGTTGGGCCAGCACCACATCGGGTATGCCAAAGCGCTCGAACAGTCCATCATCGACCATGGCTTGCGCGCCGTTGATGCTCTCCTCCGCAGGCTGGAACACCACCATCAGGGTGCCCGACCAGGTGTCCCTGCTGGTCGCTAGCAACTGGCACGCCCCGACCAGGCAGGTGACGTGCATATCGTGTCCGCAGGCGTGCATCACCGGGGTCTCACGGCCCTCGGCAGTGATGCCCGTGGCGCTGCTGGCATAGGGGAGGCCGGTCTCCTCCAACACTGGGAGGGCATCCATGTCGGCCCGCAGAAGGGCCATCGGACCCTCGCCATTCCGCAGCATCCCGACCACGCCGGTCTGCCCGATTCCGGTTGTCACCTCGAACCCCAAGGCGGTCAACCGGTCGGCGACGATACCCCCCGTGCGGTGCTCCTGGTACCCCAATTCGGGGTGGCGATGGAGATCGCGGTAGAGATCGTCAAGGTCGCTGGGAATCGGATCGGTGGTCATGGGAACCCCTGTTCGGTCGCGGATCGGTCAGTTGGTGGTAATGGTCTGCGCGGATGGCGGCTGGCCGCCGTGGCCGGCGCAGAAGACCTCCGAAGCGTTCGTCTTGAGCGCTCCCACGAGGCAGGTGGTCAGAGCGTCCTGACCGAACTTGTTCGGGTGGTAGCTCTCCTGCTGGCGCTCGGTGTCGAAGATGGTCCCCGCCATGTAGTTGGAGTTGATCGGGACGACCCACTCGGCGGTGCTGGCGACCGGCGTCTTCGTCTTACCCACCCACGGCACGGTGATCTGCTCGGTAGCCGTGTGGCTGAGCTGGTGGCCCTCGAACGCGTTCTCAAGGTCCAGGAATTGGAGGTGCTTGTTGTCAGCGGAGGTGGCAGCATCCTTCATCAGTTTGCCGATGAAGGGCACGATTGCGTTGTGTGCGAAGTCGACTGTGCCGTCGCTCATCGGTACTCCCGGGCTCTCCTTGTACCAACTGAAGACGCTGGAGGATCGGTAGCGAGAGCCGGACGTCGCAAACAGGTCTGGACCCGATTGGTAGACGAACTTGTAGCTATCGTCGGCGTAGCCGTTGTTCCGCATCGTGGTGGTGATCGCGTTCAGCGTCGAGGTGATGTTGGCTTTCACCGTCGCCCGCCGCGCTTCCAGTTTGGCGTACGTGCCATTGGTACCGCAGTCGTGGTAGTTGGTGATCTGGGTGCAGTCCGCCAAAATGCTGGCGAAGCCGAGGTCGTTGCCACCGATCGACACTGCGATGGTCTTGATCTGCTTGGTCTTGTCTGCCGCTACTGCGGCAAGTTGCTGGATCTGGGGTTTCTCGCCGCGGCGACTGTCGGTCAGGATGTCGCGTGTTGTGGCACCGGAACAGGCAAGGTTGATCGGAACCTGTCCGAAGGCTTTGGCGGCGCCGTTGATCTCTGCAGAGACCGAACGGTGGCAGCGCTCCCGCTCACCGGAGATGGGGTTGCCGTTCTGGTCGCGGTAGACATCCCACCCGAGGTTGTGCGGGCCAGTGTCGGACTCACCGTCGGAGCCCAGGTTGTTGTAGACGCTGCCTGCGAACCGGCCGCCTTCGCCGGAGATGAAACTGTCACCCAGGGAGACAGCGACGGGTGTCGGTGTGGTGGTCACGGTGGCAACCGAGCCTGCTGCAGCAGCGGGTCCCGCCACTGCCACGCCAGTGACGGCGGTCGCCGCGATTGCCAGCACGCCGCCTAGAGCTGCGAATGAATATCGTCTGCGGGTCATGTCCCGTACACCTGCCTTGGATAGGAATCCGGGTGGTACAACCGCCCGGCGTGTGTAACATCTACCCACCCATGACGCCTGGCAAACCTGCATCCGGGAATCACATTGGTGGGACCATGGTCCGATGTCGACGATGCGGAACGCGCTGGGACGGTTCGGCGCGATCGCGATCGCCCTCATCTGTGTGCAGCTCGACTACTTCGCGCTCGCCCTGGCGCTGCCCAACATGGCAGAGGATCTGGACACGACCCCGGAAAATCTGCAGTGGTCGGTAAGCGCCTACATGATCGCGCTGGGAATCGCGATGGTTCCTGGCAGTCGGCTGGCTGACCTGGTCGGCCGGAAGAAGATCGTCCTGATCGGACTGTCGATTTTCGGAGTGGCGTCGCTGTGGTGTGGGCTGTCTCCGACAGCGGACTCGGTCATCGTGGCTCGGATTGTGCAGGGCCTCGGTGCCGGCCTCTACTTCCCGGTCGCCTTCGCCCTCGTCAGCAACGCCACGACCGACCAGGAGCGACCCAAGATGCTCGGCTTCCTAAGCGGACTCGCCGGCATCGGCACCGCCGCCGGTCCGATCCTGGGCGGCGCCTTCTCCGCCACGATCGGCTGGCGCTGGGTCTTCTTCGTCAATGTGCCGATCGCCGCCGCCGGGGTGATCTGGGGTGCGTTCCAACTCCGCGAGCAGACCGACCCGGACCTGGCCGGAAAGCGGATTCGGAATCTGGACTACCTGGGCATTGTGCTGATCGCGCTGCTGGTCGCGGGGTTCTCGCTCGCCCTCGACGATCTGTCGACTTCGCCCGGTTCGTTCTGGTTGACCATCTTCCCAGCGTTGGTCGCGCTGATCGCTTTGATCGGGTTCGTCGTCTGGGAGCGGCGGTCGAGTTGGCCGGTGCTTCCGCCGGACCTTTGGCGCAACCAGCGGTTCACCGCGCTGGTGCTGGCCGCCACCATCGCCAATGCCGGACTGTGCGTGATGATCTTCCTCGCGACGCTGTACCTACAGCAGACCAGAGGGCTGTCGGGTCTTGCGGCGGGCCTGTTGTTCATCCCGGCCGCGGTTGGTCTTTCGATCGGCGGCCCCATCAGCGGGCGACTCGCACCTCGGTTCGCGGGCCAGCAGGTGATGACAGTCGCGATGATCGCCGGGGCGCTGTGCCTGGCTGGGCTGGCCTTCTCCGAGAACCTCGTCGTCTACCTGGTGTTGATGGGCATCGCGTCGTTCTTCCTCGGGCTTGGGTTCCAATTCGGCAACATCGCGGTCCAGAGTGTGGTGCGGCTTTCGCAGGCGGGTGCCGCGGCTGGCGTTCTGCTGACGGTGATGGTTACCACCGGTGGCATTGGGGTAGTGGCGGCTGCTGCTTCGCTGGAGGCTTTCGGACTGAACGGTTCGGCGGACCAGCACTCAATGACGGTCACCTATCTGCAGTGGGCGGTGCTGGTGGGCGTGCTGGGGGTCGCCTTCGGTTTGTGGCAGTGGCGTCGGGCTACGCTGCCGGAGGCATTCGCCGACGATTCGGTGCACGGGGCGGCCGCCGCCCGGGCCACCCATGATTGATGCCCGCGGCTGAGAGCGCGCCGCTCGGGTAGGCGCGGAATCCGGCAGTATGGGTTACGTGTCTGGTCCCCGCCAGTTGCCGACCGGGCCTAGTGACTCGACGGACTGGGCGCTCGGACGACCTTGATCTCTCCCAGGATTGCCGCTCCTCGGATCACCAGCGTCGGGCCGTTCGCTGTGGCTTGGCCGGGCGGGAGGGTTTGGCTGCCCAAGACAGCCACTGCGTCGCCCCGCACGGTCATCCCGTCGGGGATGGTGATCTTCAGCTCGCCGAACAGACAGACCGCGGTCAGAATGGTTTCCTGACCAGTCAAGACGGCCTCGGTGAGGTTGAGTTTCCCGCCGCCGAACACGCAGATGGCGGTCAGCTCTGTCGGCACGGTCCACACACCCGCACGCTCGAATTCCCCGAATACCGCAACGACGGGCCCACTCTGAGCTGCAGCCGGTGAGGTTCTTGCGGCGACCGTCGCGTTCCCGGTGTGGCTGGCAACGACACTGTTGGTCGGAACCGCAAGGGTGCCCGGCGGAACCGGCAGATCAGTGAGAATGGGCACCAAATCGCCGATTGTGGTGGCGGCGTACACCGCCGTCAGTCGTTCTTCGTGCTCCGCGGGGGTCAGTCGTCCCTCCGCGTAACACTCACGCAGAACATCGGCGACCCTGTCTCGGTCGGCGTCCGAGGCGCGCAGCCGCAACGACTCGGGCACTGGATCCGGAACCGGTCCGACTGGGACTTCCTGGGTCATGGGTCCATGCTACGAGAGCCAGCCGGCGCTTCACTCGTCGCTCGCAGCGTCACTGCCGGAAAGGTGGTGGTTCGTGTGCGGTCCCAGTTCGGGGCTGCCGCTACTCTGCGGCAATGGACGTCCTCGTCACGGTCGGGCTTTTGTGGGTCGTTGTCGTCGGGATTTGGTGGGCAAGGCGCAAGGGCAAGGCCGACGAGGAATTTGTCGACATCGCGGCGGGCCAGGACCTTCGGCTACTGGCCATTGTGGTGCTGGAGCCGTGGATCGAGATCGTGCTGGTCGGGGTGCTGCTCTGGGATGACCTGTCGAAGGACTATCAGCACTGGATCGCGGCGGCCGTCGGTCTGGTGCCGGGGGTCATCTTCGGCATCCACCGTGCCCGGGTCATGTTCGTCCGTGCTGTCCCCGAATTCAAAGCTGTTGTGCTGGTCCGCGATGTCCTCGGTGATGCGGCGATCGTGATCCTCATCCTCGTTCGAGTCGTCGCGGAAACCGGATTCCGGGCCTCAGCCAGTTTCAACCTGGCGCTGACCCTGTTGCTGAGCCTCGCGATCAGCGAGTCGCTGGTGCGGGCCGCCCTGATCGTGCGTCGTTACCGCATGGACGCCGTCCTGAGCGTCGCCCGATGAGGGCGGGGAGGGGGTCGCCGCGCTGGCGAGCCCGATGGGCACTGCTCGCCTTTCTGGCCACCTGGGCTGTGACTCGGGCCGTCACGACGGTGCTCCACATTCGGGGAGCCGGCGGCAACGGCGGGATGGTGATAGCCGGGGTCCACATTCACCACGCCATCTTCGGTTTGACCATCCTGCTCGTGCTGACGGTCGGCTGGGCGGTTGCGGCGGGCTGGACCTCGACGATCTCGCAGGCCCGGCTGGCTCCGATCCTGTTCGGCGTCGCCTGGGCATTGATCCTCGATGAGTTGGCCCTGCTGATCAATCTGCGTGATGTCTACTGGACTCCACTCGAGGATGAGAGTTTCCTTGCGGTGGCAGTCGTTGCAATCGCACTCGCGGTCCCGGCCGTGATCGCGTCGCCGGACCCACCATCGCCAGGTGGCCGAGACCGATAGCCCGGCGCGCCATCAGGATGTGGCGACGGCATTGGCTGCACCCCTATCCTCTGGGCTATGACTGACACAGCGGGACACCAGGACAGGAGGGCGCTGGTCACCGGTGCCTCTCGCGGGATCGGGGCTGCCGCCGCAGCTGCACTTACGGCCGCCGGGTGGGAGGTGGTCACCCCGGCCAGGGACGAACTCGACCTCGCCATTCGCGCCAGCGTCGACGGCTTCCTCCGTGACCATGGCTCGGACTTCGATGGTCTGGTGCTCAACGCCGGGATGAACAACCCGCAGTTGCTCAGCGCCCTGGAGATGTCGGCATGGGACGAAATCCTGCAGGTCGACCTGTCATCGAATATCGCCCTGATCAAGGCCATTTGCCCCGGTATGGCCGCCCGCGGATTCGGTCGAGTGGTCGCCGTCTCCTCTGGGCTGGCGGGGCGGACGATGCCGAGTCGTGCGGCCTACTCGGCCGCGAAGTCCGGGTTGGAGTCGGTGATCCGATCGGTGGCCGTCGAGTTCGGTGCGCAAGGTGTGGTGGCCAATGCTGTGGCGCCGGGAATCATCATGACCGAGATGCAGAAGAAGAACATGCCCGAGCAAGTCCGTCAACAAATCCTGCCGATGATCCCCGCGGCCAGGTTCGGCGAAGCGGAGGACGTAGCCGCGGTCATTGCCTTCCTGATGAATCCTGAGCTCTCCTACGTCAACGGCGTCACGATTCCCGTGGACGGAGGTTTCGAAGCGCTCTGATGCCGCCAGCTTGTCCTGACAAGGTGCCGGCCAGCACCTTGTCAGGCGGCCGCGCAGGTGGATGGGCGACGAGCGAGATCGTTGAGCAGCCGGCTGACGACCTTCTCGTTGGTTGGTAGGCCTGAGTGGCTGACCCCAGGATTGTCCAGCAAGCGGAACCGGTGGCAGGGCATCCGTCGCCAGACGCCGACGGCCAGATTCGTGGTGTCCTCCTGATCGCCGTCTCCGGTTCGGAGCAGGAACGAGTCAACCGAGACGCTGAGGACCTGCCCGGAGGCGAGACTCGGCACCACGAGTCCGACAGGAGTCGACAACCCAGATCCCCGTTCAGCCGTGGTATCGACTCCGGGGAAGTAGCGCGGGGCGGCGAACCGGACGAAGCCCAGGTAGTAGTCGGCGATGGGTTGCGCCCAACCGATACCCATCCGGGCGAGCAAGGCGGGGAAGTCTCGCGGTGTATAGGAGCGATTCGTGCTCGAATCCCGGACGACTACCTCACCGCGCCCGAAGTACCGGGGGTTTGCGGCCGTCAGATAGGTCGAAGGGGAACTCGCCAGCAGGCGTGCGCTACTCGCTGCGTTGGCCTGCGTCGTCGGGAATGGCCAAAGGGACAAATTCATGCCGATGAACAACTTCGAGTAGAAGGAACCCTGCCCGGGGAAGTTGCCGGCGATGGTGGTGAAGCCCTGCAGGTACTTCTTCTTCCAGGCGGGGCAGACATGGGTGAGCAGGTACTGCGCGTAGGCAGAGCCGTTGGAATGGCCCACCAACCGCACCCGTTGCCCGCCGTTGCTGCGGTAGGTGGCCTCGATCAGGTTGCGGGTGCGGACCAGGAATCCGTCCATATCGGGCGTGAGCCTGAAATTGTAGCCGGCCACCCGCAAGTCTCGATTCGGTTGGTAACCGGTAGCCGCAAGTCTCGCAAAGAAGTCGGCATAGGCGGGAGCACTGCTGACCTTGCCGAAGTTCGCAAGACCGACTTTGACACCGAGTGGTCGCGAGAACCGCTCCGGCATTGGGCGCGAAGTCGAACGGTCGTAGTTGAGTGTCAGCAGTTTGTCACGGCAGACTTGGCTGAACGGTCCGGCGGCCCCGCTGATCGTGAAGACGTCCTCGAATGAACCGTTCCGTGGACAGTCGGGTAAGCCCCGCTGGTTCGTGACGGTCACCACTAGTCTCGTCGTTCCGTAGCCGGGGAAGAACACCACCGGGGTCCGACGGATCTTCGCCGCGGCAGTGGCGGTAGCCGCACTCGTCGATGGCGGGGGCGAGCCGGTTGAACCGTGGGCCGACGGAGCAGCTCCGCAGACGGCGATGGAAGTCAACAGTGCAGTAGCTACCGCAGCGCGAACGACCGATCGGGGGAGCATCCGCCGAGTGTACGCGCGCCTGCCCACTGCTGGGTCCGGTCATTCCACACGCCTGCGCAAAACCGCGCTACAGCGGATTGATCGTGGTCGGCACATTGATGGTCTGCGGGGCTACTCCGGGGGCGGTCTTCAGCAACGACGTCCCGCGCTGGCCGAGCGGCCAACTTCGATATCGCCACAGCAGCTGCCCACCGGTGGCAATGCCGAAACCGGTCAACTTGCTGGAGTTGCGCCGAGGACCGTCGGTTCCGTTGTAGGTCTGGCCGAGCATCAGTTGGGCGTTGCGGGCGGCGCCGGTGGCACGGTAGGAAAATCTTCCGAGCGCCTCGTCCATGACGATGGACCACGTCCCGCCGGGCGACATTGCACTGGCACCCACTTGCACCCAGTATTCGCTGCTGGTCTCGATCAGATCGCTGGCCGCGGGATACACCAGCGAGCCCTCACTGGAGTGGAAGTCGAGGCGGCCGAAGGCTGGGGTCATCCGCAGGGTGTCAACAGAGTGGGGCTTCATCAGGTAGTTGCCGCCGGTTATCTGGAACTGCACTTCGCCGTCGGTCATCATCAGCCACGGCTGCACCGCGGCACCGTTGGAATTGTTGAGGGTCACCTCGAACGGCACGCCTTTGGGGACCTTGTAAGTGGGTAGTTGCTGGGCCAGCCCGGGGCGCCAGGGGTTGGTCGGCGGAATCACGATGAGTCCCGGGATGGCGCCACCACCGGGTGCTCGCACCGAGACGTTGACCCGCGTCTGAGTCGGACCCACTCCCATCATCAGCAAGGTCTGGTTGGCAGTCGCCAGGAAAGGAGCGGGGAATCGACCCGTCAACTGGCTGGTCGGAATCAGGCCCTGCAGGCCTGCCATCGTCTCCGGGGGCTGGCCGGGGCTGCTGAAGAGGAGGTAGTCGAACTTCTCATTGACCGTGTCGGCGTGAACCGCGCGCAGCCTCGACGGATAGTTGTTGTCGTAGACGGCGATGTCGTACTGCCCCGCGCCCTTGTTGAGCAATGCGACCGGTGTTATCGCGTGGCCCTCCCCGCCGTTCGAGGTGATTGACATCGTGTAGGGAGTTCGGCCCGGGCGGAGTTGCCGCCGGAGCAGGGCCACCGCCTGGCTGGGTGTGAGCGGGGTCTGCTGAATCAGGGTCTGCATCGCAAATCTCTCCGCGATTTTGCCGGTCGCTCTCGGGTCGAACGGAATCGTGATCGTTCGGCCGTCCCCGCCGAGGCTGCCGCGGGGGAGCTGTCCGTTGAACAGTTGCGCTGCAACCGTGGCCATCCCGAAGCAGTGGCCGCCGTCCATGCCGCGGTTCATCGCGGTCATCCACGCTTGTGCGGCGGGCGTGAGGTGACACGGCGGCCGGATTTCCCCGCGCGGAACGACACCCCCGGGACGCATACATACCGCCGACCGACCGAACAGGGCGATCATTTGGGGGATCCGGAGGTTGGTTACCGCCCCGCTGGAAGTCCCGAAGATGTAGTTGTTCAACCGGTTCGGGAAGGCTGCGCCGGTGTTGCCGTAGTTGAAGAAGAAGAAGCCGTCGCGCTGCGGTTGAAAGGCAGTACCCGCGACTTGTTGTCCTGTAGGTATCCAGGGCGGCTGGGTCGGGCCGGCGAATTCGGCCCACGAGCTCGCGTCGATCCAGGGTGGCCGCGGCTTGTTCGTGATCCAGCCGGGGCTCGCGGCTGCCGCAACCTGGCGGCGGGAGTCGTTGTCCGGGGCTCCGGCGGCTGGCGAGCCGGTGGGCACCACGAGAACGACGGCAAGACCCAGACCAGTGAGGGCCGCGCCGCGCGAGTGCGCCAGCTTGGGTGAGCCCCCGGGGTGCATGTCTGCATGCTAGTCCAGGTCGGGGAAGGAATGGCCTGACGGAGGTTGGGAAATGTCGTACCTGGGTCCTACTGTGCGGAGATGAGGAAACACGAGGTCGGCACCAAGCTTGGGTCCACCGATCGGTCACGGCGCTGGTGGCCGTCAGCGCCGGTGGCGGCGATGCTAGCCGCGGCAGTCCTGGTCGGAGCTTGGGCAACGGGTACGGCGACTGCGGCCGCACCAGCGCCGGCGCCGACGGTGCCAGTGGCCGCGGCCGCGACCCCGGTCGTCACCTTCGCGCGGCTGGCGCGAGGCCTCAACGAACCGACTTCCATCACCTCGCTGGGTGCCAGGACTCTGCTAGTCACCGAGCGTCGCGGTCTGGTCCGGGCGTGGTCGGCTGCCGGGCTGGCGGGCCGACCCTGGCTGGATATTCGTGGCCGGGTCAACAGCTCCGGCGGCGAACAGGGGCTGCTCGGGTTGACACTGCACCCCCGGTTCGCGATCAACGGTGTGGCGTACGTGACCTACACCCGGGCTGACGGTGCGCTCGTGTTGGCGGCGGTTCTAACGCGCGCCCCAGGTGGCTTCCGAGTGGTGCCGATCCTGGCGGTGCCGCACCCCGACGCGGACAACCACAACGGTGGCTCCATGACGTGGAACCGGCGCGGTCAGTTGGTGTTGGGAACCGGTGATGGCGGCGGTGGTGGCGACGGATTCGACAACGCCCGACGTCCAGGTTCGCTTCTGGGCAAGATCCTGCTGATCACAGTCGAGGCAAGCCGCCCGATCGTCAAGGTGTGGCTGCTCGGTGCCCGCAATCCCTGGAAGATGTCGACTGATGCGGTGACCGGTGAGATTCTGATCGGCGATGTAGGTCAGGGCGACTTCGAGGAGGTCGACCGTGTTCCGTTCACATTGCCCGGCGGCGATCTCGGCTGGCCGTGCAGGGAAGGACGAGCGATCTTCGATTCCAGTCGGTGCGCTGGCCGGGTGATGACTCCTCCGCTGGCAGTCTTCTGCCACAGCGATCGGCCCGGGTGTCCGACCCTGCTGGGAGCCGAGGCTCTGATCGGGGGCTACGTCTACCGCGGCCGCGCATTTGCGCCGCTACTCGCCGGACAGTACCTGGCAGGGGACTGGCTGACAGGCAATGTTTGGGCCGTTGGGCGCGGCGGAGCGATCAGGACGGTGGGCTCCCTCCCGGGTGTGACGTCGTTCGGGCAGACCGCGACCCGAGAAATCGTGGCAGTGACCTACGACGGAAGTCTTTGGGCCATGCGGGCTCGAGCTGGCAACTAGGAGGAATGTCATGAAGCACCCTGAAGGCCTCATCGGCTGGGTCGATCTGGTCACCACCGATACCGCTCGGGCGGCGAGGTTCTACGGCGAACTGTTCGGCTGGACCGCAGCGGAGATGCCCACCCCTATGGGCGTCAACTACACGCAGTTCAGCCTTGACGAGCAACTGGTGGCCGGCATGGGTCCGTTGCCGCCGGACATGGCCGCTGAGGGAAGGGTCAGCAACTGGAACTCCTACGCGATTGTCGCCGATGCCGACGCTGTCGTGACTCGTGTGGCTGCCGCAGGCGGAGCGGTCGTGATGCCCCCGATGGAGGTGATGGACCAAGGTCGGATGGCAATGATCGCCGACCCATCCGGTGCCACCTTGGGGCTCTGGCAGCCCCAGGCGCACCAGGGCGCTGAAGTGTTCAACGTTCCCGGCTCCCTCACCTGGAATGAACTGCAGAGTCTCGACGTCGAGGCGGCCAAGGCGTTCTATGCCGACGTGCTGGGATGGGTCTGGGAGGACGGACCGGAGGGCGGATATTCGATCGGCACGGTTCCGGCCAAGGAATCGGAGGACAAGTCCAACGCTGGTGCCATGGCGATGCCCCCGAACGTGCCTGAAGGGGTGCCGAGCTTCTGGCTCGTCTACTTCGCCGTCAGTGACTGTGACGCGACCATGGCTGCAGCCGAGGAGTTGGGCGGGTCGGTGCTGTTCCCCGCGATGGAAATGGGGCCGATGAGGTTCGGGGGACTCGTGGACCCGACCGGAGCGGCGTTCGCGGTAGCGAGTTCGGCGGGCTGACGGGTCACCTACGAGCCGGCACGGGCGCGCCGGCCGTGGGCATACTGTGGAGTGGAGGTCCGCCTCCGGTTTCGTAGCCCACGAACCACCCACGCCGACAGGATCACTATGTCCGACAGGACCAGCAAGTTCCGTGAACTCGAGTATCCAGCCGAGGTTGACCTACCGATAGTCGACACGGCCGGATCCATCCCGGCGCGCAATGCACGCGCGTTCCCCGATCGGCCCGTATATGCGGTGCCGGATGGCGCTGGTTGGGCTGATGTCACGGCCCGGCAATTCGATGAACAGGTGCTTGCGGTCGCGCGCGGCCTGGTGGCACGTGGCATCCCCGACGGCGCGCCGGTGGCGATCATGTCACCCACCCGCTACGAGTGGACCGTGCTGGACTTCGCCTTGTGGCGTGCCGGCTGTTTCGCAGTGCCGATTTATGACTCGTCCTCGGCCGAACAGATCGATTGGATTCTGCAGGACAGCGGCGTGGTGGCAGTCATCACCGACACCGCGGCCGCGGCGGACCGGGTCAGAGCGGCAACTTCAACACCGCCGCCCATCTGGGTGATGACCGATGGCCTGCTCGACGAACTGGCAGTGGACGGCGCGGAGGTTGCCGACGACGTGGTGGAGGGGCGAGCCGCGCGCGTCTCTCCGCGGGATCCGGCCACAATCGTCTACACGTCTGGCACCACCGGCAGGCCGAAAGGTTGCGTCATCACGCACAGCAACCTGTTGTTCGTGGTGCGGACGTTGGTGGCCACCACCGGCCCGGTCGTGCGCGAACCGGGCGCCAAGACAGTGCTCTTCCTGCCGCTGGCACACGTGCTCGGCAGGGGAGCGCAGGTGTACTGCGCCGAAGGTGGGATGCAGGTGGCGCACTGCCCGAACCCGAAGAAGTTGCCTGCCGACATGCTGAGCGTCGCGCCCACATTCCTGGTCGGGGTGCCTCGAATCTTCGAGAAGATCTTCAGCGCCGCTCAACAGAAAGCGCACGCGTCGGGTAAGGGCCGGATCTTCGAGCGTGCCGTGCAGGTGGCCATCGAGTATGGCCGGGCCAGCCACGACGGCGGTCCGTCCTGGCTGCTGCGCGCGCAACATGCCATCTTCGACCGACTCGTCTACGGCAAGCTTCGTGCGGCGATGGGGGGTCGACTCAGCTACGCAATCACCGGTGGGGCCAGCCTTGGGGAACGGCTCGGACTCTTCTACGCGGGGATCGGGCTGACGGTTATGGAAGGCTACGGCCTGACCGAGACGACGGCCTCCGGAACCTTCAACCGGGCCGAGCGTCCGCGGATCGGGTCGGTCGGACAACCCATGCCCGGCACTGCTGTCCGGATCGCCGAGGATT
>CAZJNU010000060.1:0-16536 GCA_964547485.1 uncultured Actinomycetes bacterium
CATGCTGCGATCGAAAAGTGAGCCACTTCCTCAACGATGAGGAGGGTGATCACTGTGGAGGACTGGGCTGAGATCCGGCATTGCATGGCGCGGAGGGGGTGTCGGCTCGCGCGATTGCCAAGCAGCTAAGGACCTCGCGGAACACTGTGGCTGCGGCGTTGGAGGCCGACTGCCAGCGACTAGTCGCCCTGGGCGCTACCGAGCTACGTTGTCACGAACCGGTTCCGTCAATGAGCGGCACACATCGTGATGGCGGATCCTAAGAGAAGCGAGTTCTGCCTCGACTGGCAGGTGATCCACGGGCCTCAGGGTCGATAGGTGACCGTCAGTGGATCGTCGAGCGCGATGGTCACGGGTTGAGCGATCGGCGGACTCGGCGCTGAGTAGCGGACACCTGGTGCTGGGTCATTGCCTGGGCCGCCGGGGTTGTAGACCGGGTCGTACTCCCCCGTCGATGGAATCTCGACCGTCGTGATCTTCGCAACTGCCGCGGCGTCGCCGGCGAGGATGATGTCGATGTAGTTGTCCTTGTCCTCGACGTAGCAGTCGTCGTAGCTGTCCTGTTTCTTGCCCAGGTCCGCGAGTCCGAGAACCCTGACTCGCCCGCCATCGACGAGGTAGTCCTTGCCGACTTCAGTCAGTGCGACTGCTTGCCCCGTATCCGACTTGGCCTGCAGCCGGAAGAACCGCCGGAAGTCGGTCGGCCAGAGTCCACGGACACCGTCCGCTGTCATCCCGCCGGAGGTGTAGGTCCGCAGCCGAAACTGCGCTTGGTCGCCATACAGGGCGACCCCGTCGTTGGGTAGGTTCTGCGAGAACGCGTCGGGCGCGGCATCGCCCTCGGTGGACATGCGGGTGAGCTTCGCACCGACAAGCTTCGGCCCGCCGCGCTGGCCGGGGGGAACATTAGGGTCGGTGTAGGGCGACCCGGAGGACTGCGCCGACAAGCCCACCGCACTGACCAGCTTGCCCCCGGGGCCGACCAGTTGCAGCGGACTGTCGTCGGCGACCACCTGCACCGACGTCGGGAAAATTGCACCGGGCCGAGTAGGTGAAATCCGATTCCCGAAGTGGCCGAAGATCACCGCGACGGAGCGTTCGTTGTACTCCATGTTCGGGTAGATCGACACGACCTGCGGCTGCACCCGGGAGCCGTCGTTGAGGGTCACCTGAAAGTCGGTGGCAGCCAGACTGCTCGGCAACATCGGCCAACTGAACTCGATGGGTAGCCCGTCCGAGTAGAAGACTTCCTGCCCGTAGGAGTTGGCAACCGCGTCGGGGGTCGCCGCGGAGGTGTAGCTGACCAACTGCGGGCTTGTTCCCGGAGCGCACGTAACCTCGTTCCAGGCGCCGCCAGCCAGCCTCGTCAAGGTACGGCTCAGTTCGACGTTGTCGGTGCTGAGGTTGGGGATGCCGATGATGTTGGTGAACCCCAAACCGGCGGCGAGCATCTTGGGCTCCGGGCCCCACAGGTCAGCATTGGTGATCGTGTCCTGACGCAACATCTGGTACGCCACAGTCGTGTCGTCGCGTTTCGCCTCACCGACGATCCCGCAACCGGCGACCAGCAGCGCGGTGCAGACTGCCACCGGAACCTTCCTCACGCGGCGAATCCTAGCCCGCCGATGTCCCCCTCGCCGAGGCTCTGCAGGTCGTCGGCAATTGTGCCAGCGGTCTGCGCCCTGCGGCCTTCGTCAAGGACCCCCGCCGAACGTCATCCGGGTGTTGTCGCCCGTGTCCACCCGCACGTCAGAAGGATCACGCGGTGGGTCGGGCAAGACCCGGAGGCAACCCCCACCGGCACCGAGTTGAGTCAGCAGCGCCAGCTCGTTGGCGCTGTACCGGTCGCGACCGGCTAGAACTTCCGGCGACATCGTGTCGTCGGGATTCTTCGAGTGGTCCAGTCCCACGACGTGCCCCAACTCGTGTACCAGCGTGGCGCGCCGCCACGTCGACTGCGCGTAATTCCCAGAACCGACCAGGTCAGGACTCACCGCAACCGTCGCCCGGACGTAGACCTGGTAGCCGTCGGGACCTTGACTCGTTGCGGAAGTCCAGGCGAACCCGTATAGCCCTGGCGTGACCTGCCAATCACGAAGGCTCCGAGTAGTCAACGTGACCTGGCCCTTACGTCCGGGCGGCGCCGGAACGAACTGCAGGCCTGCCGCCTCACCAGCAATTCCGAACGCCGCCGCGGCATCGTCGAGTTCCTGCTGAGAGGCACCCTCCCAAGACCACGTGATCGGTGCACAGGGATTCCAGCGCACCGGAGTCGCTTCACGAAACGGGATCCGGACCTGCACCTGCGAGAAAGCGCTGACCGCGGATTCTTCGGCGGCGGGTGATGTCGGCGGTGCCGCGATGGTCATCGAGGCGACCGCCGCGACGAGTGCGGCGAACCAGGACACCTACCCGATTGTACGCGGCTCTGCGAAGTATCATCTGCAGCATGCTTGCCACCTCTCGCCGCGTGCTCGTCTCGATACTCGCCGTCGGCGCGGTGCTGGCACCCGCGATGCCTGCCCAGGCCTCCTCGCCCGCTCCGACTCCGATCGGTCGGGGCGACCTGCGACCGCTGCGACCTAAACTCCCGCCGGGCCCAAGCACACTCGCCTCCTACACGCTGTTGGCGCCGGTCAGCGTGTCTCCATCCCAGTTGGTCGCGCGAGCGGTACTGAAGCCGGGGACGAATTGTCCGGCGCTGGCCACGACGAAGAAGGTCGGGACCCAAACGATCAGTCGCAACTACCCGATGTTGGAGCGCACAGTCGGACCCAAGGCGCGAACCGCCTTTGCGACCGTGAAGGTGTGCAGTGCGGCCATCCCGGCGGGGATCACCTCGGCGAGCGTGGGTGGTCGCACGGTCCCGGCCGCGATCCCAGCCAACGTCAACCGCATTGGGATCATGGCCGACACGGGCTGTCGAGTTGAGCCCGGGCGAATCCAGGATTGCGCAAAGGCGTGGCCCCTGGCGCAGATCTCGGCGCGACTGGCGGCTCAGAAGCCGCAGGTCATCCTTGACCCGGGCGACTACTACTACCGGGAGTCCGCGTGCCCGACAACGGACTGGGCAAAGTGCGGAGCCAACCCGCCGGTGACCCCTGTCGCGGGGATGCCCTTCAAGGACAGCAGCAACGGGTGGATGACGGACGCCATCAAGCCGATGTCCACGATGTTCCCGGTGGCGCCGATCGCCTTTCTGCGAGGCAATCATGAGGCCTGCGACCGTGCGGGCAACGGCTTCTTCCTGTTCCTCGATCCGCGGCCGACCACGGCCTCAACCTGCGAGCCGGTGGCGGTCGGAGCGCACCCGGTGCCTGCAAGCCCAGCCGTGACCGACACTTGGGCGTTCGCCTTCAGCGTCGCTCCCGGCCGCAGGCTGAAGGTGGCAATGGTGGATTCGGCGTACGGAACCGATGACAAGGTCACGAATTGGGTACCCACCCAGAACAAGGCCTACAAGCAGGCCGCCGCCGTGACAACAAAGCAAGCCGGATGGGAGTCCTGGCTGATGACGCACCGGCCGATCTTCGGGCGCCAGGCAGGCAACGGCTTCGCACCGAACTTCACGCCGTGGGTGTCCAACGATCAGGCGGCGGCCTCGCGGAACCTGCTCGGCAACTACCAGATGATCCTGTCCTCTCACATCCACCTCATGCAGGCTGTTCAGATCAAGGGCCAGCCACCCAACCTGGTGGTCGGCAACGGCGGAACCATGCTGGATGCCAACACCACATATCCGATCCCCAACTTCGGTCCGTTGGCGAAGAACACTGGGCAGCCGATCGATCCCCAGTACCCTCCCTACCCGAAGGCCAGTTCGATTTGGACGAAGGTCGCTTTCGGCTTCGGAATTGCGACGGCCGCGGCATCGAAGAACTCCTGGAATTTCTCGATGCAGGGGCCCGGCGGCAACGTCTTTGGCACGTGCGCGCTGGTCAACCCCACCGGCACGGCGCCCAACCTCGGCTGCAAGTAGCCCCGCCGGCGGAAGCCTGTCACCCAGATGAACGACATTCCTCCCCGGCCGACTGTGACCAGCCCGAGGCGAGGGAGTCAACCGGGGTCAGATAGCCGCGGGGCGCTGAGCACCGCGATTGCGCTAGGTGGAGTCGCACTGATCGCCGCAGTAAGGCGAGCTCCCTCGACTTCACCCGAACCCAGAATCGGGGGCCGGAGCCGGTGTCACAGCACAGGCTCGCGCGCTACCTGCTCAATCGCGGGCACGACCGTTGGACCGCCCACCCGCACACTTCGCCTTGTCACCCTCGCCGGGTGACACGGGTGACGCAATAGATCGGCGCTCCTACGGTTTCAGCATGACCGAGTTCCGCCCCGATTCCGCAGTCCCCGTCCCGACTATGGACCCGCAGGTGCGCTCGGGCCCCGGCAAAACCGAGGACAGGACAATCCGCTTCGACCCGCGGAACGTCTGGCGGGTCGGATTCGTCGTCATCGCGCTCGCGGCAGTTGCCCTGCTGCTGCGATTCGTCATCGCCGACGGCGGAAATGTCATTTTCACTGTGTTGATGGCGTGGTTCGCATCGATCGCAATGCAACGGCCGTCGCCCGTCTGAGCCGGCATATGCGTCGCGGCGCCGCAACCGGGCTGGTCATGCCAGCGGCGGTGGTGTTCGGAATCCTCTTCATGCTTGCGTTCGGCAAACTCTTCATCGACCAGGTTGCGCAGCTACTCGAGGGACCACCTCGGATCGGTCGTCGGCAGCTTCTTCACGCTGTTCACCTTCGGACTGTTCACGTTCTACCTCTCCGCGGACGGCCCCAGATTCCGGCTGTACATCGCCACGCTCTTCCCGAGCCGGTTCCAGCAGAGCGCTGTGCAAGTGTGGGACATCACAGCCCAGTTCGTGCCAACCATCGGAACCTATATCGCGATCGTGTTGCCCGTACTCGTCGGCCTGCTGAGCCCCAACCCGTGGATCGGGTTGATCGCGTTGGCGTGGGCTCTGCTCTACCAGCAGGTCGAGAACCTGACCTTCGAGCCCAGGATCAGCGCCCGCGCCGTGAACCTCCACCCGGCCGTCGCGTTCGCGGTCGTGATGCTCGGGGCCGCTCTGTTCGGCGTAGCTGGCGCCTTGCTGGCCATACCCGTTGGTGCCATGCTGATCGCCTTGGTGGAGGCGCGCAACATGCGACACGGGCTGTCCCCTGAACTGGCCACCGAAGCTTCGGGGTCACCGTGACCAGTTGATGCGGGCACTGCCACCCAAGAACATGCCTTGAGATCCAATCATCAACGTGGAGACACCCCGTGACCGATAGTCCAGTAGGCACTGCGACCGACCCTGGGCGAAGGGTGGACGTCTACCTCGGAGATTTCGACGAATTCGCCGGAACCGCTGCCGATTTTGCCGTGGCGCACGCGACCCTCAATACCGCTGCCCACGCCGCCCTCGTCGCTGCAATCGTCGGGAAGTGACGGGGTCCGATGCCAGCTGGAGACGAACTGTCCGACCTCGCTCTGCTTCGGCGTTTCGAGCCGGTGATCAAATACACCCAGGGCGAGTTGTTCCTGCCTGGCGACGTGAACGACTACGTCGGAAGCGCCAGCCTGCAGGCTGCCCGCCGGAACGGCCCCGTGGAGGTGCTTGCCGCCCGCGGGACGCTCACATTGGACTCGTTGGCCTCCTTGGGCCGGAAGCAGGCTGGCGACAAGTTGTATCTGACCTTCGTCGACCGCCCGCTGGATCGCGGCGAATTCAAGGCCTGGAAGAAGGATCCCGAGCGACCCCGGTTCACGCCGAGCAGCCGATTCGCCGCTGTCGGCATCCTGTCGAGGCTGATCGACAGCCTCATGCGAATGACGTTGATTCTGCGGGGGAAGGTGCCAGGTGGCTACGCGGCGGCAGCGGCCCTGCGGATGCGGTCCCTGCCCAGCGCGGGAGTGCACCCGTACTACGGGCACGTCAGCCGCGACGGCGGCTACATAATCCTGCAGTACTGGTACTTCTATGCGATGAACGACTGGCGCTCAACCTTCGGTGGCGTCAACGACCACGAAGCCGATTGGGAGCAGGTCACGGTCTTTCTGGTCGACCAAGAGTCAGTGGAACCAACGCCGGCGTGGGTCGCCTTCTCGTCCCACGACGAGGTCGGAGACGATCTACGCCGACGTTGGGACGATCCCGACATAGAGTTTGTTGGCCAGCATCCGGTCGTCTACGCGGGCGCGGGCTCGCACTCGGGCGCCTACCTGCCCGGCGAGTACATCGTCAGCATTGAGGCACCCCTTCCAGGCCTTGTCGAAAAGGCCCGTCGGGCCATCTTGCGCATCCTGCCTTGGACCGACCCGGACGCCCCTGGCATCGGGATTCCCTACATCGACTACCGGAGAGGCGACGGGCCCTCGATCGGCGCTGGACAACCTCTCGACTGGTCGCCAGTGCTCATCACCGACGACGTCGCATGGGTTCGGCACTACCGCGGACTCTGGGGACTGGACACCAAGGATCCCCTCGGCGGGGAGCGCGCGCCAGCTGGTCCCCGGTTCGACCGGGACGGGACAACTCGCGAGTCGTGGGGACAACCGGTGGCGTGGGCGGGCCTGGACAAGGAGGCACCATCGGATGCGCGCGCAGTGGTCGACCTGACCGCATACCAAGCGGTTCTGACTGCCAATCTCTCGGTCATCGACCTGGAGCTGGCCACTGCCCGCGCGGCACTGCGCGGCGCCCGCGCCGTCGATCGAGCAGCGGGACTCTCATCCCGCCACCCCTCGCCTGTCACGACGGCGCACCAGAAGACCGTTACCGAACTGCGACGCAAGCAAGGCACCACCGTCACCGAACTGGAAGCCATCGACCGCGGTCTGAACGAGTCGCTCCCAGTTGATCCCGTGCACGATCACCTGAAGCATCGCGCCACGCCGCCAGCGGATTCCGGGGCCACCCGGGGCAGGCGTGGCTGGCTGCTGCGTCTGTGGTCGGCCGCTTCAGCATCGATCCTGTTGGCCGCAATCGGTATCATCCTGCTGCTGCCCGACCTGCCCGTTCTCGCCCCCGTGCTGATCCTCCTCGGCGCGATGATCATCATCGAGGCTGTGCTTCGTGGCCGGGTGCTCCACTTGATCGGTGCGGTGCTGGTTGCGATTGTCGTTCTGCTCGCCGTGCTGGCGATCGTCGACTTGTTCGTTGGCCGGTTCCGAATCTCCATGGGGATCCTGCTCGCAGTTGCCGCCCTCTACATGCTGTGGCAAACCGTGCGCGAGTCGGTGCGAACACGATGACGAGACCGGATCGGCGGACGGGTACTTAGCCACCTGCCTCGTAGTGGTCTGGGCTCGCGATCTGGTCGGCCATTGACCTCGCCCCTATCGTCTATGCTCAGCAGCAGCCCACTGAAGGAGTGTCATGGCACCGAAGTTCCAGGGGAAGATCGCGCTCGACATCCGGGACTCGGAGCCTGACTGGGCACCGTACCTGTCACCGAAGGCTCCCGAAGGCGCCCCGAACGTCCTGCTGATCGCCTGGGACGACGTTGGCTACGGCACCATGGATGTCTTCGGCGGACCGGTCGAGACGCCGACCATGCGCCGCATTGCCGACATGGGGGTCAAGTACGCCAATTTCCACACAACGGCGCTGTGCTCGCCGACTCGCGCCTCGCTGCTGACGGGCCGCAATGCGACATCCAACGGTATGGCCACCATCGCCGAGTTCAGCTCGGGCTTCCCTGGCATCTCCACCCGCATTCCGTTCGAAAATGGGTTCATCTCGGAGGTACTGCTCGAGCACGGCTATAACACCTACTGCATCGGCAAGTGGCACCTCACCCCCGGCGAGGAAACGAGCATGGCCGCGTCGAAGGCGCGCTGGCCGCTGGGGCGGGGCTTTGAGAGGTTCTACGGCTTCCTGGGTGGGGAATCCAGCTGCTGGTACCCCGACCTTGTCCACGACAACCACCAGATAGACGCCCCTGCCACCCCGGAGGAGGGCTACCACATCGCCAAGGACCTGTCGGACCGGGCGATCAGCTTTATCCGCGACGCGAAGGTCGTGGAACCGGACAAACCGTTCTTCATGTATCTATCGCTGGACGCAGCGCACGCGCCCCATCATGTCTACAAGGAGTGGGCCGACAAGTACAAGGGCCGATTCGACCAGGGCTACGAGGAGATTCGCGCCAGCATTCTGGCCCGGCAGAAGGACCTGGGGCTGCTGCCGGAGGACACCGAGCTGTCGTCGATCAACCCGCACGGCGAACCCGCCACGACCGGACCTGACGGTCAGCCGTGGCCGCTGCTGGACACGGTCAGGCCGTGGGAGTCGTTGAGCGACGACGAGAAGCGGCTGTTCATCCGGATGGCCGAGGTGTTCGCCGGGTACGTGTCCTACAGCGACGACCAGCTCGGGCGGGTCATCGACTTCCTGGAGCAGTCCGGCCAGTTGGACAACACCATCATCGTGGCTGTGTCCGACAACGGTGCCAGCGGTGAGGGTGGCCCCAACGGGACGTTCAACGAGTGGCGCTTCTTCAACGGGGTGCCCACGCCGACTGAGCTGTCGCTGGAGCACATCGACGAATTGGGCGGCCCACAGTCCTACAACCACTACAACACCGGCTGGGCGTGGGCCTTCGACACGCCCTTCCCCTATTGGAAGCGGTGGGCGGGCTACGAGGGCGGTATCGCCGATCTCTGCCTGGTGGCCTGGCCCGCCGCGATTCCGGCCGACAAGTCACCTCGGCAGCAATATGTGCACGCAGTCGATGTCGTGCCAATGATCTACGACCTGCTCGACCTCACCCCGCCGGACACCTTGAAGGGCTTCGAGCAGAGTCCCATTGAAGGCGAGAGCTTCGCCGCCTCCCTGACGGACCCCTCGGCCGAGTCGAAGACCACACAGTTCTACACGATGCTCGGGCAGCGATCGATTTACCACGACGGCTGGCTGGCCTGCACCGTGCACCCGCCGCTGAGCGGCTGGGGGAAGTTCGAGCAGGACGTGTGGGAACTGTACGACATCGAACACGACCGCTCCCAGACCACCAACCTCGCCGCCGTGCACCCGGAGCGACTTGAACAGCTCAAGGCTCTCTGGTTCGAGAAGGCCGCCGAGTACAACGGGCTACCCCTCGACGACCGGTCGGCGCTCGAGCAAGTCCTCGCCGAGCGGCCCAGTGGCACGCCCGACCGGGACCGCTACATCTACTACCCGGACTGCGCCTCGGTGCCGGAGAACTCCGGGGTGGCCATCGGCGGGCGCTCCTACACGATCGCCGCCGGCGTGCGGGTCGACTCGGCCGACGCTGAAGGCGTGCTGTTTGCCCATGGCGGTGTAGTCGGAGGCCACAGTCTCTACCTCAAGGACCAACGGGTGAAGTACGCCTTCAACTGGGTCGGTACCAAGGTCACCACGATCGAATCCGACCGACCAGTCACGGTAGGCAGCCACGTCGTCACCGCCGAGTTCGCGGCGACCGGCCGCAGCGAGGACCCGCTGATGCCGGGTGCGGTCGGCACGATGACCCTGTATGTCGACGACCAAGTGGTCGGCAGCGGCGAGATCGTGACCCAGCCGGGTGCCTTCTGCCTCGTAGGAGACGGGATCTGCGTTGGTCGCGACGACGCCTCCCCGGTCACCGCGGACTACACCGCTCCCTTCGACTTCACCGGCGGGGCGATCGACAAGGTCGTGGTCGACGTGTCGGGCGACAGGTACATCGACCACGAAGCGCAGGTGCGCGGCTGGTTCCTGCTGGACTGACCAGCCGGTTCAGTCCGGCTGCGGTGATTGTGCGCGACGGTCCTGCCGGGCCATCCAGGCCATCACCTCATCTGCGTGCCGGCCGGTGCGCAAGGCACCTGCCATGAACCTCATCGGCCGGTCCACATGCCGGAAGAACAACTGATAGCTCGGGCACAGATAGTGCAACCCGGGCTCGCCCTGCGGTGTCGTGGTGAACCTGTCCTTCGGGCAGCCGCCGTTGCAGGCGAACCGAACGTCGCAGGATCGGCAGTAGCCGGGCAGCGAGTCCAGCTTGGCGTCACCGAAGGCCCGCTGCTTCGGCGAGGCGACAAGCTCGAGCAGGTGGGTGGAGGCGATGTTGCCGAGCAGGTGCTCGGGTTCCACGAAGTGGTCGCAGGAGTACACGTCGCCGTTGTGCTCCAGTGCCAGCGATGCGCCGCAGGTGCGCGCGTGCACGCACAGAGCCCCCGGCACGCCGACGAAGCTCGCCAGCGTCGAGTCGAACATCTGGACATAGACCGCGCCTACGTCGCGGCGCACCCACTCGTCGAACACGTCGATCAGGAATCGGCCATGGCCAGCCGGGGAGACGCTGCGGTCGGTCACCTCGGACCCGGTGGGAATACCGCCGGGGGAGGGCCGTTCAACGATGGGGATGAACTGGATGAAGTCTGTTCCCAACTCGTCACGGAGGAAGCGGTACACCCCCAGTCCGTGGTCCTCGTTCGCGTGGTGAACCGTGGTCATAGCGTTCCATCTCACCCGATGCTCTCGCAGCCTCGTCAGGCCAGCCATGACACGGTCGAAGGTGGGTTTGCCGCCCTTATCCACCCGGTAGGCGTCATGGATCTCGCGGGGTCCGTCGACCGAAACCCCCACCAGGAAGTCTCGCTCCGCAAGGAACGCTGCCCAGTCGTCGTCAATCAAAGTGGCGTTTGTCTGGATCGTGTGTTCCACGACCTGGTCGGGTCGGCGCAGGGCCTCCACCAGTTCCACTGCCCGGCGGAAAAACGCCAACCCCATGAGGGTGGGCTCGCCGCCCTGCCAGGCCACCGTCACCTCGGGGGCGCGGTGCGCCTCCAGCAATTGTCGGACGTATTCGGCCAGGAGGTCGTCAGTCATCCGGAACGGGCTGCCAGGGTACAACTCTTCCTTGGACAAGAAGAAGCAGTAGGAGCAGTCCAGATTGCAGATCGCCCCGGTCGGCTTCGCCAGGAGGTGAAAGGCGGCCGGAGCCCCAGCGAGCTCAGGTCGCGCAGGGTGCGCCAGCACCGTGGGCATACCCAACTCGGTCCTAGCCATGAGTCATTGTCTCCGATGGTCGCCCGGCCGCCGCCGGTCGGGCCGCATAGACCGCATAGATCGGTGGGACGATGATGCCGATCTTCAGGGTTGGTTCTCGAGGTAGGAGCGGAGTGCCGCGAGGGTGGCAGGCAGACTGGTGCGGCCGAACCCGATGCGGAACCGATCGGTGGGTACGTCTGCAAGGGCGCTGGCGTAGATGGAGGCCGGCAGTGTCAGGACACCCGCTTCCTCGATGGCGCTGCGCGCGAACACCTCGGGACCCTCCGCACCGAGGTAACGGGGGAACGACACGCACCCACCGGCAGGGGCCTCGAACTCGAACCTGTCCGGGAAGTCTGCGAAGAAGTCGCGGACGAGGGTGATGTTGGCAGCGACGATGGCACGGTTGCGTGCATGGACGGCCCCGCCGACGCTGAGGGCAATGGCTGCCAGGTGCTCGGTCAGCCCCGGGTTGCAGATGCTGGTGTAGTGCTTGCGGCGCTCCAACCTGTCCAGCAGGGCGCGATCCTGGGCGGCGACCCACCCGACCCGGAGGCCAGGGAGCCCGTAGGACTTGGACATAACGTTGACGCTCACGGCTGAGGGTGTGAGGTCGGCCGCCTGCGGCAGCGTGGTCGCGGGGTCGACTTCGATGCCCCGGTAGACCTCGTCGCAGACCAGCACAATGCCGCGGTCGTGACAGAGCAGCGCCAAGGCCCGAAAAGCATCCTTGTCGGGGACGAATCCGGTCGGGTTGTTCGGGAAGTTGACCACGACCACGCGCGTGTCAGGCCGCAGCAATGACACCAGCCGATCAAGGTCGAGAATCCACCGCAGGTCCGCGCCGCTGCCGGTCCACAGCGGGAGCCCGGACACGCTCGCCGGCGTCGCCAATGGGACTGTCTCGACGGATTGGTAGTTCGGGACCGTGACCACCGCGTGGCCACCGTCGCCGAGCAGTTCGGCGAGCAGCCAGAACAACGCCTCCTGAGCCCCGGCAAAGGCCAGCACGTCGTCGGAGCCGATGACGTCGTACTGCGCCGCTACCGCGTCGCGCAACTCTCCTGTGCCGTAGGTCGGCCGATACCCCAGGTCGATGTCAGCGATCTCGTCGACACTGCGACCGGCCAGTGCCAGCAGCTCAGCGACGCTCATCGTCTGGGCGTCCGAAGCCGTGAAGGTGTGGGCGGCGGCGAACTCCCACCGGGAGAACCACGTCTCGAGCCGGAAGTCCGGCAGCGCACCGATCATCCGGACAACTCCTTACGCAGGTTGTAGACGGTCGCCCGGGAAACGCCCAGCGCAGTGGCGACGTGCTCCGCGGCGTGTCGAGTCTCGAACACCCCCTCGTGGTCGAGGTGCTTCACCAGTTCTGCGCGAGCGGCCTTGTCCAGATCGCTTGCGACGAGGTTCCACGCCACGCACCAGTCAGCAATCGACTCGTTGATCCGTACCCGCCAATCGCGGGCGAAGAGCTCCGCGGGTCGCTCGACGCGAGCGGCGGCCAGCGACATCAGGACACCGATCGCGCCATCGAGCGCCGACCGGTCGAAGTTGATACACAGCAACATCCGGCCCTCGTCGACCGGCACGCTGACCGACGTCGTCCGATGGCCTCGAACATCGACCTGCTCGTACGGACCAATCACCGACTCGTTGGGTCCAGGGCTTTGGAAGTCAGGCTCGATCAGGGACTCATCACCTCGACGACGCCCGGAGATCGGGTTCCACAGTCGAACGATCCGACCCGACGATAGGTCGTGCAGGGCCACCTCAACATGCGGGTGGAACAACGTCGAGATGGCCTCCGCCAGGCGCTCAACATCCGGATTCGCCAATGGCACTTTGCTATTTTGTCCATTTCTGGACTTCCTGTCAACAGTGGTCGTCGACGTCTGACGAAATCCGCGTGGATCACCTCTATGCCGAGAATCTCACCTTTGGTGACTATCACGAACCTACGATTTGGAGCCCGGCTGGCTTACGAACTGGAGGGGTGCATACCCGTGAAGTGGAGTATCCTCGGCCTACCATCGCCCGTTGACGGCGGCACACAGGTGCGGAGAAAGTCCGACACCGCCACGGCCGCCGCTGAACGTACTCTTTGAGCCTTCGACTCACCCCGCCGTGTGCACCTACCTTCCGAACCGTGGGGGGTGATCAGATCGCTTTCACGAATTCCGTGCTTGGGCGCCATAGGACCCAACTCCGCAGCGGAAGCACCGTCGATCATACGCAACTGCGGACGCGCCCATTGCACAGCAGAGTCGACCACTCACCCCCCTCGGATTGATCAGCAGCAGGCCTGGCCAGTTGGCGCCGTCGGCGCGTTACTATGAGGACATTACCCAGCACCGACGCGAGCTCTCCGGTTTGGATGATGACTTCCTCAACCCGTGGATGTGCGCCGTCATCGCGGTCCGGCCCCTTCGCCGACTGATCGTAGACCCGCTGAATCTCACCCGCTGCGCCGTTCGCGAGCTGGTTCCACGCCGCCGCCACCTTCATCGACCGGGCTACCACCACCCAGTCGCCGGGCCTTGCGGGACGCCGAACCGACTGCGCCTCGCCCGGAGTGACCACCTCAGGCGCCAGGCCGACTCAGGGCGACACGCTTGTCCTTGCCGCGAGGCGCGGTCAGCAGCGCCTCGAGTTCGGGCGACTGCGTGATCTCGGCTGAGGCCTTCCACCTGTTCAGCAGCTTCGCCATCGGCCCGTAGTTGCCCGTGTCCCGGCACGCAGACGCGGTGCGAACAAACGCGTCGGCGAACTCCCGGCGGTCAGCCTCGTCCAGCCATCCCACCCACGGGAGCGCCCCGTCCATCGCCACCACCACATCGGCAGCCAGCCGCTCGTCCGACAGCATCAGCGCCAGCACTCGGCTGGCCATGTCCAGGCTTGCGCGCACCGCCTCCTCACGGGCGACCGTCCCGACGAGCAGGTCGGCGCCGTCCCGACGCTCCAGGCGCACGTCCGCATGCTCGACCACGTCCATTACCTCGCCGCTGTTGCGCAGCATGTACGAGAACGTGAACTCAGCAATAGTCATGTATCTAATGTTACGACGGTACTCACGTATGTCAAGAAGGTGCCCCGTAGCGTGTGCCCCGAGCGCGTCGTCGCGGAGCTGTGGGTGCTCCGATCTTCGCCGGGGCCGCTCCGCGGACGTGGCGGAGGAGAAGTCAGAGGTCCAAGGTCCCGTGGTTCGGGGACGGAGCACGGATCAGCTCGGCGATGCTCCGCCGTCGGGCGGCCCAGTGCGGTCCGCGACACGGCCTTCGTCGCCTTCCACCATCGCCGCGCGCCTGGTGCGATCGTGAGTCGTGGGTCCGAGCCCCCGGTGAACAACGAAACCCTGGTCCCTGGTGCCGGACCCGGGTTTGCGCAGCCGTTCGGCTGCCTCTGCGAATGCGCACCGCGCAGAGTGCTCTGAAGCACCCTCCCCATTTCGTTGACCTAACAGCCAGTGGTTTCCCTCAGAGTTGCTGTCGGAAGCGCACGAGAAGGACGGCCCTCAACGAAACTGCGGACCGTCTCCGACCCGGCGGGCTCACCGTCACTGCGCTGTGACCCACCCGCGGCACCGGGGAACTCCTGCGCGGACCGGCTCAGATGCCTCTCGTGTGAGCAACCGTCACCCCATCCTTGACTCGCACCCGCCTTCCTTGAATCGGTATTCAGGACCCGTGCAAACAATCCGATTCCGGTCTCTACTGAGAAGTAGAGATAGCCCTAAACCCGCTGGTATACAACAGGTTTAGGGCTCGCGTGGAGGGAACCGGACGGTATGCGCACAACGTCAGTAACCATCCTCAGGCCTACTTTCACAGTCGACGATGGTGCGGGCGGGACGCTGGTCACCTACCGGGACCCGACCCGGGTGTCCCGGGTGGCGCTGGACAAGGCAGGCGGAGTGTTCGCCGCGGCTGGTGTGACATCGGCGAGTGCTGCGCAGTGGCTGGAGGCCGCGGCACCGTTTCACCAACTGGGCTCCTCCGCGCTACATAAACAGTTGAACCGCAACCCACCAGCAGGCTGGACCAAACTCCGGCGCGGCAAATGGGTGCGAGATAGCGGCTGATCGGAGTCATGCGCGCAACTCGAGATGTTGAATCACTGTCACCAGACCCTTGCCTCCTCGACGAGCGAGGGCACAGTGGGTTACAGTTGTTACAGATAGAGGAGGGCTCATGGGTCAAGCAGAGTTCATAACCGGGCAGTCGCACTTGTTGCAGGGGGCTTCCGCCGCCGAGCCTGTTGGGACCATTACCGGTTGCACCGTGACGCTCGCTGACGGCCGCACGCTCGAAGCAGACGAAGACCTGGTAGGCGTACTCAACCTGCTTCTGGGAGATGGGCTCGCGCACCGTCGAGCGCAGGTCGTCGTGGACAGCGAGTGGATGAGCCCTGAATCGGCCGCTAAGTCGCTCAGCGTAAGCCGTCCGACCGTCTACAAGTGGATGGACACCGGCGTCTTGAGCTTCGCCCAGGTTGGCACACACCGGCGTGTACCCCGTGAAGATGTGGATGCGCTCATCCGTGCACGACTGTCTAGGGAAAGCACAGATGAGGTGCTCGACGACCATTCGCTGGACTCCCCACTGTCGGAGGAGGACTACCGCCGGGCATCCTTCGACGCCCGGCGATCCGGAGGGTCCGAGGCTGTTGCGCAGTTGGCTCGGGCGCAGCGCGCTGCGAAGGCTCGCGCCGCCGCGGTGCGCGCGAGACTGCCCCGTAAGTGACCCTGCTCTGGGTCACGCGAGCCGCTCTTACGGACCTGAAACTCGAGGCGCTCGCTGGGTCCGACGTCTCTCGTGTAAGCAACCGTCACCCCATCCTGGATTCCTTCTACTCCAAGCGCGCGGAGTCGCAATTCGGTACCCAGCAACTGGAAGAGGTACCTCATTCGCAGGGAATCTGGAACCTGCACGCAATCAACCCCCACAGAGGTGTCACCTGGTTTGACCATGATGAGGACGTAGTCTTTCTCCTTGCGTATTCACCGCACGACTATGCCGTTTTCGTTAGTCGCTTCCGGGCGGGCCAGTTGGCGCCGTCGGCGCGTGACTATGAGGATGTCGCCCAGCACCGCCGAGAACTATCAGGCCTGGATGACGACTTCCTTGAGGTGGTTGAGGCCCAGTGTCCCGACCTTGTAGCGCGAGCGCTGCACGCACCGGGCCAGGTCGTGGAAGAACTACTGGGAAGTGAACTACCCACTGCCGCATTGCTAGAGGTAGTTGTGGTCTCTGACACCGATTTGACCGGAGATTTGTATCTCGCGCTGCGGTTCGCCGACCGCCAGAAGCTCCGGGCACTTCCGTCGGAGGTTGTCAGTCACCTGGTTCCCCTTCTCCTGCCTGACGCCGACTATGTGGACATTGACTGGGCTCCGGCGTACGTTCCTGTCGAACTTGGCAACCGGGCCGGAGACACCACTATCCGATGGCGACGTTACTGACTTCCCTGCGGAGACCCGGTCACGTGCGGGCGGCGGGGGTGCCGCGACTTCGCAAG
Organism: uncultured Actinomycetes bacterium; assembly: GCA_964547485.1. Classification (GTDB taxonomy): domain Bacteria; phylum Actinomycetota; class Actinomycetes; order S36-B12; family UBA10799; genus JACJWR01. The sequence continues at coordinate 16,509 of CAZJNU010000060.1, forward strand.
GGATCCATTCCCGGACGGATGCTGCGAC
>CAZJNU010000061.1:0-1195 GCA_964547485.1 uncultured Actinomycetes bacterium
CCAACTCGCCACCGACCCCGAATCCTTCGTCCGCTGGGCTGTGGCGGGCAACTCGTCGACGCCAGTCGACCTGCTACGCCAAATCGCCGTCGACCCCGACGAGTTTGTCCGTCGGGACGTAGCGGGCAACGCTTCAGCACCGGCCGACGCACTCCGCCAACTCGCCGTCGACCTCGAGTTCACCGTCCGCCGGGCTGTGGCAGGCAACCCGTCCACACCCATCGACGCCCTTCGCGAACTCGCAGTCGACCCCGACTACACCGTCCGCCGAAATGTGGCAGAGAACCCGTCAACACCGGCCGACCTTCGGTAGTCGTGGAGCTCCGACCCCGCTCTGCGAGGTCTTGTCCCGCGCCGGGGTGGGATTCATCTTTGGCGACCTGCCGACGCACTGCGGCAGTTGGCCGCCGACCCAGACGAGGACATCCGCCGTAAGGTCGCTACGAACCCGTCGACGCCTGCCGACGTGCGGCAGCAGTTGGCCGCCGACTCAGATTGAGCTATCCGTGGAGCGGCGGGCAGGTACCCCTAGAGGCACCACCGATACCCAATGCAAGCATTAGCGACGCAACGCCGATCGGCCTTTGGTTCGACTATCGTCGGCTGCGGGAAGTGTTCGCCGGCGGGTGGTTGGAGGGGTGATGGCGAAGTTCTGTTCCGAGTGCGGTGCAGCGCTGACCGGGTCGGGGAGGTTCTGCCCCGAGTGCGGAACCGCAACTGGCAACGCGTCCAACGAGGCCGGCGGCCCCGCCAACGTTGCTCCGGCACCGGCACCCGTGGAGGCCGTGACAGATCCCGATGACGAAGTGTGGCGGAAGGCCGATGACCCCGATATGCGCGTTGAGCTGGCGGACGACCCGTCCACTCCTCCCGATGTGCTGCGGCAGTTGGCCGCCGATCCAGACATGGACATGGAGGTCCTGTCGTCAGTGGCCGAGAACCCGTCGACACCTGCGGATGTGCTGCGGAAGTTGGCCACGAACCCATACGGAACCATCCTGTCGTCCGTGGCGGCGAACCGGTCGACACCTGTAGACGTGCTGCAACAATTGGCCCGCGACCCAGACTCAACGGTCCGTCGCGGAGCGGCAGGGAACCCATCGCTCCCGACCGACGTGCTAGCGCAGTTGGCCACCGACCCAGACTCCACGGTCCGCAGCGGAGCAGCGGGGAACCCATCGCTCCCGACCGACGT
>CAZJNU010000061.1:1295-16382 GCA_964547485.1 uncultured Actinomycetes bacterium
CAGACTCCACGGTCCGCAGCGGAGCAGCGGGGAACCCATCGCTCCCGACCGACGTGCTAGCGCAGTTGGCCACCGACCCAGACTCCACGGTCCGCAGCGGAGCAGCGGGGAACCCATCGCTCCCGACCGACGTCCTGCGAGAGTTGGCAACCGACCCCGACGAGGATGTCGCCAGGGGGGTGGCCTGGAACCAGTCGACACCTGTCGACGTGCTGCGGCAGTTGTCCACGCACGATAGTTCCGAGGTCCGCAAGATCGTCGCAATGAGCTCGTCGACACCGGCCGACGTGCGAGCACAGCTGGCCGCTGACCCCCACTGGGACGTCCAAAGATGGGCCAGGTGGTTGACTGCGATTACGACGACGGATGGCTGACGTTTTGCGAATTGTGGCCTACGGGCCCCGTTCGAGACGTGCCCGCGCTTCTGACATGACACCTCTGTGTCTCAGGGCTCAACAAATGCCGAACCTACGCCCTCGCGACTCGCCCCCAAACCTGAACCAACAGTCCGCCGCAGCATGGCTGAGTGCCCGTCCACACCGGCCTCGGTGCTGTGGCGCTGGATCACCCGCACGACCCGGGACACCCGTGCGCAAGGGGCACTGAACCTGGCAAGGTCGACAGATGAGCTGCCGGTGCTGAAGGTGAATGAGCCCAAGATTGGCCGATTGCGTCGTTGATGACGCGACCCCCGAGGTCGCGAACGAGTAGAAGGACGCGGGTGCTGCCGTTCGATCGGGTGTACTGACGCGTGGGCGCGCCTACACGGAGGACGAGGTGGTTGGAGCAGTGCACGGAACGGAGCATCTTCACCCATATCATAATCCGCGTCGGCTGACGCGCCGTTCCTGGCAAGTTCGGGCGGGATGGGGCCTACTGCGTATCAGGCAAAGTAGTACGCCTGCGCCGAGCCGAGGTCGCCCGCAACCTGTTCACACCTACCGACACGCTGAGCTGCCTCGTCTACGACAAGGGAACGTACGTGAGGGCGGAGGTGGCGAGAAACCCTCACACGCCGGCGGAGTCATTGAGAGCCCTTGCTCTGTGAGCTATCGTGCAGCGAAGGGGACCTTACGGGGAAAGAGTCAGATTGATGGCCAAGTTTTGTTCCGAATGCGGGGCGGCACTCGTGTCGGGGGCAAAGTTCTGCGGCGAATGTGGCAGGTCCGTGGGCATCGGCAGTGAGCCCTTGTTCGCGCAACAAACAAGCGTCGTGCGCGAGGCTCCTCTCGCGCAGCAGAACCATCAGTCTCCACCGATGGTGACGGAGGAATGGCTCGACGAGGACGAGGCGGATTGGCGTTCCGAAAGCGCCCCACCTCCCCCGGAAGTCCTGCGGTACCTGAGACAGGACGCCAGATCCTGGGTTCGCTGCCTTGTGGCATCCCAGGATCGAACACCTCTGGACACATTGCACGAACTGGCCTTTGACGACGACGAGGATGTGCGAGTAGCAGTTGCCGGGAATCCCAACCTGCCATCAGGTCAGCTGTCCGAACTAGCGCATGATCCCGAACCGTGGGTTCGTGCGGCCGTGGCAGAGAATCCTCACACGTCACCGATGACCCTGGCTCTGCTTGCCGACGATGACGTGGCGCTGGTGAACTCCGCGGTCGCGGGTAACCCCAACACCCCGCGTGAAGCCCAACGCACGCTCGCGTTCTGGGACTCCATGCCGTCCACTGCCCTGCGAGAGCTGGCAGGCGACTTCGATAGTGACGTCCGGCGGAACGTTGCGGGGAACTCCAGCACTCCGCCCGACGTCCTGGTCCAACTGGCGGCAGACCCTGAAGATTTGGTGCGTGCTGGGGTTGCCAGAAATGACGTGTGTCCACCCGACGTCCTGGTCCAACTGGCGGCAGACCCTGAAGAATGGGTGCGTCTGGTGGTTGCCGAGAACTCCAGCGCGCCTCCCGAAGCGCTAGCCGCACTTGCTTCGAACAGCGGCGAACGGGACTCATGGGTCATTGAGGACGTGTCCGAAATCGATCGGTACGAGGTCGCGGGCAGGTCTGATGCTCCCGCTGACGTGCTCGAGAAGCTTGCTACCGATGAGGGGTTAGGGGTGCGTGCTGAGGTTGCCGGAAATGACTCTTGTCCACCCGACGTGCTGAGGATCCTCACATCAGATCCGGACGCCTGGGTCCGCGAGTGCGCCGTCAGTAACAAGAACCTACCGATCGACGCGCTCGTCAATCTTGCGATCGATCACGATCCGAGCGTAATGAACGCGGCCAGGCGCCACCCAAGAGCGCGCAGCGGCCCGGGGCTTCGCGCATGGCAACTGTGCGAGAAGTATCTGGACAGTCGAGAAGCCCGCGAGCAAGTTTCGGCCGAAATTCGCGGAATGAGCGCCGCGGACGCCGATCTGCTTCGAATCCTGGCGAATGCGGGTCCCCCCGGACTTCGCCTTGTCGCAGCGGAAAACCCGGCTACGCCGTCCGGCGCGCCGGACTACGTCACCGCCGACAGGGGACAGGACACCGACACAACAAGGCAGTTGCTCTCGAGGGTCGCCGAAGGCTCCGACGGTCGCGATGAGGTGATGGCCAAGGTCCGCCTCATGAACGCCAACGATGCCAACGTGCTTCGGGTGCTCGCGCATGACGGGCCGGAAGGCTTGCGTCGGGCAGTGGCACGCAATCCCCACACCCCGCCGGACGTGCTGGCCATGCTTGCTGACGATCCGATTTCGACTGTTCGTTTCTTCGCCAACCAGACCCTGGCTGGTAGATAGGGGTGCCACGCCCGGCCTGCCCCGGTCACCTGAACGTTCCGACACGCCGATCACGCTGGGCTCCGTCTGAGAAGCGAGGCCGAGATGGCCTGAGGCGCGTACGCGCCGCTCCACTCCGCCACCCTCGCCGGAACCGGTGCCACTGGGTGACGGTGGCCGAGCATCAACCGAAGTGCGTCGCCTTTGCGTGCCTCGCTAGCCACGCCCTGCCTGAGTGGCTTCGGCCCACGAACGCAGAGGCACACGCCAATCCGGTAGCCGAACCATGATGCGCCGACCGACGTCGCCGTCCCAGTCTGTGGCGAGTCCGACCTGAGCCATCACGGCAATAACCTCGGCGGCGACCGCAGCTGCGCCAACGTCGCCAGACATCCCGTCCGCTTCGTCGTCGCCAACACCGAAACTCAGATAGATGTGATGGCTGCTCGTTCCCAGGTCCTCGGTGTCCTGCGAGTGGAATCCGACCCATGCCCGCGGACATGACCCCAGCAGTTTGAGGCGGTCGATTTCCGGGAACACCTCGCCGCCCAGGCACGTGCCGCAGTCCCCCCAACGTTCAGCCACCAGGTAGCCGCGCCCCCGCAAAGTGGCCAACGCCGCCTGCAGCCGGTCAAAGTCGCTGGGCGTCGACCACGATGCCTGCTCAAGCAGCCGATACTCCCACGCCTGGCGGACCATTTCCCAGCGAGTCGCTACCGGTGGAGCGTCGTCGTCATCGTCGCCCCAACACCATGCCACGATCCCGTCCGGCGCCCAGTAGCCCTCCACGATGCATGGCCACAGGTAGTCGTTGTCATCGATCTGCGCCGGTCGGGGAGGCGGGGCAACCCGTTCAAGAGGCGCCTCCGGAACGGTGCGGCTTTCGGGTGAGGCGGTGTCCGACCCGCAGCCAGGGCAGAAGCGAGCATTGGCCGGCAAGGCTTCACCGCAGGCGCACGCCAGGGGCTGACCCGATTTGGCGCCGCACTCGGAGCAGAACGCACCCGACCCGATGAGCCTGGCACCGCACTCGGAGCAAAACTTCGCCATATCCTCAGCCTCCACCCGACCGTCAGCCTCCACCCGCACCGATCGTGCCACGCCCTCGCCACCAACCCCCGATCTGGACTCTTCGCTTTTGAAACATCGACACGCAGGGCGCGTCGATGCGATATTCCGCTTGGGGCCGCCGACCAGGCAGGCATCGCCTCGGGCATCAGCGCGGATTCCACCCGGCTTCTTCGGATCCACGTAGCGGGGATCGTCTTCGTCGCGGGGTCGGCCGCCAGATGCGTCATTGCGGGTAGCGGGGATCTTTTCGCTCGTTGCCCAGCGGGACGACCGAAGGGCGTACCGCGCCGGCGCTCGTCGCACCCTGATCGGTGAACTGTGACTGGTCGTGGCTTCGCCTCACAGCGTGGGTCACGACTGGCGCTGCCGAATCGGTGCGTCAACAGGGCCGCCCTGCGCGCTGAAAGTTGTTGGATGTCGTCGGTGGAAGTTGCGCAGCCGAGCAGCAGGCGGCGGTGGCGCTTTGCTTGAAGCGTTTCGGCGCGCCGACCGGTCGACTCAGTGCTTGACACCTATTGCGGTCGGGGGCAGCGCCGACTAATGATAGGTCACTAGACATCCCTCAGTTGGCGGCGTGCGTCCGCGGGTAAGTCCTCAAGCGCGCCGGGCCAGCAAAAGGTGCGCACCCACGCGGGCGTCAAGACAGTGATCACTGCGCCGCGGACCTCAGGACTCCCCGGGTCCTCGACGAGCTCGGCAAAGATGAAAGTCCGCTGTCTGGACCGCACACGCAAGTCCTTCTTGAAGTCCTGGACGCCCGAGGCATAACCAAGATTCCAGAACTCGAGCGTGAGAATGCCGCCTCCCGTCTTGCAGGGTTGAACCCTCTCGACCCGAATGGGCGAGAAGTAGGGAACGGCGGTGTAGCCCGGCAGCATTTGCCAGCCGTACCAGCGACCAGTGACCAACTCAAAGCGTTCAGTCTGAGTCATTCGCACCCCTTCCCTCAGCCCCGACTGCTCCCCCAGCAGGCACCCAACGCAAGGCACGGGCCCCACCTTCAATTGCACGTCGATGAGACCCAGTGACCCGGCGCCTGAGCTGAGATCGACTCACATGCACCACCGCGCAATGGCGTCCCTTGAGAGTCCTTCATTGAGCCGACCGGTGCCCAGCGCCCCCTCACAGGAGGTTTCAGGGAGGTACAGGCACTGGTGGCATGCTGCCCCGCGGTCCTCCCTGCAAATGGGGTCAAGTGAGCACCATTGCTGCGCGGCGACCGCGTCGTTGAGCATGACCTCTAGCCATCCATGACGATCCGCGAGCGTGGCTAGACCACCAAGGGTTCCCACCTGGTCACCGCTCGCCTGGTAGACCAGGATCGCGGGTACCGGATCCAGGTAGACACGTTCTCGGAGGGACGGTTGACTCACCCCCGCGTGGACCGCCAGGGCACGGATCACCACGTGGGCCAAGGTATGTGCTTCGGTCGCCGGATTGACACCGGCGCTTCCCTGCGGCTCCCTCAGCCAGAGCAGCAGCCCTTCCCCGAAGCTCTGAAAGGCTGGGAGCGAGCCGTGGCTCGGCTGGCGTAGCACGGCACTGTCCGGTTGGTGCCCCCACAGAAGTGCACGCCCGGGTTGGCCAGACAAACGGAAGGCAGCGTCGAGCACTGTTGTCACCCGGAGTCGGGTGATGCCCGACACCGCCGAGAACGGGCCCTGACCCAGATCACGTGCTCGTCCGCCTTCGAAGAGCGGCAGGCTGGCGGCCTGACGGCGGAGGTCGTCGAGTTGGTCCATTTCTTCGCGGCGGAGTTCCTCCCCAAGCGCCAGAAACTCCTCATCTGAGCCTCCACCGACAGCACCGGCGGACGTGCCCGCGACTGTCGCATCGACTTGTTCGAGGGTTGTTTCGTCGAGGTCAACGTCCATCCCCGCATCCGTCAATCGATCTCGCACGTACTCGATGCGCTCATGTGGGGTTGACTTGCGCCGGTACGCCGGCGCTGTCACGCTCGCCGACACCACGTCGTACTGTCCTTCCGTGAGCCTGATGTGCCGGGGGAGGTGCAGCACGGTCAGCATGCGCGGGCGCCACAGGGCCGGGTCAGCGGCCCTGTGGAGATGCATATCCTCCTGACAGGCCACCGTCTGTTCGCCGGGCGTGACGGCGTTGGGCATCAGCCCGCTGCAAGGCCTGGTCGTGTCCCGACTGAGATCGACCATGCGACCGCACTGCGTGCACTCAAGTTCGAAGCCGAAATGGCTGCCCTTACGTCGGCGCCGGAGTCGTCCGGTGCACTCCTGGCACCGTGGACGCACGGATTCCAGGTGGCCCCGCTCGCAGGCCCACAGCCACTCCACCTGCTGAGTTGTCCCTCGCGTCGGATGCCCGCCGGACGCCTTGTGGGGGCACTTCCCTCCGGCGGAGTAGCGCAGCCCGTTCTTGGAGTTGAGGACCTCGTCCCAGTTGTAGAGCAGGCCACAGCCAAGGCAGTACTCGGTGAGTGGGAATCTGCGAACGGCCTGCAGCGCATCTGCTGGCATTGATCGGAGGTCGTCCGGCCAGTCGACGGGGGTCGGCTCTACCAGGTCGCGGACGCCCAGCCTTCGCGCCAACCTGTCATTGGGGAGCCGATGCCATCGTTCGTCGTTTACGACTGAACTACATAGGCAGGGGGCGGGCTCGGCCATTCCAAAGACCTGGTTGATCCCCACGGAACGCACTGAGCCAGGTCCGGCCAGATAGAGCGACTGCAGCTTGGTGTAGCGGCGGACGTCTCGGACAAAAACCAAGGACTTCCCCACGTTAGGCCTCCTCGTCGTCGTCATCGGATCGGAACGAGGGAGTCAATGCAGTGCTCGACACTGCGGCGTCGCTCGCGCATGCTGAAGACGGGGACGCCATACCGATGCGGGTGATGGCGGCGAAGACTTCACCCGACACGGTCCGCAGGGACGTGGGCGCGTACCAGTGGAGAAGCTGGTCGGCGTGGTAGCTGCTCTCAAGCGGCGCGAGCAGTGCCGTGGGCGTCTTTCCGGGAGTGAGGTCCCCAGTGTTGACGAGTCGGGGGGATTGGCCGGCGGACTGACTCGCGTAGGCGAATGCGGCCGCCATCAAATCAACGGCGAAGTCATCCAGCCATGTGACGTCGACGTCCCGAGGCGCGCGAGCCCGGATATCTGCGCAGACTTCCGCCATATCGGCTTCGAGGATGCCCAAGTCGGGGGGCACGTCTGTGCGGGTACGCCCAGACTTCAGGTATCGCAGCACGGTCAGGCTGGGGACTAACCTGCGAAGCGCTCCAGGCGCGAAGGGGGCCAACAGGGCAGGTTCTACATAGGAATTCCGCCGCTGGTGATAGGCCGTGAAGTCCTCGTAGATGGAGCGGTCCCTGACGTTGAAGTCGCGATAGAGGACGTACGTGAGGCCAGGCCGGTCCGGCTGTCTGCCTATCCGGCCTCCGGCCTGGATGTAGGAGTTGGTCTCCATCGGGTGGCCCATGAAAGTCATGAGGCCCAGGCGATCGACGTCGACCCCCACCTGAATCATTGACGTTGCCAGGCACACCCTGGCCGCCGAGGGGATATCCCCTGTCGCCATCTCCAGCGGTTGCTCTAGACGGTCGATGATGTCCGCAACGCCACTGGGCGACTCTGACGATGCCTCCAACGTGTGTTCAGGTCTCCAGATATGTGCCAGCCCTGAGCCTGGGTAGTTGAACGTGTAGCGCACCTGATTGATGTGCTGGGTAACATCGCGATGCAGTTGCAGTGACGTGTCACGCAACATTGGCCGTGATCCGAAGTAGACGAGGTTCGTCCACAGTGAGTCAGCCTGCTGAAGAGCATGCGTCAAGACGTGCTGCTCGGTTCCGGCACAAGGCGGCGTCTGTGCATCGCTAATCAGTCGTTGAAGCAGATTCGCTGCGGCGGCCTGGGCGGTGAGAACCTGTAGACGCGCCTCGGCGAACGCTAACGCGGGCAGAATGCCGGTGACCTTGGTACGCACTTGAGCTGGATCGGGCCGCGCCACGAACCACTCCTGATCCCGAATTTCGGGAGGGGGCACCAGAGCCAACCGGTCGCGGTTATACAGCAGCGCAACCTGCTGGGTGGTGTTGGCTGTCGTGGCGGAGGCGGCGACGATCTTGACCGACCCGACGAGGTCTGCCAGGTACGGTTGGAAGGCGCCTTCCAACGATCCCAACTCATCATCGAGCATGTGCAATTCATCCTGAATCACCAACTGGACCTTCTGAGTGAGTAGTCCTGCGACCTCCCTTGCGCGCCAAGGCGCGATGGCCAGTTTGTCCAGGGTGGCTACCAGGAACTCCGACGACCGTCCGTAGACCTCGTCGTCGACCCACCTAACGCCGATGCGCGATCGCGTGGACCAGTAACAGTCCACGGAGTTGCCGTGGCGATCTTTGCCGGTGCACATAAGGACGAAGCCGCTTTTCGATGTCGCGGCCTCGACAACGGATCCGCACAGCGGGCATGTTTGTAGGGGCAATCGCGCCCCGCCTTGTTGATTCTCTGCCTGTTTGATGAGGCGACCGGCCGCGCTCTGGGTGTTCGGAGACAAACTTGTTCCGGCCCACAGCGCCGAATAGCACGGTTTGCTGCCGTACGGGCCTTCCCCCGACGGATCGGAACGTTTCCGTTGGCCCACAAGAATCGACAGCTTCCCTGTCATCGCGGCCGCGCGCTGCAGTTGTTGAGCAGCCAGAAGCCGAAGTGGGTAGCGCATGAGGACCCTAGTCGGGGGCTTATCCCGCGCACCCTGGTCGCCGAACCGGCGTAGGTAGAGGATCACGAAAGCGGACAGAAGTAGGTAGGCCTCGGTCTTGCCACCGCCGGTGGGGAACGCGATGACGTCCACCCGATTTCGTGCGGGATCTGCCCGCGAAACTGCCGAGCGGGCTGCTGTGAGGAAGAAGAGCAATTGGAAGGGCCGCCACGTTCGCCCTCCGTCTGTCCGCACCGACCATGACTCCCCTTGGAGATGCGGACGGCCCATGACCACTAGGCAAGCGTCCCGGAGGATCTCCATGATCGCTGGATTCTGTCGGAGCCAGTCGATGGCGTCTTCGGCCGAAGTCAATACCTCCTCGCACGCTGTTCGGTTGGTCTGCGCAAGGTCCGGTGGCAGCGAATCCCATTGGCTTGCCTGGATGTGGAGGCGATAGTCGCTGACAAGCGATTGAAGATCCGCGAGGCTTGGCAGAGACTGAATACCGGCTCGGTGTTTGGTGCGAGGTTCCTCCCACGTTGGCCATCCCGTGAGCCGCAACTCCTCGGCGGAAGGGGAGCCCTCCGTCATGTGCCAGGTCACGGCGCAACCGTGGCCTGCAGCCATCCGCGGTACATGGAGGTGCATGGGCTTGGAGCTGCGGCTGGGCAGCGGAAGGAAGAACGCTCCCTCGGGGCGGATGCTGACGTCGGCGGCATACAGGTCAGGCCAATGATCGGGCAGAGAGCAGGGCCGCGAAATCATGGCTCCAACGTGAACCAGCAAGGAACCATCAGTCATCGGACGGGCGCGCCAGTGTAGCTCCGCTTCCAGTTGGTGGGCCTCCTGTTCCCCAGCACTTGCGTCGGCTAGGTGCAGTTGGACGACCGACCTCCCCTCACCGTGCGCGACCGCAATAACGCCTTCCCCTCGGCGTCGACGAAACCGGAAACCCCGCGCGGTGGTGCTGTGTCCAACACCAATCAAGCTGACTGGACATGGGCTGTTCCCGGCGATCGCGATTCGCAGATCTGCGGGACCAGTCAGCGCGAAGCTGGCGCCCCATACACGCCCGGCTTCGCCAGTCGCTGCACCAGTGTCCGCACCCTCGTCACCCTCTCCATCCGTATCGACCGCTATCTCGGGGGTGCCGTCCGCCGCATCGTCCTCCAAGTCCGGCGCGCCTGGGTCCTCTTCGTCGTCGACACCGTCGGTGGCACCCGCGTGCTGCGGGGCAATCATTCTGCCGGCCGCTGGGAGCCTCGCGATGCGCGTGGCCACCGTAACCAGTTGATGATGCTGGTCAATGATGATGCCGGCGGCATGATCGTCCCCCGGCAGTCTGGGTACCTCGACTTTGGCGGACTCTGTTGGCTCACCATGCGCGGCTAACGAATGGCCGCCCCCGCCGCTGACGTCGTGTCTCGAGTTTCGGACTTGGCTTGCCCACTGCTCGCCTAAGTCGACGCGAGCTGCATCGTTCTGCGCGCAGGCGGCGACTTCCACTCTGACCGCTGGTACCGAGAATGGGCCTTCGACCAACTGACGAAGTTCGTTCGTGTCTAGACCGTGGGTGATCTGCTTCACGAGTAGTTCGAAGACTCGTCGGATGCGGTGTGTGCCGTCGTGATTGGATACGGCGCCCAGCTCGGCATGTTCGTCAGCCATGAGTTCCCCCATTCTCTTGGGTGTGCTGTCCGCTCGGGGCGACGATTTCCACGGATCTGGCATGCAGTACCCCTACCAGCTCAAGCAATGCGGGGCTATCAAGCCCCAGCTCCGCGATCGCGCCCGCAGTCTGGCGTACCCCGTCCCTCCCGGCTTGACTTTGAGAGCCGTGCCACCGGCGCAGGATCATCTGCCATCGACGAAACGAGGGGAAACTTCGCACAAAGGCCCCCTGGCGCGCGAGGTCGTTGTACAGGGCCTTCTGCGCAGTGAGATTCCGCAGGCGGGTGCGTCGCCCGTTTGCGATGTCCAGAAGGACTCGACGCGACGTTTTGGACGAGGCATCATCTGCCGCTCGACCGGCGGCCTCGCGGTACGTGGCTACGCTCGAGGCCGCGGGATTGACCGTTTCTGCCAGTGACTTGGCCACGTCAAGTGGATGGTTCCTGTCGAAGTGCACGAGGTCGACAGGCTCATCAATTACCGTCCCGACACCCAGACGCGCCGCTGGAATCAGACGCTTCGAGTCGTCATCCCAAAGATAGAGCGCACGCGAATGGATGCGCCGTCGACCACCCTTCGGGAGGTAGACAAGTGCATCTGCTGAGTCAACACTGTGCCCGTGGGCGGTGGATCGCCAGGCCCAGGCATCCGAAGGCTCCGGCATGTTCGCCGAGGATGCAGGGGCGCGAGTGACTGTGGCGGCCTGACTTCGCACTTTGCTGTTCATCGAGCGCGCCCAAGGCGAGGGTTCGCGAGTTGAGTGCCGCCAGAGGACGGGCGCCAAGACCCTCGGTAGTTCCGTGGGGACCCTTACCTGGGCAACCGGTGCGAACCACAGCCAGGCATGCTGCTCGAACCAGGTCATGCGGTAGTAGACGTTCGGCCATGCCAGCAGGGTCACCGGAGGCAGGTTGTCTGGCTCATTGTTTGCCTGCGCCCACTTCTCGACGGGTGCATGGCACCTCCCAGGCAAATCGAGTAGATCCCGATACTCCGAAGCGGCGACGAACTCATCGTGAGGCCCGCGCATGATCGGAGCGACGGTGGCGAGGAACTCCTCCGCTAAGTCGTCCGGCACGAGTAGCGCGCGCGGCTCGTGAGCATGGGCCTCGTCCAACAGTGGGTGATCCCATGGGTCACAGCCGAGGTCTCCAAGCCGACCGAGAGAAGAATCAAACTCGCGAACTGCCTTCTCTGCACCCGATACCGCTAGCGCATCGACAACTGGACGGCAGGCTATTGAGATCTCGCCGCAGTTGATTGACAACCCGAACATGCGACGCCGGGCCGAGGCCACCATTAAGTCGTACACCTCAGACCACTCGATGGGTGAAATCCACGTCGTGATGGCCGCGAGGCACTCCTGCATGGGGTCTTCATAGGGGGCGACTTGGAGGCCCATAACAGTCCGCCGTCCCGGCTCGCGTGTCATCAGGCGTCCTCCTCATCATCATCGCCGTCCCAGTCGACAGTGCTGGTGTCCGCCATCGAGTCGGCCGTGATCATGGGTCCCACGTACCAACGAGGCCCACTGTGAACCGGGCAGCCCACGGCTGGGCGGTTCCTAAAGAACCCCCGCAGAGACCCTCTTGTAATGAAGTGCAGAATGACAACGACCGGGGCTGGACGGTCATCATGAGCTGCAAAGATGGTTTCGGCGACCCGTCGAATGCGACCCCGATGGTGCGGCAGCACCAGTGCTTGGGCACTGTGGATGTCCTCATCGTTGAGTTGGCCCGTGTGCAAGACGGTTCCCTGCCCGAATCGCGCCGCGTTGCTACCGTCGAAATGGTCCGGCTCGCCCCAGTAGAGGGTTGGGCCGCGGAGTAGAACCCTGTCAAGATCCACATCTACGCCGGGCCCGAGAACCCGCCCCACATGTGATCTGTGGGAGGCGAACTCCTCCCAGTCCAAGGCGGCCCTAGAGCTTGTGTCGGGGGCGAGAGGGGCCCTATGAACCGAGGTGCGTCTCGGCGCTGCAGGGGCGGCCCTCAGCGGCTTCTTTGTTTGCGTGGCCTTAGGCTGGAGAACCCAGTACCCCGTCGGGCTAGCGTCCGGGACCGTGATCTCAGGAAGCTCCCAGTACAAACCGCGAACAACGAGCATGCTCTCGCAGGCCCTGGCGAGCAGGATGTGCACGGCCGAACCTCGGGTCAAACAGCATTCTCGAGCATCGCTCTCGCCGCAGAGGAGCCCGCCCGGCCAGGGTCCTTCAACGTGCTTCGGATGCCCCCCTGAGATCACCACCGCGCCTCCCCTCCATCGAACACTTGAAGGCTATCCCTCACGTCCGACGGTTTGCGGATCCTGTGCGCGGAACCTCAGGCCGCGACCGTTGGCTTCCAGCTCGGACTGGTCAGCAGGCCTGTCGCCCCAACGGTCATGACAGACGTCGCGCGCCCGCCCCGGAGGCGCCGCCACTGTTCCCAACTCCGCAGCCTGCGCACGGATGGTGAGGACCCGCCAGATCTGGTGGGCACTCAGCGACCGGCTTGTCAGGGTCGACCGGTGTGCGTGACAGCGGCACGAACAGGGCCACCCGGGCTGGCCCGCGCACATCGAGCCAGGCGTCGAGGGCGAGTTGCGCGGTGGGATGGATCCAGGCGTCGCACGGGGGGTCCTCCTTTCTTTGTCGCCAGCCACAACCGCGACTGCCCGCGGTGCAGGTTGGGCAGTTCTGCGACGGCGATCTCGGTGAGGCGTGCACCCGTGCTGGCCAGGGTCAGTACGAATGCGGTGTCACGGATCGCGGTCGGCCGCGAGCCTTGTCCACACGCCGGCACAAGGTCGGCCATGTCGGCGTCACTGAGGTACCGCCCGGCACTCGTTACCGGTGCGGCTATTGCGCTCTTGACAGGACTTGCCGGCGTGGTTGCCACCGCGCTTGGCCTTGTCGAGGCCGCGGGAGTCTCGGGGACATCAGGTGTTGACGCGGAAGTTAAGGTGCTCGCCATGAAAGCGTAGCCAGCCCCACCGGCGAGAAGTACGGCCAGGATCCCGATCGCCACGATCCACGGGCGGCGCAGACTCGGCTTGGTTCGCGGGTCTTCCCTGGCGACGACGGTGGGCGTCGCCGCGGCATCGTGGGGCTCCGTCGCAAGTAGGCCAGCACCGCACTGGGTGCAGTAGGTCTCTGTTTCCGCGGCGCACCCACATGCGGGGCAGTATCGAGCGCCCATGCGCCCAGCATGCACATCGCGTCCCGGGTGCAGCAGAGACCAGGACTTCGACTGCCTGCAGTGGCACAGTGGGAGATGAGGCATCCTGCACCGCGACGGCGACTGCCGGGCACCTGGAGGGCGAGGGGGTGGCAACGCCGATGTCAGCGAATCAATGCAGCAGTTGCGGCACTCAAGCAGAGACCGACTAGGCCTTCTGCACGGACTGTGGGCAGCGGTTGACCACCGATGTGTCGACCGCGACGAGCCCCTCCGGTGAGTTCGTGGGCTGCGCCAGTGCTGCCCGAGGTTATGCAACTGCTCGGCGGTGAGTCGTTCCCCTTCCGCCCCAATCCGCCAGCTGTCAATCCAGTGGCGCATCTTGCCATTCCGCTACCCTCCGCGTCGGAGGGTTTGCAGCGCGAAGAAGCGCACGGTGGACTCAGCGTCTTCGGTCAGTGTTGTCAACACATCCACAGGGGTGCTCGGATTGCGGGCAACTGCCCGACGCAGCCCCGCGGAGCCATCGTGCGCGAGACTCTGCAGCACGCCAGCCTGAGCAGAGTCCATGCGGCGGATTATCGCCAACACCTCATCGCGACCCTCATAGCCTTCGTCGAACCTGGAGATCAGGTTCGCCGCGACGTCGCGAGACAATGTCATCACAACGTCCTCAGGTGTGTCGGGATTGCGGGCAATTGCCCGGCGCAGACCCTCGGGGCCTTCCTGTGCGAGAACCTGGAGCACAGCGCCGTCGGCAAAGTCCGTTCCGCCGATCATCGCCAATACCTCATCGCGACCTTCAACGCCCTCGTTGAACCTGAAGATCAAATTCGCCGCGACGTCGCGAGACAATGTCATCACAACGTACGCGGGGGTGTTGGGATTGCGGGCGACTGCCAGGCGCAGAACCTCAGGGCCTTCTCGCGCGAGAACCTGAAGGGTGACGACATCGTCAATGGCGCTCACTCGTCGGAGAAACGCCACATCGTGGAACGTATAAGTTCGACCGTCGTCGTAGGGACCCTCACGGCGTTTGTTGTATTCGGAGATAATCTCACGCGCTGCCCTCTCCCTGTTCTTTGTCAAATCCTCGCCGAATTCCGCCGCGATCTGAAGAAGTTCAGAGCCGTTCGCGTCCGGGCGGCTGAAGACTTCGAATACACCCGCACGCAGGGTACCTTCGTCGAGGTCGGTGGCCAGGTGAAGCAGCACATCTACCGGCACCGACGCATTGCCCGCCACCGTCTCACGGACATCGCTGACGGGGTCCGTGGCCAGTTGGCGCAGCACATCCACCGGCACCGATGCATTAACCGCCACCCCACGACGAACAACCATCTCGGGGTCGGTGGCGAGTTGGCTCAGGATGTCGGCAGGTGTCGACGGGTTCTCTGCCACGCTCATGCGAATGCCGATGCCTTGGGTGGCAAGTTGGCGAAGCAGGTCGACGCGTGTCGACGGGTTCTTGGCGACGTTCCGGCGCAGGTGCTTTCCGGCGGCGAGTTGGCTCAGGATGTCAGCAGGTGTCGACGGGTTCCCTGCCACACGTGCGCGGACAGACTTGTCGGGGTCGGTGGCGAGTTGACCGAGCACATCCACCGGCACCGACGCATTGCCCGCCACCCCGTTGCGGACATCCTCGTCGGGGTCGGTAGCGAGTTGGCGCAGCACATCCACCGGCACCGACGCATTACCCGCCACCCCGTTGCGGACATCCTCGTCGGGGTCCGTCGCGAGTTGGCGCAGCACATCCACCGGCACCGACGCATTACCCGCCACCCCGCAACGGAC
>CAZJNU010000062.1:0-16263 GCA_964547485.1 uncultured Actinomycetes bacterium
AACACCCACCCCATCAACCAAAGTCGGCATAATCCGGTGGTCGACATAATGCAGACGCCATCATGGGGAGAAGACGCACCACAAATTCGGGCTCCAACCCGACCCGAACGGACCAAAAAGCGAGGCCACGATTGCCGGGCCGGGCTGGACCTGGACGATGCCCAGCGGCCTCACCTACCGCGACACACCCGACCCGCCCCTGGACGCTTAACCAGGTGCTACGAGACTAGGGGAGTGGATCCAGATCCCGTGACGGGCAGAGATCCTGGGATTCCTCAGCACCACGGCTCAATGGTCCCGACCTGGCGCCGGAGTTCTGCGATATCAGCGTCGGCGGGCGACGTCGTGGCGCTGCCCACCATTGCGGCCGGTCGCGAATCGGGTCCGTAGTCCATTCTGAGCGATCCACATGGTGAGCACCTCGTGAGATGGATCGACTTCCATCAGTCCGTTCCAGATGTGCTCGAATGCCTGGTCTGAAAGGGCCTCGCGGATAGCTGCCCGGCGGGCCGAGCACGGTTCGATACCGACGCCAGTAACACCTGGCACGGCAGGTCTCGTCAATGCTGAGCACCCGCAGCGGCCGACTTCGACTGCGACGCCAGCTCGAACATCAACCCCGCCACGCCACCGTCCACACCCTCACGACAAGCGTCCAGATTCGGCACCGAATCGACCAGCCAGCCGACTCGGACTAGCTCGCGGCTTCGATCGGGACTATGCGGGCCAGTTGCTCTCCAAGCCGGTCAGACTCGGATTCCAACTCATAACGGGCCTGCAGGTTCTGCCAAAACTGCGGCGTGTTCCCGAAGAAGCGGGACAGTCGCAAAGCCGTATCAGCGGATATCCCGCGCTTGCCGTGAACGATCTCGTTAATTCGCCTTGGCGAGACTCCGATGGCGGTCGCGAGCCCGTTTTGGGTCAAGCCATAGTCGGTGAGAAACAACGAGAGCACTTCGCCCGGATGGGTAGGGGCAATGCGTGTGGACGGTGGCATTTCAATCACTTTCCTTCTTAGTGGTAGTCGACAATCTCGACGCCTTCTGCGCCGTCGCTCCAGGTGAAGCAGATTCGCCACTGGGAGTTGATCCTGATCGAGTGCTGTCCGGCGCGGTTGCCACGCAAAGCCTCCAACCGGTTGCCAGGTGGTTGCCGTAGGTCTGTGAGACGCGCGGCAGAGTCGATCATCACCATTCGAAGACGGGCTTGGACTTGTAACGGGCGTGACCAACCGGTGACGTAGACGCGGTCCCACACTCGCTGAGTATCCCGGTCTGCAAACGACTTGATCACGAACGCCAGCATAACGTATACCGTTAATAACGGTGCGCGTTATAGAGACAGTAGCGACGGCTAGGATGAGCAGTACTCGGGACGCCACATTCAGCTTGCCACTCTCGAGGACGCGCTGAGCCAAGCACGCCGCGATCGCGTCATCGGGGCTCCGGGCAGGGTTCTCCAACTCCCCGTTCGACGCGGAGCCGGCAGAAGGTGGACGACGGAGGACCGCTAGACCCCGCGGACCGACGACAGGTAGAGATCGACCACGGATTGGTCGCCCAGGAACTCCAGGTCGACGACCTCCGACCGGCCGTGAGCGTGCATCGCCAATTCAGCCACCGGCCCTCTCAGCACGACGGCGCCTGGGTGATCCGGGATTGGCCCAGCGTCGTCGACATCGGTGGGATCCAGCACCACGTCCATCGTGGCGTTCCGGAAGAGCATCTTTGACGACGCCCGCAGCCGCTTCCACAGGATCGATCGAGATTCGCTTGGCAGGTCCCTGGGAGACCAACCCGGTTGCGCCCGGCGCACGTCCTCGTGGTGCACGAAGTACTCGAGCGTGTTGGCGGCTGCATCAGCGCCGGGCAGGGAGAACACGGAAAGCCGCGGTGGTCCCGAGCGCACTTTGCTGACGAGTTCAGTGAATGGTTTGCGGGCCGCCGTTGCTTGGACCTTCTCGGTCCAGCCGGCCAGTGGTTTCACGACGATGCCGATCGATGCGTCGGGGCGCGACTCGCGGACGACAAGGTGCGCGGTCAGATCCCGAGTGTCCCAGCCTTCGCAGAGAGTTGAGGCGTCCGGACCTAAGTCCAGTAGCAGGTCGCATAGTTCGGACCGTTCGCTGCTGGCCAAGCTGTCTGAGGTCACGCCTCCCAGCGTAGGGGGCGGCAATGGCAGGATGGTCGGGTGGTTGCCCCCGAGGAGTCCCCGTCAGTCCGACCGCAATACCCAGTCCCCGAGCCGACCCAGCCCGAGCCGACCCAGTCCGAGCCGACCCAGTCCGAGCCGACCCAGTCCGAGCCGACCCAGCCCGGGCCGAGTCGGCCGCAGCTCGGCCAACCGGCGCCTATTCAGCCGTGGCGACCCAACGCCGACGGTTTGGTGGCCGCCATTGCCCAGCAGTGGGACTCAAAAGAGGTGCTGATGCTGGCCTGGATGGATGCCGAAGCTTTGCGCCGAACCCTGGCCACCGGTGAGGCCACCTACTGGTCCCGTTCGCGCGGCGAATACTGGGTGAAGGGCGAAACTTCCGGGCATCGGCAGCAGGTACGTTCTGTGCGAGTGGATTGCGATGGCGATGCGTTGTTGTTGGAGGTGGATCAGGTCGGTCCTGCCTGCCACACCGGGACACCGACATGTTTCACGAAGGAGGTGGCCGTCGATGGCGGATGACGAACTGGGTGGCTCCGGCCCAGCAGGCCAGAAACCGGCGAGCCAGCAACCGCCGGCAGGCCACGAGCGGCCTGGCCACTCAACGTTAGGCGACCCTGAGCAGTGCTATGCCCAACTGGGGACGGACGCGACGGTGGCGCCGACGCCGGCGGAGTTCGCGCAACTGGCCCGGGAGCGTCGGGTGATCCCTATCTGTCGCCGCATGATGTGTGATGACCTGACCCCGATCGGCCTGTATCAGGCGCTGGCCGGTGGTCGACCCGGCACCTTCCTGCTCGAGTCGGCGGAACAAGGCGGTGTGTGGACGAGGTACTCGTTCGTGGGCGTGCGCAGTGCCGCCATGCTGACGACCAGCGCAGGCGAAGGCCGCTGGTTGGGACAGGCACCAGTGGGCCTTTCCGACACCGGCGATCCGACGAAGATGCTCGCGCAGGCATTGGCGGTTCTCCATACCCCACGGCTGCCCGGTTTGCCTCCGTTGACCGGAGGGCTCGTGGGGATGGTCGGGTACGACGCGGTGCGCCGGTGGGAGCGAGTCCCGGACGAGAATCCGGACGAACTCGACCTGCCGGAACTGGCAATGTTCCTGGCAAGTGACCTGGCTGTGCTCGACCACCACCAGGGCACGGTCACTCTGATAGCAAACGCGATCAACTACGACGACCAACCATCGGGAGTGGATCGTGCCTACCGTGACGGGCTGGCACGATTGGACCGAATGGTCGCGGAGATCACGGCCCCGCGAGAACCCATGGTGGTGGCCTGTGACCAGGATGCTCCGGCGGACTTCGCCAGCCGAACATCGGCTGCGGACTACCAGGCCGATGTCGAGGTCGCCAAGGAACACATCAGGGCCGGCGACGCATTCCAGATCGTTGTCTCGCAGCGGTTCTCGTCCCCTACCCAAGCCGACCCGCTCGATGTCTATCGCGTGCTGCGGGCGACCAACCCAAGTCCCTATATGTACCTGCTGCAGTTCCCCGATCCGGCAGGCGAATCGAGTGAACCCGCCGGCGATCCGAGAGACGCCGGGGATGCACTGGGCGAGGTGGTGGCTTTCAGCGTCGTCGGGTCCAGTCCGGAGGCGCTCGTCAGGCTGACCGACGGCGAAGCGATGCTGCACCCGATCGCGGGCACCCGTCCGCGCGGCATTACCCCCGAGCGGGATGCTGCGTTGGCAGAGGAGTTGCTTGCCGATGCAAAGGAACGTGCCGAGCATTTGATGCTGGTCGATCTCGGCAGGAATGACCTCGGCCGGGTATGTGACCCGGGCAGCGTCGAGGTGATCGACTTCATGACCGTGGAGCGGTTCTCGCATGTCATGCACATCGTCTCGACGGTGGTGGGTCGGTTGGCGCCCGGCCGCAGCGCGACCGACCTGCTGGCGGCCACCTTCCCAGCCGGGACTCTCTCCGGTGCCCCCAAACCCAGAGCCATGGAGATCATCGACGCGCTCGAGCCCGTTCGCCGCGGTCTGTACGCCGGCATCGTCGGGTACCTGGACTTCGCCGGGGATATGGACACCGCGATTGCCATCAGGACCGCCGTCCTGCGAGACGGACTGGCGCATGTGCAGGCCGGTGCGGGCATCGTCGCCGACTCCGATCCGCTGACCGAACACGAGGAGTGCTGCCACAAGGCGCTGGCCGTGCTGCGGGCCATCGCGGTCGCGAACACGATGCGGCCGCTCCGGTGACACCGGCCCGGCAATACGGCTGGGCGCTGGTCGGAACGGGCCTGGCGGGTGCCATCGTGCTGGTGTCCATTGGTCGGGTCTGGGCCACCGTGCAGGCAGGAGGGTCTGGCGAGCCGCTCGTGGTGGCGACGCTGACGGGTCGCAGCCTCCTTCCGGTGGTGGCAGGCGCAGGTGTCCTGATCCTCGCCGGTGTGGCCGGTGTCGCCGCGACCCGCTCAATCGGTAGGGTCAGCTGCGCGCTGCTGGTGGTGATCGCCGGTCTCGTCGCAATCGGTACGGCGAGTCGGTTCGGGTGGACTGCCACCTCCCAGGCGAAAGCGGCGGGTGCAGTCGAACTTGGCGTCGAACCAGTTGCAGTCATAACGACCTGGTGGTGGCTTGCAACAGCGGCAGGTGGACTGCTCGCGGTCGCCGCAGGAGCCGTGACAGCCTGGCGCGGGCGCACGTGGCCCGCGATGGGATCCCGGTACGAGCGGGAGGCCGGGAAGGCACAGCCGCCGAATAGTTCCCGCACGCCGGCGCAGGCGTGGGATGCATTGGATCGTGGGGTGGACCCCACAATCGACTCCGACCTGACACAATGACCGCGGAACCGCACAATCGGGCCAGTCAGCCTCCGCCGCCAGTGACGCACCAGCAACCACTTCAGCCACCACACAGCCAGGAGAAGAGATGTCCAGCGAGCAACACGACAACCACGGCCAGACGCCAGCCGCTTGGACGGCAGTCATCATCATCATGGTCGCGTTCATCCTCGGTTGCGTGGCGGTCGTGATCGCCCAGCCTTGGTTGGTCGGCGTCGCCGTAGTCCTGATCGTGGTGGGCGTGGTCGTCGGCAAAGTGATGTCGATGATGGGACTTGGGGCGACTCATCAGGATCCTGACGCGAAATCGTCGACTGCGGGGGGCGACTCCGGGAGCGACGACAGGCAGCCCGCAGAGAAGGCCTAGCAACGTGCCGGGCCACGGCTTGGTGCTGGTCGTTGAGGACGAGCGGAGCATCGCCGACCTGCTCAAGATGTACCTGACCCGGGAAGGCTTCGGCGTCCACATCGCAGCCGACGGCCCGGAGGCGCTTGCCGCTGTTCGAGCCCACCGACCCGTGGCGATCATCTTGGACGTAGGTCTGCCCACGCTCGCCGGAACCGAGGTCTGTCGGCGACTTCGCGCCGACGACGATTGGACGCCGGTGTTGTTCTGCACTGCCCGAGACGACGAGATCGACAAAGTGCTGGGGCTGGAACTCGGCGCCGACGACTACATCACCAAACCCTTCAGTCCGCGTGAGGTAGTGGCCAGGCTGAAGGCGGTGCTGCGCCGCAGCAGAGGCGTCGTGACCTCTGAGGAGATGGCGGTCGGTGATGTCGCGATCGACCTCGCGACGCATCGATGCACCGTGGCGGGCACCGAGGTTGCCCTGACAGCGACGGAGTTCGACCTGCTGGCCTACCTGATGTCGAAACCGGGTCGGGTATTCACCCGGGAGCAGTTGCTCAGTGAGGTGTGGGGGTACTCCAGCGTCGTGACGACTCGCACGGTCGACGTGCACATCGCACAACTGCGATCAAAGCTCGGCGAGCCCGACCTGATCAGGACGGTCCGGGGGGTCGGCTACGCAATCGAACTGCCCGCCGCCGAGGTCCCGGCTGCCGCTGCCGACGGCGCCGCCGAGGTCGAAGGCACGGACACAACAGGCACAGACACAACAGGCACAGGCACCGAGGTCTAGATGCCCTCGGATTCACCGGGGAATCGAGCCGTCGGATACCGGGCCCACAAGAAGCGGCATCGGCTGCGGACGCGGGGCTCATTGGCCGGTCGAATTTCCCTCGTGACGACGCTGGTGGCCCTGCTGACGGCGACGATCGTGGGCCTGGTGGTGATCTCGCAGATCCGGGCTCAGGCGACGGAACAGGCCCGTTCCTCACTGGAACGAGCAGCTGACACGGTGGCCGGCGCCATCGAACGAACCGGCAGTCTGCAACGTGGGCAGGTCACGCTGGCCGGTCTGCGGGCCGGCGGTGTGCAGATCGATCGGGTGTATCCAGGTGGCAAGCTGCCCGACATCATGGGGCCTGCCGATCTGGCCGCATTGAATGCGGGAGGTGACTTGTCGGCCGAGCGGCAAACGCCATCCGGGATGATGTTCTTGGAGGCTCGGACGTTGTCCGACGGCTCGATCCTGATCTTGATTGAAAGTGACGACGTCACCTCGGTGGCCACGACTCAAAGCCTCACCACTCTGGGGTTGGCATTGGCGTCCGGGGTGGCCTTCGCGGTGCTGGCAGGGATGGTGCTGGCCCGACGGTTGGCGCGGCCGCTGCAGGTTGCAGCCGGCGCTGCCAACCGGATGGCGCAGGGGGAGCGTGACGTCGTGCTGGCACCCCAGGGGCCGCAGGAGGTGGCCGAGGTTGCCGAGTCCCTGAATGATCTGAACGATGCCCTCGGGGTCAGCGAGGCTCGTCAGCGGGAGTTCCTGCTCTCGGTGTCCCATGAGCTCCGCACCCCGTTGACCTCCATTCACGGATACGCGGAGGCGCTGGCGGACGGAGTGGTCGGGCCCGACGACGTCAGGCCCACCGCGGCCATAATGGTGCGAGAGGCGCAACGGCTGGACAGGTTGGTCTCCGACTTGCTCGATCTCGCCAGAATGGGGGCCCGGGAGGTTCGAATCGATGCCGTCGACGTCGATGTGGCGACGATCCTGGCCGAAGCAGCCGCCGTGTGGAGCGGTCTGTGCGCAGCCGAGGGGGTCCGATTCAGTTTCGAGTTGCCGACCGGTCCGTTGGCGGCCCGCACCGATGCTGTGCGGATCCGACAGATCATCGACAACCTGATGGCCAACGCCCTGCGGATGACGCCGTCAGGGCGGGGTATCGAACTCATCGGTCGGGTGAGCGATAGCACCGTCGTGATCGAGGTCAGCGATGGTGGCCCCGGCCTGACCGAGGACGATCTGGCAGTGGCGTTCGAGCCCGCCGAACTCTATAGCCGCTATCGAGGTGTGCGGGTGGTCGGTTCGGGTGTCGGCCTGGCGTTGGTGGGTCGGTTGGCGGAACGGCTGGGCGGCGGTGCGCAGGCGGGCCTCGGAGCGGACGGCGGAGCCAAGTTCACGATCACCTTGGCCAGATACCTCGAACCCGTGCCGGACTCCGTCCCGCGCCAGACCCCCTGATAGCGGGGAAGTCCCGGACGGTTCCGGGGTCAACCGCTTAGGATAATGGCCATGTCTTCGGCCGCCACGTCCCCTGTGCTGCCGACGTCGTCCAAGCCGCCGGGCTCCTGGCTGGTTCCTGCTGTGATCACCACGTTGTGCTGCTTCCCCATCACTGGGGTGGTAGCCGTGTACTGGTCGGCACAGGTCAGGACCAGGTGGGAGTTGGGCGACGAGGCTGGGGCGCGACGGGCAGCCGGGCGCGCGAAGCTATGGGTCTTGCTCGGTTTCATGATCTACTTGGTCGCGGTCGCGGTGATGATCGGGACCGGCTCGGCATCGACTTACATCGACAGGGTGAGAGGCTGATCTTGACCATTTCCGCCGTGCACGAGCACACCACCACCGAAGAGTGGATCTTGGATCCACGGCCGCGGTGGCGTCGGCTGTTGGCACCTAGTTCGGTCATCGCAGGACTGGCGTTGGGCACGCTCTACGTTGCCAAGGTTGACCCCAACCAGCCGGGGCACTACCCGCCATGTCCGCTCAAGTTCGTCACCGGTCTTGATTGCCCAGGTTGCGGTGGGCTGCGAGCCACCCATGACCTCGCCACCGGCGACATCGCGGGGGCGTTCGATCACAACGCATTGCTGGTCGTGATGCTGCCGGTGATCGCGTACCTGCTCGGACGCTGGCTCTATCGCGGTTGGACCGGCCGACGCCGTGTCCCGACTGAGCGTTCCCGGGTCATCTCGCAGCGATTGATGCAACTGCTGGTCATCGCTCTGGTGGCCTTTTCGGTGCTGCGCAACGTGCCGCTGCTGGACTACTTCAGTTCCACGTAGTCGGAGCGACCCTGACGGCGAAGGCGTCCGTCGCGTCTGGATAGCCTGTCGACTGTGACCGTGCTCGATGACATCCTCGACGGCGTTCAGCAGGACCTTGCCGTTCGCGAGGCCAAGGTGCCACTGGCGGCGTTGAAGGAACGCGTAGACGCGGCGCCGCCGCCGCTGGACGTGCGGGGCAGTCTGGCCGGCCACGGCGTCGCGGTGATCGCGGAAGTGAAGCGCTCCAGCCCGTCCAAAGGTGCGCTGTCAGCAATTGCGGATCCTGCCGGGTTGGCCTCGGAGTATGAGGCTGGTGGGGCCGCGGCGATCAGCGTGCTGACGGAGAGCCGGCGGTTCGGAGGCAGCCTGGCGGATCTGTCGGCAGTCCGGGCGGCCGTGTCGATACCGGTTCTACGCAAGGACTTCATCGTCACCAGTTATCAACTGTGGGAGGCTCGGGCCTACGGTGCCGATCTCGCGCTGCTGATCGTGGCCGCGCTGGAGCAGGAACAGTTGGTGTCCCTTATCGAGCGGGCTGAGTCGATCGGGTTGACCGCGCTGGTTGAGGTCCACGACGAACTCGAAACCGAGCGGGCACTGTTGGCAGGTGCTCGACTGGTTGGGGTCAACGCCCGCAACCTGAAGACGCTGGAGGTCGACCGGGATACCTTCGCACGGGTCGCGCCGGCTATTCCGGCCGACGTGATCACGGTGGCCGAGTCTGGTGTCCGGGGGCCACATGACCTACTGGCCTACGCAGCCAGCGGCGCCGATGCGGTACTGGTCGGAGAATCTCTGGTGACCGGCGGCAATCCGCGGCAATCGGTGCACGATCTGGTCACCGCTGGCAGTCATCCGGCCTGCAAGCACCCTCGGGTGTGACCGGCGCGATGACAGTCCTGCCTGACGCCGGCGGTCACTTCGGGCCGTACGGCGGCCGGTTTGTGCCAGAGGCCCTCATCCCGGCGCTGGACCAGCTCGACGACGCCTACCGGCACGCGCAGGCCGACCCGGAATTCCGCGCGGAGTTGGCCGCGCTGGCCCGCGACTACACCGGGCGACCTACGCCGTTGACGCTGGCCCGCAGGTTCAGCGCCAACCACGGTGGTGCCGAGGTCTACCTGAAGCGGGAAGACCTCAACCACACGGGCAGCCACAAGATCAACAACGTCCTCGGGCAGGCGTTGCTGACGAAGCGGATGGGGAAGCACCGCGTGATCGCGGAGACCGGGGCCGGCCAACACGGCGTCGCGACGGCGACGGCGGCCGCGTTGATGGGGCTGGACTGCGTCGTCTACATGGGCGAGCAGGACACCCGCCGGCAAGCCTTGAACGTCGCCCGGATGAAGTTGCTGGGCGCGGAGGTCATCCCCGTCACCGCCGGATCGCGGACGCTGAAGGACGCGATCAACGAGGCGATGCGCGACTGGGTCACCAACGTCGCGGACACGCACTACCTATTGGGCACCGTGGCTGGCCCGGCACCCTTCCCGGAGATGGTGCGGGACTTCCAATCGATCATCGGCGATGAGGCCCGCGACCAGATCAGGACTCAGGCCGGGCGGCTGCCCGATGCCATCGCAGCCTGCGTCGGGGGCGGATCCAATGCAATCGGCATCTTTCACGCCTTCCTGTCCGATTCCGAGGTACGACTCTGCGGCTACGAGGCGGGCGGCGACGGGATCGAGACTGGCCGTCATGCGGCCACCCTCACTGGTGGCAGCCCGGGGGTGCTGCACGGTACCCGGTCGTATTTGCTACAGGACGACGAGGGACAGACCATTGAGTCCCACTCGATCAGCGCCGGATTGGACTACCCGGGGGTCGGGCCGGAACACGCCTGGCTGCGCGACACCGGGCGGGCGCACTACCAACCGATATCGGACGCGCAGGCGATGGCGGCGTTTGAGTTGCTGTGCCGCACCGAGGGAATCATTCCGGCGATTGAGACGGCGCACGCGCTGGCCGGGGCGCTGGAGTTGAGCAGCGAACTCGGCCCGTCGGGGTTGATCCTGGTGAACCTGTCGGGCCGCGGCGATAAGGACGTCGAGACGGCCGCCCGCTGGTTTGGGCTGGCCGAAGCGGACACGGCCGCCGAGGAGCTTCGGTGAGCGAACTCGCGGAGATCTTCGCGGCTGCCAGGGCCGAGGGTCGGGCGGCCTTGATCGGCTATCTGCCCGCCGGATTCCCGACCGCGCCGGAGGCCGTCGCGCTGATCGGGGCGATGGTCGAGAACGGTGTCGACATCGTCGAGGTCGGGTTGCCCTACAGCGATCCGTTGATGGACGGGCCCGCGATCCAGGCCGCGGTGGAACAGGCTCTCGCCGGTGGTGCCCGGATCGCCGATGTGATGGCGACTGTCCGCGCCACCAAGGCCGCGGGCGCGCCGGCGCTGGTGATGTCCTACTGGAATCCGATCGAACGGTACGGCGTCGAGCGGTTCGCGGCCGAATTGCAAGCCGCCGGCGGGGTCGGCACCATCACCCCCGACCTGACCCCGGAAGAGTCCGCCGCCTGGCTGGCCGCCACCGACGCGCGGGATCTGGACCGGGTGTTCCTAGTGGCACCTTCGTCGCCGGATGAGCGGATCCGGGCCGTGGTCTCAGTAACTTCCGGCTTCGTCTACGCCGCCTCCACGATGGGGGTGACCGGGGTACGCAGCTCGGTTTCGGTGGACGCCGCCGACCTGGTTGCGAGGGTGCGCGAATTCACCTCTCTGCCAGTCTGCGTCGGGCTCGGCGTGTCCACCGGCGAACAGGCGGGGGAGGTGGCCGCCTACGCCGACGGAGTGATCGTGGGCTCGGCCTTCATCCGGGCGGTGCAGCAGGCGCCGGACCCGGCCGTGGCTCGCGAACAGGTGGGGCGACTGGCCCGGGAGTTGGCGGCCGGCGTCCGGAACCACCGCTGATCGCAACACGTCCGACCCGAAATGCACCTGCGGCCCGCACCGCCCGGCCGCTGGCATAGGATCACGTGATCCGCGGACGCACCTTGACGGGCGCCACCGCCAGCTAGCGAGGAGACTTCGGAGCAGATGAGCGAATCCAAGCAGTCGACCCGAGAGAAGGCGGCCGCCGCCCGGGCTGCCGCCGAGGCGAGCGAGCGCAGACGCGAACGCACGGTGCGAATTGTGCTAGTGCTGGTCGTGCTGGTCGTCGTCGGAGGCATCATCGGCGCGGCGCTCTGGTCGACTAAGAAGGACGAGAAGCCGATCGACGCCAACGCACCGTTGCCCGTGGGCATTTCCAAGGAGCAGCTCGGCGCGCCCGTGGGTGCCGCGACCAAGCCGGTGCTCGACGTCTACGAGGACTTCCAGTGCCCCGCGTGTGCGAACCTGGAAAAGGTGCTCGGACCCACCATCGACCAGTTGGCGAATCAGGGCAAGGTTCGGGTCAACCTGCACCCAATGACCTTCCTTGACAACAACCTCAACAACGATGCCTCACTCCGCGCCGCCGCCGCGTTCGGCTGCGCTGTCGATGCCGGCGCGACCGCCAAGTACCACTCGACTGTCTTCGCCAACCAGCCCGCCCAAGAAGGCGTCGGCTTCACCAACGACCAACTGAAGGCCTTCGGCAAAGAGGCCGGGATCACTGGCGCCGGATACGACAAGTTCGCGGGTTGCGTCGACGCTCAGACATATCAGGGCTGGGCGAACCTCTCCCAGGGTGAGGCCGAGACCCGAGGTGTGACCAGCACCCCGGCGATGTACCTGAACGGTCAAGAGATTCCGAGGACCGAGTTGACCACGGTGGACGCCTTCGTCAAGAAGATCGAGGCCGCCGCCAAGTGACGGTTGCCCTCGGTTGGCCCGCGGCCATCCCCAGTCCGTCCACTGGGGTCTGGCAACTTGGCCCGATCCCGGTCCGGGCTTACGCCCTGGCGATCATCCTGGGGATCATCGTCGCGGTGGTTATCGCCGACCGGCGCTGGGTGGCCCGCGGTGGCACGAAGGGCACGATTGCCGACGTCGCCCTCTGGGCGGTGCCGGCGGGTATCGTCGGCGCTCGGCTCTATCACGTGTTCACGGACTGGCCGACGTACTTCGGTCCGGATGGTCTCGGGTTGGTCGCCGCGTTGAAGATCTGGCAGGGCGGTCTCGGAATCTGGGGCGCGGTCGCCGGCGGAATGCTCGGCGCCTGGTACGGAGCCCGTCGGTATGGGCTGCTGCTTCCTCCGCTCGCCGATGCGGTCGCGCCGGCGTTGGCGGTCGCGCAGGCCATAGGTCGCTGGGGCAACTGGGCCAATCAGGAGTTGTTCGGCGGTCCGAGCAGCGTCCCGTGGGCGGTGCAGATCGACCCGGCATTCCGGCCCGCCGGCTACGAGCAATTCTCCACCTTCGCCCCGACCTTCCTGTACGAGTCGCTGTGGTGCCTGCTGGTCGCCGGCCTGGTGGTGTTGGCCGATCGCCGCTGGCGACTGGGTCACGGTCGAGCGTTCGCGCTGTATGTGGCGTTGTACTGTCTCGGCCGACTGCTGATCGAGATGGTGCGCATCGATGAGGCCACTCGCGTCTTCGGGCTGCGGGTGAACATCTTCACTTCCATTCTGATCGGCGTCGGGGCGCTGGTCTACTTCGTCGTCGTCGGTCGTCGTCACCCTGGTCGGGAGACGACCGTGTACCGACCGGGCAGGGAGCCGAAGGCGGAGGTTGGTGCGTTAGTCTGAACGGCAACGCGGTCGGGCCAATGTCGTCCCGCCCTGCGCACGGTCCGCACCGGCGCCGATTCGGCTGTCGTTCGATTGGCGGGTTCGCGCCGTTGCAGCAGTCAACTCCGCTCGCCTTCGTGGGATCCGCTGTTCGAGTTCCGCAATGGTCGAGTCGCAACAATCACCGTCACGGAAGTGGGTAACACTCATGGGTGCCTTCGCTGCTCTCCCGGAAGCACAGGGTCTGTACGACCCGGCCGCCGAACATGACGCCTGTGGTGTCGCATTCGTGGCCACCCTGACAGGCGAGCCGAGCCACGACATCGTCGCGAAGGCGCTGATCGCACTCGAGAACCTGGACCATCGCGGTGCCTCCGGCGCGGAGCCGGATTCCGGTGATGGCGCCGGCATCCTGATCGGGGTGCCGGACGTCTTCCTGCGTGGGGTGGTCGACTTCGACCTGCCGGCGGCGGGGTCGTACGCGGTGGGGATGGGTTTCCTGCCAGTAGATCCGGACGAGGCCGCGATGGTGGTCGCAGCCGTCGAGGAGATCGCCGCAGAGGAGGGGCTGGCCGTGCTTGGTTGGCGCGAAGTGCCGACCGACTCGAGCATCGTCGGAACCACAGCGCGCAGCACCATGCCGACTTTCCGCCAACTGTTCCTGGCGCCCGCGCCGGATGCGGAACTGCCCCCGGCCGCGGACGGGTCCGTTGACCAGATGGCACTCGAGCGGCGGGTCTTCTGCCTCCGCAAGCGGGCCGAGGCCTCGTGCGATGTGTATTTCCCGTCGTTGTCCTGTCGCACGCTGGTCTACAAGGGGATGCTCACCACCGGCCAACTGCACGTGTTCTTCCCGGATCTCACAGACGAGCGGGTCGCGTCCAAGGTTGGGCTGGTGCACTCCCGGTTCTCCACCAACACCTTCCCGAGTTGGCCGCTGGCCCACCCGTACCGGCTGATCGCACACAACGGCGAGATCAACACCGTGCGAGGTAACCGCAACTGGATGCGGGCCCGTGAGGACATGCTCGCCAGCAACCTCATCCCCGGTGACCTCGACCGGCTCCATCCGATCTGCACCCCGCTGGCCAGCGACTCGGCCTCGTTCGACGAGGTGTTGGAGTTGCTGCACCTCGGCGGCCGCAGCCTGCCGCACGCGGTGCTGATGATGATCCCGGAGGCCTGGGAGAACAACGCCGAGATGGATCCGGAGCGGCGGGCGTTCTACGAGTTCCACGCCACCCTGATGGAAGCGTGGGACGGGCCCGCGAACGTCTCCTTCACCGATGGCGACCTGATCGGCGCGGTATTGGACCGCAACGGTCTGCGGCCAGGTCGGTTCTGGGTCACCAGCGATGGCTTGGTGGTGCTCGGGTCCGAGGCCGGCGTGCTCGATATCGACCCCGCAACCGTGATCCGGAAGGGGCGGCTGCAGCCTGGCCGGATGTTCCTGGTGGACACCACTGCCGGTCGGGTCATCGAGGACGACGAGATCAAGAGTTCGTTGGCCGCCGCCAACCCTTACAGCGACTGGTTGCACGCAGGGCTGATCCATCTAGAGGAGCTGACCGACCGGGAGCACGTCGTGCACACCCACTCCTCGGTGCTCCGTCGGCAGCAGACGTTCGGCTACACCGAAGAGGAATTGCGGATCCTGCTGGCGCCGATGGCCAGCACTGGCCTGGAGCCGATCGGATCGATGGGTACCGACACCCCGATCGCGGCCATCTCTGGTCGCCCGCGGCTGCTGTTCGACTACTTCACCCAACTGTTCGCGCAGGTGACCAACCCGCCGCTGGATGCACTTCGCGAGGAGATCGTCACTTCGCTGTACTCCAACATCGGTCCCGAGGGCAACGTCTTGGAGACCACCCCCGCCGCCTGCCGGCAGGTCGTACTGCCGTTCCCGGTGATCGACAATGACGAACTGGCCAAGATCCTGCACATCAACGACGACGGCGACATGGCCGGTTTTCAGGCCGCCAGGGTGTCAGCGCTCTACCGAGTTGAATCCGGCGGCGCCGGGCTGGCCGAACGGATCGAGCAGATCCTCGCTGAGTTGGATGAGCTGATCGACGGCGGTGTTCGGTTCGTGGTGCTCAGCGACCGGGACAGCGACTTTGAGTGGGCGCCGATTCCGTCGCTGTTGCTCACCTCGGCGGTGCACCATCACCTGGTCCGGCAGAAGACCCGGACCCAGGTCAGCCTGCTGGTTGAGGCCGGTGACGTGCGAGAGGTGCACCATGTCGCACTGCTGATCGGCTACGGCGCGGCCGCGGTCAACCCGTACCTGGCGATGGAGTCGGTGGAGGATCTGGTCGCAAGTGGCTACCTGACCGACATCGCCCCAGCGGCAGCGATGCGCAACCTGGTCAAGGCGCTCGGAAAAGGTGTGCTGAAGGTGATGTCGAAGATGGGCATCTCGACCGTGTCGAGTTACCGCGGTGCGCAGGTGTTCGAGGCGATCGGCCTCGGCCACGAACTGATAGACCGGTACTTCACCGGTACCACCTCGAAGCTCGGCGGGATCGGTATCGAGGTGGTGGCCGATGAGGTCGCCAGTCGACATCGCCGGGCATACCCGGAGTCGGGGACTTCCTCGGCTCACCGCAAATTGGAGATCGGCGGGGAGTATCAGTGGCGTCGCGAGGGCGAGCCGCACCTGTTCGATCCCGAGACGGTGTTCCGGTTGCAGCACTCCGCCCGGGCCCAGCGGTACGACATCTTCAAGGACTACACCTCCCGAGTCGACGACCAGTCGGCGCAGTTGATGACCCTGCGCGGACTGTTCGAGTTCGCCTCCGAGCGCGAGCCGATCCCGCTATCAGAGGTGGAACCCGCCTCGGAGGTGGTTAAGCGGTTCTCGACCGGGGCGATGTCCTACGGCTCGATCTCCTCGGAGGCGCACGAGACGCTCGCGATCGCGATGAACCGGCTCGGGGGCAAGTCGAACACCGGCGAGGGCGGGGAGGACCCGGAGCGGTTCGTGGCGATGCCCAACGGCGACAGTCGCCGGTCGGCCATCAAGCAGGTCGCGTCCGGCCGGTTCGGGGTCACCAGCGAGTACCTGGTGAACAGCGACGACATCCAGATCAAGATGGCGCAGGGTGCCAAGCCTGGTGAAGGCGGCCAACTGCCGGCTCACAAGGTCTATCCGTGGGTGGCCAAGACCCGCCATTCCACCCCCGGCGTGGGCCTGATCTCGCCGCCGCCGCACCACGACATCTACTCGATCGAGGACCTGGCCCAGCTGATCCACG
>CAZJNU010000063.1:0-15815 GCA_964547485.1 uncultured Actinomycetes bacterium
CAGATCGGAGTCATCCTGCACGTCGGCCAGCCGAGTCGCCAGGGTCGCCAGCACCAGATCGCCGGCGGAGTGGGTGATGGCCTCGTTCACGGCACGCAGCGAGTCCACTCCGATGCAGAGCACGCCGACCCAGGATCCGGGTCCGTCTTCGGGTATCTCCGCCAGCAACTCGTCGATTCGCTCGATGGCGGTGGGCAGGGTGGCCAGACCGGTGAGCGGGTCATGTGCAAGCGCATGAGATAGGGCGGCCCTGGCGAGGACCTCGTCATCGATATCCCGCATGCCGACGATGTAGCCAGCCAACTCGTCGTCGGGGCCAGCCAGTGGCCGGCCACGCACAGCCACCCAGCGGTAACTGCCGTCGTTGGACAACATCCGTGCTTCGACGGAGCCAGGCTTCTCCCCGGCCGCGATTTGGGCCTTCCCGCGGTCGGTCTTTGTGCGATCGTCCGGGTGCACCAGGTCTGTCACGTCTTTGCCGAGGAGGTCCTCAGGTGACCAACCCAGGACTGACTCCACCGATGCCGACACCCACTCCAGGATGCCGTGCGCGGAGACCTGCCAGACGATGTCGGTGGCGTTCTCGGCGAGCATTCGGTAACGAGTTTCGGAGGCCTTGGCAGCCTCGCGGGCCGTGAAGAGCGCGTCGATATCCTGGTATTGCGACACAAAGTAGAGCGGTTCCTGCTGTGAATCGCGGACCAGACTCAAGGAGTGCAGCACCCGGGAGAAGGTTCCGTCGGAGGATCTCAGGCCGCCCTCGTGAACGTTGCTGGCAATCTCGCCGTTGACGAGTTGGGCGTAGATCTCCAGGTGAGGGGCCTGGTCGTCAGGGTTGAGATCGTCCTCTGCGAGCTCGCCCAGTTGTGACCACTCAAGTCCCACCTGTTGGCAGAGGGCGTCGTTGGCCATCAGGAAGCGACCGTCCAAGCCGACCAGCGCCATCCCCTGGCTGGCCCCTTCCATCGCCTGTCTGAGGGTTTCCTCGCTGCGCGCCAGGGCCTGCCGGGCGACCACTTGTTGGTGGACGTCCCGCACGGTCGTGATTCGGCCCGACACGTTGCCTTCGGGGTCTGTGACCGGACCGGTGCTGCCGGACACCCATCGGTAGTCGCCGCTACCCGTGCGCATCCGCAGTTCAAATGTGGTCGTCGGCGCTCCGCCCGCTGCAGACGCGCGGACAGACCTCAACTGCGCCAGATCATCCGGGTGGACCAGCGCGGTCGCGTCGGTGCCGACGACCTGGTCCGCGTCGAGGTCCAGCACCGCCTTGATGGAAGGTGACACCCACTCGACCACGCCCGCAAGGTCGACCAGAAACACCGCGTCGGTGGCATTCTCGGCCAGCAGCCGATACCTGCGTTCGCTGTCCACCAAGTCCTGCCGCGCCAGTACCTGGTCGTGGACATCGCGCAGTCCGGCCACGCTGCCGGTGACGTTGCCAGTTGCGTCGACCAGTGGTCGTGACTGCAGCGCCATCCACCGAACCTCGCCTGCCGCGGTCAGAAGTCTCACCTCACCCAGCGGCGTCGGCCTGCCGGCGAAGAGGTTCGCCATTCGGGTGTTGGTGAAGTCCAGATCCTCGGCCGGAACAAGGTCCTGCGCGCGGGTACCAATCAATTCCGATGGCGTCCAACCCAGGATGGCCTCGACAGATTCGGATACCCAGACCAGCACACCTTGCGAGTCCCGCTCCCAGACCACATCCGTGGCGTTCTCCGCGAGGATCCGGAGCCGTTGTTCGGCTGCGAGCTGGTCTCCCACTGCGCGCTTCTGTTCCGTGATGTCCATCGCGACGCCCTGCAGTCCGGCGACGGTGCCAGTGGCGTCTCGCACGACCTCCCCGCGGGCCAACATCCACCCGTGAGATCCGTCCGGGCGCACCATCTCCAACTCGAGGTCGTACGGAACCCCCGTCTCCTGGGTGATGGGCAGCGCCATGCTCAGTCGCTGCCAACTCTCGGCGGTGAAGAGTCGACTGCTCTCGGAATAGTCCGGCGGGTCTTGGGCGGGGTCTAGCCCCTGCATCCGGAAGAGTTCGTCCGACCACGTCACGCGATCGGTCGCCAGATCCAGCGTCCAGTGACCAATCTTGGCGATCCGCTGCGCCTGCATCAGTGCCGCGTTGCTTCGCTCCAACTCCCGTCGCGTTAGGACTTGATCGTGGATATCGCGCATCCCGGCGACACTCCCGGTGACTTTCCCGGTCGCGTCGACCAGCGGGCGTGCCTGTAACGCCATCCACCGGAATCCGCCGTCCGCGGTCAGGATTCGAACCTCGAGAAGCGGAATCGGCTCACCGGAGAGCAGCTTCGACATGTTCGCCTGAGTGAACTCCAGGTCCTCGGGTGGGACAATGTCCAGGGCCCGCTTTCCGAGCAATTGTGCAGGCGTCCAGCCAAGAATCGCCTCCACGGATCCCGACACCCACACCAGAAGCCCATCGGCGTCCCGTTCCCAGACGATATCGGTGGTGTTGTCCGCCAGGATCCGGAGGCGCCGTTCGGCGGCGACCAGGTCCACCGTCGCCTTTCGCCGCTTCGTGACGTCCATCGCCACGCCCTGCAAACCGATCACCGCGCCGCCGGCATCGCACGCGACCTCACCTCGGGCCAGCATCCACCCGTGGGATCCGTCGGGGCGAATCATCTCCAGCTCAAGCTCGTAGGGAATCCCGGTTCGCTGCGTGATCGGCAGCGCCTCACTCAACCGCTGCCAGCTCTCGGCGGTGAAGAGCCGACTGTGCTCGGTGTAGTCCGGCGGGTCTTGGTCGGGATCCAGCCCCTGCATCCGGAACAGTTCGGCAGACCAGGTGACGTGGTTGGTTGCCAGGTCCAGCGTCCAGTGGCCGATCTGCGCGATCCGCTGCGCCTGCAGCAGGGCGGCGTTGCTTCGTTCCAACTCCTGTCGGGCGGCCACCTGCTCGGTGACATCGCGGACGACGCAGTACACCTGCTGGGAGTCCTGTGAGGTTTGGCCGCTCCAGGACAGCCAGCGGTACTCGCCCGACTTTGCCCGGTAGCGATTCTCGAAGTTGACCACTTCGTGCCCGGGTTCGGCCAGCGCCTGGGCTGCCTCGATGGTGGCGGCCAGATCGTCGGGGTGGACGAACTCCAAGTAGGGGCGAGAGGTCAACTCCTCCGGTGAATACCCGAGGATCCGCTGCCAACCGGCACTCACGGCTGTCAACATCCCCTCGGTGTCGGCCACCGCCAACATCTCGACGGACATATCCCACATCGCCCGGTGCAGTTCGAGGTTCACCTCCGCAGCCTTGGCGTTGTCCGCGAGCACCTGACGGGTCAGCACCGCCTCGGTGCCGTGTTCGAACACCCGGACTTGGTTGCGGCCGGCGTTCTTGGCTGCGTAAAGGGCGGCGTCGGCGTTGCGCAGCAGCCTGTGGGCGTCGATTTCCGGGGACGCCAGCGCGGCACCGATGCTCATGGCGATTTCGATCACCGCCCCGTCCTCCAACGTCACCGGTTGGCTGACAGTGGCCCGCACCTTCTCGGCGACGGTCGCGGCCGCGGCCAGGTCGTAGACCTGAGCGAGCACCGCTACGAACTCATCGCCACCGATTCGTGCAACAGTGTCGCCGGACCGCAGCACGGAGGCCATCCGGCCGGCAACGATCTGCAGCACCTCGTCGCCCGCTGCGTGCCCGTGGCTGTCGTTTATCGCCTTGAAGTGGTCGATGTCGCAGTAGAGCACCCCCGTCGAGCCCGGTCGCCGCGGTCGAAACTGGAGGGATTCTGTGATGCGCTGTTGCAGTTGGTCGCGGTTCACCAGGCCAGTGAGTGGATCGTGGCTGGCGCGGTAGGCCAACGCGGCGTTGCGCTCATGAGCCACGGTGTTGTCCTGGATATGGGACACGTGGAACAGCGGCACGTCATTCTCATCGCGCAGCAGGCCGGTGGAATGCACCACCCACAGGTTCGATCCGTCGGCGCGGAGCCACCGACCCTCCCGGACGATCCGTTGGGCGCTGCCGGTGATCAACTCGCTATTTCCGGCGAGGTCGGCATCCAGGTCCTCGGGTGAGATCACCTCCCGCAACGTGTGACTCAATAGCCAGTCCTCATCCCGGCCGAGCATCGCTGCCAGGGCCTTGTTCACCTGTAGGAAGCGCAGGTCCAGGCCGACCACGGCCATCCCCTGCGGTGCCCCGTCCATAGCGACCCGGAATAGGTTCTCGCTGCGCTCCAACGCCTCTCGGGCCAGCACTTGGTCATGGATATCCCGCAGGCCGACGATTACGCCATCGACCGAATCGGCGGCGTCGTCGGAGTGGGTAGGACGGACCTGCACGGACATCCAACGGTAGCTTCCGTCGGCGGCCCTGATCCTGAGATCTGAGTCGGGGATCATCCCACCGGCGAACAGCTCAGCTCGTCGAGCGGTGAGGACCTCCTGATCGTCGGGGTGGGTCAACTCCCGCGGCTTCGTGCCCAGCAATTGCTCGGGGCGCCATCCCAGCACCGACTCCAATGAGGGCGAGACCCAGACCATGGTGGAATCGGCGTCGAGCCGCCAGACGATGTCGGTGGCATTCTCCGCCAGCAGCCGGTAGTTCGACTCGCTCGCCTCCAGCGCCAACCGGGACTCCGCGTTGACCATCACCAACGCCAGCGGACCGGCCATCGTCAGCAGGAGTTGGCTGTACTCCTCGATATCCTGCGGAACGACCACGTCGACAACAGCCAGCACCCCACACCGCTGGTCGCCGGCCGTCACCGCAATGGCGAAGTTCGATCCAAGCCGGATCCACCGCTGTGTGTCGTCGAGGGCGGCCGCGGTGGCTTCTACGTCCGCAACGGCGGCCTCCGAGGCTGGCCGGACGACCGGGGCGCGAAGGTGTCCTGCCGCAGTTGGTACGAAACCGAGGGCTGTCGGGGCGCACAGCTCCTGCGCGAGATCCAGCAGTGCGTCGATCGCCTCCGACTGGGTGCGGGACCTCGGCAGGTCCGTCAGGAGGTCGACGATCATCGCGTATTCGGCGAGTTTCTGTCGGAGCCGTTGCACCTCTGCGGGTGCCGGTGCTGCCCGGCCGCGCTCGGCTGTCATCGCGCACCCACGGCGGGGTCGATCGGGTAGTTGCCGAATTCGCGGACGGCGTCGGAAATGGCGAGTAGGACGTCTTCGGGCACCTGGATCGGGATTTCGCCGTGGGTGTCGGACAGGATGAAGCCACCGCCCGGCGCGCCGGCTGCGATCGCTCGGCGCGTTTCCTCGCGGGCCTCGACCGGGGTCCAGCGGCGCATTTCGATGCCGTTCAGATTTCCCATCACGGTGATCCGGCCGGCCGCAGTCGCCTTCACCTGCGCCAGGTCCTCGTCGCTGCTGGCCCCGACGATGACCGCCCCAGTGGTCGCCAAGTCGTCAATCAGCGGCTCTGACAGGCCGGAGGCGAGCAGGGCGGCGCAGGGACCGCTGACGGCGGACATCACCCGCCGCATCATCGGCAGGCCGTATTCGGTGAACAACTCCGCAGAGAGCACTGTGGGCGAACTGATCGGGTCGAAGTAGCCGATGGCATTCGCCCCGGCCGCCAACTGGGCATTTGCCCAGGCCACCGCGAATGACTCGTTGACGGCGTGCAGTCGACGGGCCAAATCGGGCTGTTCGTAGAGCAGATTGAGGTACTGCTCGAAGCCGAGTTGCATGATAGGCAGCGAGAACGGGGACATGATCACGCCGACGATCAACGCCTCACCGGCGATTGCGGTCGACAGGGTCTCAATCGTGTCAAGAACCCGTCGAAGCGGCTCGGAGTCGGCGACCACAGGTGGGTTCAGATTGGTGATTTGGTTGGGGTCCGACAGCAGCGGTCCCACCGAATTGGGTGGACCGTCGGCAAAGAACTCGACCTCCCCGCCGAACGCTTCGACCTCGATCGCGCCGTAGGCGAACGGGTAGACAATGTCGTCCCGGTACTTCGCCCGCAACCGCAATTGACCCTCGGCCATCAGTCGCGCGGATTGGTAATACTTGTCCAGCGGCACGCCGACTTCCAGCGCGCCATGCATCGTCACCGGCAGGAAGTACGGCACCCGGTCGGGCTCGCGGCCGGACAGCGCCGCAAGAACCCGCTCGGCCGAGGTCATCTCGGGGGTTGCCGTCATCACCGGAGTCCTGTCATCGGGAGGCCTCGATAGTGGCCAGTATCGGTAGCACGTCCGAGGCGGATCGTCCGACGTAGTCGGCGCCGACTTCCTGCGCCAGGTCCGGATCGAAGCGGAACGGCGCCCCGCCGACGACGATCAAAGGGTGCAGGTCGAGTTGCGACAGACCCTGCCGCACCTGGC
The DNA here is from genome assembly GCA_964547485.1 of uncultured Actinomycetes bacterium. Lineage (GTDB taxonomy): Bacteria > Actinomycetota > Actinomycetes > S36-B12 > UBA10799 > JACJWR01. The sequence goes on from CAZJNU010000063.1 coordinate 6,306, forward strand.
TCACCAACAATGCCGAGCGCAGCATCAGCACCGAGAGGAACAGCACCTCGATCTGCTCCCGGGCAACGCGGTCGACCACCTCGGCAACGGAAATGCGGGCACCCCAGTCGGTGACCGAGTAGCCCGCTGACAGCAACATCTGGACGACGATCTGCTTTCCGAGCACGTGCGAGTCCTCGAGAATGGCGATCGCCATCGCCGGCTGATCCGTACGAGGGGCGACCGCCGGTGCGGGGAGGTCCCCGATCAGTTGCTGACACATCTTGCCGCTCATGTATACCTGGGCAAGGGCCACCTCGCCCGCCTCCCAACCGGAGCCGATTCGCACCAGCGTGGGGATCACGAGACCGTTGAAGGCAGCGACTGGACCATTGTCTCGGTAGGTCGTCAAGAGCAGCCGGGCCGCGGCCGCCTGATCCATCGACAGCAGGGCCTGCTCGAAGTCATCGAGTTCGGGTCCACTCACATCGGATGTTCCCATCTTCAGCTCCTCCCTAGGTCACAGTACCGGGGCTGGGCCGTGGAGGTCCCCCCATGAGCTGCGGCTGCGGGTGGAGGGCTGGCGCACCCGGCTAGCCCAGCACCTGCCGCCAAGCGGCGGGTAGGGCCTCGCTGTAGTCGTGGCCCACCCCGGGTGGCATCCCGCCTGCGGGAGGCAGGTCGAACGCCACCGCCAGGAAGAACAGCAAGGGCGTCCAGACGGTCCCGGCCGCCACCCCCGGACCACGGGGCTGATCGAGCCAGTCGGGCCGGCTGAAGAACAGGCCGCCGTCGAACCACACCACCGGGTCGGTCGGATTGGCCAACACCAGGATCCTCTTTGGGCCCCAGGGCAGGTTCCCTGGCGGTGCTGCTGCGGCTGTTGCGGTCGCGGCGTAGCGGACCACTGCCCCGCCGCCGACGATCGGCTGCCACCGGGGTGGAGTTCCGGAGTCGGTCCAGCCGGTGACGGGTTGGGCTGACGCCGGCGGTCCGACCCATAGGGCGCCGTCCACCTGCTGGATCACTTGCTCCGGGGTCATGCCCTTGAATGCTTCCGTCGAGCCATTGGCCCCCAGGCTCTCGCCGTAGAGGATGAGTCGTGGCCGCGACGATGCCGGGAGTGCCGCACGGGCCCGATTCGCCGAGGTGAGCAGCGCGGTGCCTGCTTGGCCGGCCGCGGCTTTGTCGGTCAGGAACGACAGCCAGCTCGGCAGGGTCGAGTACTGGATGGCGACCAGCGCCACGTCGCCGCCGGTGGCCGTCTCCGCGGCCTCCGCCGCTACCGGGTCGATCTGTCCGTTGCCGGTGGTGGAGACGACGACCCAGGTGTTCTTGTTGGCGCCGCCGGCGCGGAGCAGGTCCGACATCGCGAGGTCGGCGCGGGCCTCGGGAGTGGGCGCCGAGTCCAGTCCGGCGAAGGTGCGGATCGTGGTCTGGGTGGCACCTCCGGTGACGAACTTGCGACCCTCGTGGCCCAGACTCGACCAGCTGATCAACGACCCCGGGCCACCCGATCGAGTCGCCGACGTCGGGGGCGTTTGACCTGCCTCGCCGGTGTCGATCTTGTCGAACGCCAGCCCCATCGCTTCCACCGCGATCACCACCAGCAGTACCCCGGCGGCCAGCACGGTCGCTGCGCCAAGGGCGGGCGCAGCCGCGCCGGTACGCCGCCACAGCTTTCGGGCCATCCACCGCGACAGCCCGCGGCAGCCCCGGCCGATCGCGATCAGCAGCGCAACCACCGCCAGGCCGATCAGGCTGCTCAACCACCACGCTGGCGCCAGACTCGGCGCGGCCAGCTGCTGTGCTTGCTCAGTCAGGGCGCGGGACATCGGCAGCCCGGCCAGCAGCGCCACCGCGACGGCGACGATGGCCACCCACACCCGCACGGGCGGACGGTCGGACGCAGTCGTCGCTGGCGGTGTCGGGCGTCTGCTCACGATCCGGTGGCCGATGGCCGAACCCGCCGCGCCCAACCCGTAGCCGATCGCCGCGGTCGTTCCCAGCGCGACTCCCTGCATGAGACTACCGAGCGGCAGCAGTGACGGCAGCCACGTCACAATCCAGAACAGTGAGCCCACAACGGCACCCGTCGCCGACCATCGGCGGGTTGCCAACCAAGGCTGGCTGGGGTGCGCGCTGGGCTCGGGACTCAATTCATCAGGCCCAATTCGGACATCATCAGCAGGATCGCGGCCATCGCCGGCTCCCGGGCAAACGGGTCCTTGAGCTTGGATGACCCGAGCGTGGTGTACCACGGGAAGGTGTCGTAGGAGAGATCCCAATGGTTCGCGTGGAACATCGACAGATGTGGGGCCGTCGGCAGCGGCGGCCGAGCCTGTTCCTGCGTCAACTGCATATCGTTGTACTTGTCATAGGCGAGTAGCTCGAGCGTCCCCTGCCGCTGGTAGTAGGGCACTTCCAGCAGGTGGGTTGATCCGGTGAAGTAGAACATCGGGATGTCCAGGTTGGCGAGCGCCTCGGCATTGTCCGCCAGGAACCTCTCCCGATACGTGGTCGTCAGGCTTTCGATCGCGCCCTTGATGTCGTATTCGTCGAGCCGCCGGTTGATGTTGTTCACCTGCACGATCGGCGCCAACCGCAGCATGAGTTCACCGATATCGGCGGACATATCGTCCACCACATTGAACTTCGTTACGCCCTTGATCTTCTCGTAGATGTCGTTGGCCAGGTAGGAGCCGCCGATCGCCCCGGCCCAGCCGATGACCGCCTTGACCCGGGGAGCCAGGTCCGGCCGGGCGATCAGTAGCGACAGAATGTCGGGCCCACCCTTCGAGTAGCCCATCAGGATGACATCGCCGGGCGGCACCGGATCTTGGTCGGCGGTGATGAACGAGGCGTCGATCGGGGACACCCCGATACCGCGCTCGAGGGTGTCCTCCAGATCGGCGACGTTCGCCTCGGTGGATCGCATCGGGTGTGCGTCGACCACCTGGATCCGGACTCCGAATCGGTTGATCAGCTGTGGCCAGACGGACTGGAACGCCAGGCTCGGCAGCAGGCCGGTGAGCAGCCCTGGGGCGAATACCAGCGTCACGTTGCTGAACCCGACCGGCTGCGCTTTCGGCATCTCCAGCGCGATCTCCTCGTCGGTGACGTTGCTGATCATCCGCTTGGCGACGCGCTCCCGCTCGCTCCGCGGGTCGAGCAAATTGAGGGGGAAACTGGCCTGCGAATGTTTTCGCGTGTCCGGGTTTGAGACGCCCTCGGTGATGAAGATATTGCGAAACCGCTTGCCGATCCACTCGTTGATCACCGGGTCGGCCAGCGCGGCCATCGGGTCCTGCGTCATCGCCTCCCGGACCAGGGTGATGACGGTGTCGTAGTCCTGCTGGGCGAGCGCGAAGGTGATGTCGGTTGTCTGCTCGACATTGTTGTCACTGGTCATACTCGCGACGCTATTGCACCCGCGGCCACCATGCAGGGCATCTGGGTGTTGGCTCCCAATTGCCCGGCCGCCAGTGGGTGCTGCGTCATACCTTTCCCGCAGGTCGGTTCCCGGCCGGTGCGGAGCCGGCGAATATAGTTTCCGAATGGCACTTCGCGTTCGGCTGGTACTCGTGGGCGGCGCCCTAGCGGCCGTGGCCGGCTGTTCACTGCTTCCGGTCAGCGCTCCACAGCCGTCGTCCGGCGCCGAACAGGGCGCCCCGTCGCCGTCGGCGGACGCACTTCCGGGGGACGCCTCAGGGGAGGCGGCCGGGCTGATGCCGAGCACGTCGCCAGCGCCGCATGCGTCTCCGACGTCGCACCGCAGTCCGCAGCCGGTCCCGGTGAAGCCGCTGCCGACCGCTGTCGCTGACCCGGCCGGCAAGGGGCCAGCGGAGTTTGTCAATCGGGTCGTCACCAAGGACAAGGTCGCCTTCCTGACTTTGGACGACGGGGCGGTGACCGATCCGGGACTCATCACTTTCCTCACCAATCACAAGATCCCTGTCACGACGTTCTTCACCACGATGTACGGCGACGGTCATTGGGACTATTGGCGCAGGATGTCGCGGCTCGGATCGGTGCAAAACCACACCGTCTACCACCCGACGCTGACCAAACTCGGTGAGAGTGGCGCCGCCGAGGAGATCTGCTCGGCGAACAAGGCGATCGCAGCTGAGATCGGCAAGACGCCGTGGATGTTGCGACCGCCCTACGGCGTGTACGGAGACTCGACGCTGGCCGCGGCCGGCGACTGCGGACTCGACTATGTGGTCCATTGGAGTGTGACGCTGCCGGATGAGGAGTTCCACTTCCAGGAGGGCGACCGGTTCCAGCCCGGCGACATCATCCTCAGCCACTACCGCGACGACCTCGTCCCGCACTTGAAGATCCTGCTCGCCGAGCTGCAGCGGCAGGGATTCCGGCTCGCGCGCCTCGAGGACTACCTACCGCCGAAGTCGTAGCTGGCGGCAGCTGACGTGCGGCAGCTGCGGTGCGACAGCCTGCGCAGAGGCCGCGCAACCGGTTTGTCCACAGCTGCCCGGCAGCCCGTTCCGGCGGCGCTCTGTCCGGCATAGCTTGATGGCCAGAGCTGCTCCGACGCCCCGTTGTCGGATGCGTGAAAGTGGGCGGCCGGACGGGGGTTCGTCATGATCGTCACGTTGTTGGTCTCGGCTGCGGTAGTGGGAGCGCTTGCCACACCGGTTTCGAGCGGGGCAGGGTCGCCGGCGCCAATGGAGAGTGCTGCCGCGCAGTCGGCACGTGGCGGGCAGCGAGCCTGGCCCCGCCCGCGGCCGAGCGCCAGCCTGGCGCGGATGTTGATCGCCGCGCGATGTCCGGCGCGGCGGCCGGCGGCATTTTTCGATGACCAGTGGGCTTTCCGGAGCCTTCCGGCGCTGTGCGTGCAGTCAGTACGGGAGGCGCGCAGCGATCGGGCGGCGCGGGCGGTCGTCTACGCCTTCACCGCGATCGGATCCCGATACAGCCAGGCGGCCCGCGGGTCAGCTGGGATCTACGACTGCTCGAGTCTGGTGTCACGTGCCTGGTTCGCCGCAGGAGCGGTCGCCATGAGGCAAGGGGATCGGGCCAGTCCCTACTGGCCGACGACCTACACCCTGCTTGCGGGGGTGGGCGGCACCCGGAAAGTGGCCGGTCCCGGTCTGCCCGGTGACCTGGTGTTCCCGCACACGGGTCACGTGATGATGCGAATTGCCCGCGGGCTGGTGATCCACGCCGCGAACCCGTCGGCCGGCGTCCGGCTCGGTTCCGGTCAGGGGTGGGTGGTCATGCGGGTTTCGTGAGGCTGGGCTTGCCGTCCAGATGGGCAAGTCCGTTCCAGGCCAGATTGACCAGATGTGCCGCCAACTCATCGCGCTTGGGCCGTCGGACGTCGACCCACCACATTCCGGTGTTGGCGACCATGCCGACCAGCATCTGGGCGTACATGTCGGCCTGCTTCTTATTCAGATCCCGCCGGTCGAACTCGTCGGCCAGCAGGCCGGCCACTCGTGCCGCCACGTCCCGCAGTAAGGAGGCGAAGGAACCCTCGGCCATCCCGGGGGGTGAGTCGCGTACCAACACTCGGAACCCGTCGGTCTCGGTGGAGATGTAGTCGAGCCAGGCGAGCACAACGGACTGCAGCATGGCCCGGGGATGGGCCGGTATCAGCGCGGCCTGTACCCGTCCGAGCAGATCGGCCATCTCTCGGTCGACGACGACCGCATAAAGGCCCTCTTTGCCCCCGAAGTGTTCGTAGACAACGGGTTTGGACACCCCCGCCTCGGCGGCGATCTCCTCCACGCTGACGGCTTCGTACCCCTTCTCGGCGAACAGACCCCGGCCGACGGCCACAAGTTGCTCGCGACGCTCCGACGCCGACATCCGAACACGTATGGGCGGGTCGACACGGGGAGTGGTCACGTGCACAGTGTGCCCTGCGAGACGAATCGCGGCGGACGTAGTCGACTATCGACGGAAAGCCGAGGCGGGGGGCGTTCCGCGGCGGGGGTCAAACTGACTCAGTCGGAGGCCCCGGGAAGGGTGCGGGCGCTGCCACCGGTCTGGGTGGAGCGAACCGTCTCGGCATTGGCCCGGAGCACCGCATCGGAGACCCTGCGCAGGGTCTGGCGGGTGGAGCGAGTGGTGAGTTGCATCGCTGGATCTTCCTTTCGTGCTGGGGTGCGGACGGGCTGTCCGCACACTGGATTCAGGTTGATGCGCAACCGGAGAGGGCGACACCAACATCTTCATCATAGCACGTCCATGCAGGAAAATAAACTGCGAAATAGACCTTAGACAGGAAATAGTGGTGTTGCGAGCACGGATTGACAATAGAGCGCAAAGTCGAGGACGAGCCGGGCACCCGCCGCAGATTCCCTGCCCCGATACCCTCGCAACGTGATCCTCTCCGACGGCACCATCCGGCGATTGCTGGCCGAAGGCCGGTTGACCCTTGACCCGATGGAACCTGACCAGGTCCAGCCCGCCAGTGTCGATGTCCGGCTGGGTGCGCAATTCCTGGTCTTCCGCAACCACACCTGCGAGGTTATTGACCCGTTCCAGAAGCCCGCCGACCTGATGGAACGAGTCGAGGTTGGCGACGGCGAGGCCTTCATCCTGCACCCGGGCGAGTTTGTGCTGGGGACGACGCTCGAGGCGATCGGCCTCCCCGACGACCTGGTGGCGCGGGTGGAGGGGAAGTCGAGTCTGGGCCGACTGGGCCTGCTCATCCACGCCACTGCCGGATTCGTGGACCCGGGTTGGACGCACGGTCAGATCACGCTGGAACTGTCCAACGTCGCGACCCTGCCGATCAAGCTCTGGCCGGGAATGCGCATCGGACAGTTGTCGTTCCACATGCTCGACAAGCCCGCTGAACGGCCCTACGGGCACCCCGAGCTCAACTCGAAGTACGTCGGCCAGAGTGGTCCGGTGGCGTCTCAGTACCAGCGGAACCAGCGGACTTGAAGCGGTGAGTCGCCTCAACGCCAACCCTGGGACTGAGCATTCCGGCGACCGCGATCCCAGCTCGGAGCGCCTGCTCCGGTCACTGAGCACCCGTCCGTTTCGCCGCGCGCTGCGAATCGGGTTGCTGCTGCCGCTGACGTTGGCAGCCCTTCTCTGGGCGGATCAGGGAGAGGCGGCCTTCACCGCGGCCTTCGCGCTGATCTGCCTGCTGGTGCTGACGGATTTCTCCGGTCCCCGTCGCGAGCGTGCCGCCTCGATGGTTCTGACGGGTGTCGCGGGTGCGTTGACCATGGCGATCGGCGCTCTTTGCTCGTTCTCGCCGGTGTTGCTGGTGGTGATGGCTCTGATCCTGGGGTTCGCCGTCACCCTCCTGGGTGTCCTGCGCGGGTTCGTCAGCAGTGCCGGCACCCCCATCCTGCTGCCGTTCTTTCTGGCGGCCACCACCGCCAACGCCCCAGAACTGCTGCTTCAGATGGAGTTTGGCTGGCTGGTGGGCATCGTGGTCTCGGTCCTCGCCGGCGTGTGGTTCTGGCCCTATTTCCCACGCGCCACTCTCACCGAATGCGTACGGGCGATCCTCCGCTCCGAATCCCGAGCTATTGCCTGCTTCTGGAATCCGGACGCCAATAGGCAGCGGCAGCAAGGCGCCGTGTCGGTTGTGGATCGCCAGGTCACGACTTTGGAGAAGCTGTTTCAGGGGCAGTTGAACCGCCCGGGCACCGCCTACCGGCGGGAGCGTACTCTGCTGCGATTGCTCGAGGAGGTGCGCAGGTTGCGACTGGGGCTGCGGCTGCTGGCCCGGGAGGGTGGCCCCGAACGGTACCCAGCGGATGAGCGGCTGGCGGCGGTCACCGCCTCCGCGCTCAACGCCGCGGCTGACGAGTTGACGTCCCCGTCCGGGAATCTGGCCGCGTTCCACGGACTGGAGAAGGCTCGTTCTCGCCACTGGGACGAACTCGAGCAGGAGACCGCCGAACTGCTCGTTGCCGGTGACGCAGCTTCGATCAACGAGCGCGTGCCCGCGTCCTTCTCAGCCCGGATGGTGAGCATGTTGTCCGTCTCGACGGTCCGCGACGCCACCCTTGCCAACGCCGATTCCCGGTTGCCAGTGCCACCGCTCACCTTTCGTGGAATCCCGGTGCCAGGGGTCATCGCGGTGATCAACCCCTGGCGCCAGGTGCAGTCGGAGCTGAATCCGGGGGCCCCGTGGTTCCGCAACGCCTTGCGGCTGGGGATCGCCATCGCCGCAGCCCTGCTGGTCGTCGAGTTCACCGGGGTCGAGCGCGGCTACTGGGTGGTCCTCGGCACGCTGAGCGTGTTGCGCCTCGATCGACAGAGCACGCGGAACATGGCCTGGCAGGTCTTCCTCGGCCAGTTGCTCGGCTTCCTGATTGGTGGGCTGTTGTTGCTGGGCCTGCGTGACCATGCCGAGTGGGGGTGGGCGACGCTGCCGCTGGTCGCCGGCTTCCTTGGTTACGCGGTGGGTACGAAGGGGACGATCCTGGTGCAAGCGGCCTTCACCACGACGTTGATGAACCTCGTCGCGATCACCTCGGCGGGAACCCGCGGCATGCCCGAATTACGGTTGCTGGACGTGGTCCTCGGGTTGGTCGTGGCGGTGGTGGTGAGCCTGCTGGTGACTCCGCGCGGGTTGACGCCCCAGGTGCAGACCGCCTTGCTGGCCGCCTCTGACGCGGCATCGGACCTGTTGCGCGCCTCGGTGAGCAGACTGGCGGCAATTCTGGCGTCCGAAACGGACGCCCCCAGCACAGATGTAGCGGCGACGAAGGCTCGGGTCGCCCTCGCGCGGGCCAGCGAGACGGTGGATCTTGCGCTGGCGCAGGGGGCTTCCCGGGGGGCTGAAACCATTGTCTGGGCGCGCATTCTGTCGATGATCGAGCACGTCACCTATGTCTCGCAGGTCATTTCGATGCAGGTCGGTGACTACCCCGGTGACCTGCACGCACGTCGAGCGGCGGGGGATCTCGTCGCCGCCTCCGACGCGGTGGCCCGCAGGTTGGCGGCGAATGTCCGCAGGCTGGTGGCCCTGCTCGACGATCTACCCTCCGAGGCGACCGTTCCGGTGGCGATGATGGTGCCCGAGCCGCTGCCAGACCTTGCCCATGCCCGGCAAACGGTCGAGAGCAAAGTCGACATCTGGGCGCAGCAGCAGGACAGCGCGATGGCGCCCACCGTGTCGCGGTTGTATTGGACGCTGCGCTGGCTGGAGGAGATCGACCTCATCGCGAGCAATGCGGGTGGTATCGCCGACGAGCTGCGGAGCCAGCGCCGCAGCGCTGCTCGCGACCCATACGCGGCTCAGCGCTAGCCCACGGGCCGGGCTCGACCCGCCCCCGTCCTCTCCTCCGCCCCCGCGCCACCCGCCCACCCGCCGGCCGCCCCCCGCCACTCGAAGTCCTGTTGGGGTGATCGCCCGCCCAGGATCGCAGCAGAGTCATCTGGGGACTCCACGACAGCGGGATTCCTCGCGACACGCCGCGACACGCCGTGGTTTTCCGGCCAAATCGCGTTCGTGGAGTGCACAGGTGACATCATCCCGGCCAGCGGCCAGCGGCCAGCGGCCAGCGGCCAGCGGCCAGCGGCCAGCGGCCA
>CAZJNU010000064.1:0-15115 GCA_964547485.1 uncultured Actinomycetes bacterium
GGCGGAGGTGGCCCCCCAACCTCACAAACCAACTAGCCCGGAAACTCCCGCTAGCGGGATCCGCAGCTGCCGCTGGCACGTTCAAATCACAGACCCAAAGCAGTTGTGCTTTGTTGTGATACTTTGTGATACATGAGCGAAAGCACCCACTCAGTTCAGCGCTCTTTCCGGCTTTCGGCAAGGACAATCGAGCTTCTGGACAACGCAGCTTCCACTTCCAATGAGTCCCGAAATTCGCTGGCCGAGCGTCTGCTGGCCGAGGCGTTGAGCACCGAGCAGCATCCGTTGATCCGCTTTCGCGAGGGAGCGGCAGGTCGACGCGAACCGGCAATCGCGGGTACGCGCCTGCTCGTGCGCCAGGTTGTTGCGCAACTCAAGGACGCCGGCAATGACGTTCAGTCCGTGGCCGACGCACTAGATCGGCCCACCCGCGAAATTCGGGCGGCGATGTCCTACTACGCCGAGTTCCGGACCGAGATCGACGCGGATGCGCGCTGGGCGACCACCATTGAGGAAGCCGAACGGTCAAGGTGGGAGCGGGAGCAGGCCGCCTTCGCGTGAGGCTAGCTCTCGATCACCACTACCCGAAGCTCATCGCGGCCGGACTGCGGGACCGCGGGTTTGACGTGGTCACAGCGTTCGAATTGGACTGGCACACCGAAAGCGACGAGGTGTTGCTGACCTTGTGCACCGGCCAGTGGCGGGCGCTGCTGACCAACAACGTCGCCGACTTTGCCGTCGTCACAAGACGCTGGCAAGCTGAAGGCCGCCCCCACTTCGGGGTCATCTACACCTCAGATGCAAGCCTTCCCCGGGTGCCAGCCCTGGTTGGAACCTACCTGGATCGACTGGCAAACCTAATGCTGACGCACCCGGCAGACGACGATCTGGTCGACACCACCCATTGGTTGTGATTGCCGAGCATCAGCTAGCGGGTGGCGCGCGCCTCGCTCAACGTGTGCAGCGCAACCCCGGCGGCAACTGAGGCATTCAGGGATTCCATCCTGCCGGGCATCCGGATGGAGGCGATGACATCACAGGCTTCACCGACCAGTCGGGACAAGCCAGACCCTTCCGACCCGACCACCAGCAGCACGCCGGAGTCTGCGAACTGCGCCGCGGCTGCGGTGATGTCGGTGCTGGCGCCGCCGTCCAGGCCGATGGCGAACAATCCCGCCGCCTTGGCTTCCTGCACGGCGCGCGTCAGATTCGTGACACGCGCAACGGGCAGCTGGGCCAACGCCCCGGCCGAGGTACGCCAGGCGGCCGGCGTGACGCCGGCGGATCGCCGCGAGGGGACAACAAGCCCGCGAGCCCCGAACGCGGCCGCCGAGCGAGCGATGGCGCCCAGGTTGTGTGGATCGGTGATGCCATCGAGAGCGACCAGCAGCGGTGTGTCCGTGAGTTGCCGCGACTGCACCAGCAACTCCGCGAAGTCGACGTACTCGTATTCGCGGACCTGCAGCACCAGCCCTTGGTGGTTGGCGGCGCCGGCCAGCCGATCAAGTTCGGACTTCTGTCGCTCATGAACCGGGATCCCGAGGTCGCCGGCCAGCCCGACCGCTTCAACGATCCGCTGATCGGAGTCAACGAATGCGACCACTGTCAGGGCGGTCGCCGGAATCTGCGCGCGCAACGCCTCCACCACCGGGTTGCGTCCGACGACTACGTCCTCGGCGCTCGTGCTCCGCCGAGCATCACCGGCGCGACGCCTATCAACGGCGGCGCGTCGAGCCGCTGGATGGCTGGTCCGTTCATCGGCCGGCGGCGTCGGTCCCTTCGCCTCCAGCCCCTTCCGGCGCTGACCACCAGAGCCAACCTGCGCACCCTTCTTGGATCCGCTGCCGCGCACTGCGCCCTTGCGTTGGGAGTTGCCAGCCATCAGATCTGTCCTTGGTCGAGGGTCCAGGTGGTTCCGTCGGCGGCATCCGCCAAGGCTATTCCGGCCGCGGTCAACAGGTCCCGGATCGCATCTGCGGTGCCGAAGTCGCGCCCGGCCCGGGCCGCCTCTCTGGTCGCCAGCCGGTCCGCTACCAACACGTCCAACGCGGCGCCGGCAGCGGCCTGACCGGCGGATTCGTCGCGCCAAGGTTCCGCCAGCGGGTCGGCACCGAGCACGGTCAGCATCGCCCGCACCTCCGCCAAGATCGTCGGCAGTACAGTCGCGTCTCCGCTGGCCGCCATCGCGGAGTTGCCCAGGGTGACCGCCTCATGGATCACCGCAACTGCGGCCGGCACGTTCAAGTCGTCGTCCATCGCCGCCGCGAATGCCGCCGGCACCCGGTCAGCCAGCACAGCCGACACGGCTGACTCAGCCGACGACAGCCGCTGCGACGCTCGCACGACGAACGACTCGAGCCGGCGGTAGCCCGCGGCCGCCTCCGCCACGGACTGCTCCGAGAACTCGACAGTGCTGCGGTAGTGGGCCGCCGCCAGGTACCAGCGGAGTTCGACCGGCCGTACCCGCTTGACGACCTCGGTCACCAGTGCAGAGTTGCCGAGCGACTTGCTCATCTTCTCCCCGGACAGTGTCACCCAGGAGTTGTGCAGCCAGTAGCGGGCGAAATCGTCGCCAGCGCCCTGTGACTGCGCCACTTCGTTCTCGTGGTGCGGGAACACCAGGTCCAGACCGCCACCATGGATGTCGAAAGTCGGTCCGAGGTAGTTGGTCGCCATCGCGGAACATTCGATGTGCCAGCCCGGCCGACCCTCACCCCACGGCGCCGGCCAGCTGGGTTCCCCGGGCTTCGCTGCCTTCCAGAGCGCGAAGTCGAGCGGATCGCGCTTCAGCGCTTCCGGGCCACTCTCCCCCGAGGACCGCAGGGCGTCCACCCGCTGGCCCGACAACTGCCCGTAGCGCGAGAAGGACCGGACGTCGAAGTAGATGTCGCCGCCCACCTGGTAGCCGTGGCCCCGATCAATGATCCGCTCGATCAGGGTGACGATCTGGGTGATATGCCCGGTCGCCCGCGGCTCCACCGTCGGCCGGATGCAGCCAAGCAGGTCGTACACGTCCGAGAACGATCGCTCATAGGCCATCGCCACCGACCACCAGGGTCGACCTTCAATCTCGGCCTTGGCGAGGATCTTGTCATCGATATCGGTGACATTGCGGCAGAGAGTGACCTGCTGGCCACACGCCAGCAGCCACCGGACGAGCACGTCGAATGCCACCCCGGCGCGGATGTGACCCACATGCGGCGGCCCCTGCACGGTTGCCCCGCAGACGTAGATGGACGCGTGCCCCGGGCGCAGTGGAACGAACTCCCGCACCGACCTGGTGGCGGTGTCGTGCAGTCTCAGCGTCACGGCAGCCAGGCTAGTCGTCGACCGGGGCAGGCGTCAGCAGGGCAGTGGCAATCGCCGCGATACCCTCGCCGCGGCCGGTCAGCCCGAGGCCATCGGTGGACGTCGCCGACACCCGAACCGGAGCCCTGACCGCTGCTGTCAAAGCCTCCTCGGCGGCAAGTCTGCGCGGGCCGAGTCGGGGACGATTTCCGATCACCTGCACCGCCGCGTTGCCGATCAGCCAACCTGCGGCGCCGACTCGTCGGGAAGTCTCTGCGAGCAGCGCGGCACCTGAGGCGCCCGCCCACTCCGGCTCGGCCGTACCGAAGTTGGAACCAAGATCGCCCAGGCCTGCCGCCGACAGCAACGCATCACAGATGGCGTGGGCCGCAACATCGGCGTCACTGTGGCCCGCCAGTCCGGTCTCTCCCGGCCAGTGCAACCCCGCAAGCCAGAGTTCCCGCCCCGCCTCAAATGGGTGGACGTCAGTGCCGATACCGATGGCCGGCGCCGAGCCCGTCATGCCGAGCCACCACCGAAGGGTCTCGGGCTGGCCAGACCCGGCGCCGATGGTTCCGGCGGCCGGGCCGATACGGCAGCTTGGACGGCCACCGAGTCGGCGACCGCGAGATCGAATGGCGTCGTCACCTTGAACGCGAGTTGATCACCCGCGACGGCTGTCACCGGCACCCCGATACGCTCCACCAGAGTCGACTCGTCGGTCGCCGCCAGACCGGCCGGAAGTTGGGCGAAGGCGCGCAGCAGCACCTCGAGACTGAAGCCCTGTGGGGTCTGAACCGCGCGCAACACGGATCGGTCGAGGGTGGCTACCACTCGCTCGCCTGAGTCACCACCGGCGGCGACCTCCTTGACCGTGTCCACCATCGGCAGCACCGGAATCACCGCCGGCTGACCCTCGGCCAGGGCATCCAGGACGCGACCGACAACAGTCACCGGAACAAATGGCCGGGCAGCGTCATGGACCAGAACATGGCTCACCGAAGGGTCGAGAGCAGCCAACAAGTTGGCAACCGAATCCTGTCGCAGCATCCCGCCGGCAACCACCGACACCGGTACCCGAGCCAGTTGGGACAGGTCGGCCGCAATTTCAGCAACGTTGGCTTCTGGCACAGCTACCAACACACGATCCACCCGGTCGTCGGCGCAGACGGCCCGGACCGCATGCTGAAGTAGGGACTGCCCCGCCAACGTCCTAAACGCCTTAGGGGTGCCGGGACCTAGCCGAAGGCCCAGACCAGCGGCCGGGATAAGCGCCGCGACCCTCATGTCGTCGCCGCCACCGAGGGGGCGTCCTGGGAAGTTTCCACAGCAGTGTAGGCGTGATCGGGTAAGGGTTCGAAGCTGACGCGGCTATGACGCGAGGACCTCGTCCAGCATCGCCTCGGCCTTGTCCTCATTGGTGTGCTCGGCCAACGCGAGTTCGCTGACCAGAATCTGGCGGGCCTTTGACAGCATCCGCTTTTCGCCAGCCGACAGTCCACGGTCCTGATCGCGCCGCCAGAGATCCCGGACAACTTCCGCGACCTTGATCACGTCACCGGAGGCCAACTTCTCGAGGTTCGCCTTGTACCGTCGCGACCAGTTGGTCGGCTCCTCCGTGTAAGGCTGCCGCAGCACCTCGAACACGCGATCCAGACCCTCTTGGTTGACGACGTCGCGGACACCCACCAGATCGACGTTCGCAGCGGGCACGCGGACGGTTAGATCACCCTGGGCCACCCGGAGTACGAGGTACTCCCGAGGTTCTCCCTTGATGACTCTAGTCTCGATTGATTCGATCAGTGCCGCGCCATGATGCGGGTACACGACAGTGTCACCGACGGAGAAGGTCATGTGATGGAGCCCCTTTCGTTAGGGACGAGTCTACCACGGCGCAATGTGCTTGAAATCACGGTGCCATTCTGGTTAGGTTCTCCCTTTCGCCGGCCCGGATGCGCAACGATTCGCGCCCGGGACAATTCAGTCGCATACTCAGCAGATGGCTACACCGGACCCGGATGACCCCGGACCTTCAGGGTTGCCTCGGTTGGAGATTCCCGACGATGCCCGGGCCTTGGATGGCGACCGGTGGCGCTACTACGACGAACTCCACCGACAACGCAAGATTGAGTCGCCCCCCGGTGGGCCCGCCGGACCTGACCACCCGGGGACCTGGCGTGACGGAAAGCCGTGGTTCGGACTGTTCGGCTCGTCCCGGATACCGCTGATGTTCGCGATTGCAGCCTGTCTGGCGATGGCAGCCTCTTTTCTCCTCCCGCTGATCCAGCGCCCCAACCCGCCGAAACAGACTGAGGCACTGGCGCTGGAAACCGGCCCCGTTGGCACCGAAGGTGGACTGTTGCCGGTATCGCAGGTCCAGCTGAACGGCGGCGAACGAGACCTGCGGGATATCCGCCCCGCAGTCGTGGCGGTGATGCCGATGGGCGACTGCCCAGGCTGTCGGGGTGCCTTGGCCACAGCCAGTCGAACCGCGCAGTCTGCGGGCTACACCTTGGTGACTGCCGACACGGCCGCCGACGCCCCAGCCACCGATATCGCAGCCGACGCCGCCGAGGCCGCCGCCGACGGTCAGAATCCGGTGGTCCCACGCCTAATCGCGGCTGCCGGAACCTTTGACCCGTACGCACCTGAGGGGCTGACCCTGCTGGTGGTCACCGGCGACGGCACGGTCACCAATGTCATTCGTGATGCCGACGTGGGGTCCACTGCAGAAGGAAGCCTGCAACAGGCACTCAACAACGCACAGTGACCCGCTAGGCTCTCCCGCAGCGCTGTTGTCACAGCCTTGTCATTCGTGGAGCTCTGGAGGGCCATCGTGCACCGTCGTCGAATCGCCGCCGCAGTACTTGCTGCCGCTCTGATTCCAGCCTTGAGCGGTTGTTTCAACGGCTACAACGCGTTGACGACGACGCAGCAGGAAGGCGGCCAGGTCGCGTCGGCCAACCTCGGGGATATTCAGATCCGTGGGCTCGTCTGGGTCCGCGACATGGCTGCCCCGCAGAACCTGACAATGTCGGCCTCATTCATTCTGTCCTCGTCCGAACCGGATGAGTTGGTAGGCGTCACCACCGTGCCAAATACCTTTGCGGTCGGGATCACCAACGGTCGGCTGCTGCTGGAGCCGGGCTCAGAGAATCGAGTCGGCTACAACAGCAGCAACTTTGTGAATCTCTACGGGAACATCGCCGAACCTTCTGCCTTCATCTCCACCACCCTCAAGTTCAAGCGGGCCGGTCAGGTGACGTTGCCGGTGCTGATCGTGCCCAACACGGGCAACTACGAGGGAATCCGGCCGAACCCGCCGGCACTGCTCACCACACCGACTCCGGTACCTGGAGCGGAATCGGCCGCACCATCTGCGGCTGCCGGCACCCCTGCACCAGCAGCCGCGACGCCCGCCGCCAGCGCCCCAGCCCGCTAGGCCTCGTACTTGTAGCCCAGTCCTCTGACCGTGATGAGATGGTCGGGCTTGGCCGGGTCCAATTCGATCTTGGCCCGCAGGCGTTTGATGTGCACGTCCAGGGTTTTGGTGTCACCTACGTAGTCGCTCCCCCAGACCCGCTGGATCAACTGGGCGCGAGTGAGGACCCTGCCGGCATTACCCACCAACGTGGCCAGCAGGTCGAACTCCTTCAGCGGGAACTTGACCTGCGCTCCCCTGACCGCCACCACATGCCGCTCCGGGTCCAGCCGCACTGGCCCTGCCTCCACCACGGTTGGCAGGGTCGCCTCATCGCTTGTCCTGCGCCGCAGGACGGCCCGGATTCTCGCAACCAACTCACGACTCGAGAATGGTTTGGTGACGTAGTCGTCGGCGCCGAGCTCGAGCCCGACTACCTTGTCCAGTTCGGTGTCCTTCGCACTCACCATGATGATCGGCACCGACGACTCGGCTCGGATCGCGCGGCAGACATCGCTGCCAGGCTGACCGGGCAGCATCACATCGAGCAGTACCAGGTCGGCGCCCTCTCGGTTGAAGGTCGCCAGACCATCCGGGCCGGTGGTCGCCACCGAGACCTCGTACCCCTCCAGCCCCAACATGAACGACAGCGCCTCCACAAAGGATTGCTCGTCCTCGATCACCAGAATGCGGGTCACTATCGGGTCTCCAACTGTTGCGGTTCGATGGGGTCGGACGTGGCGCTACTGGGTCGATACTCCGGCAGTCGCAGGGTGAAGGTGCTGCCCTCGCCTGGGACAGACCAGACGGTCACGTCCCCGCCGTGGTTGAGGCAGACATGCTTGACGATCGCCAATCCCAAACCGGTACCCCCGGTGATCCGGGAGCGCGCCTGGTCCACTCGATAGAACCGCTCGAAGATTCGATCGAGCTCCACTTCGGGAATACCGATTCCCTGATCGGTGACCGAGATGTTGACCACACCCCCGCGCTCAGACACTCCCACCGCGACCTTGGTGCGCGCCGGACTGTAGGACACGGCGTTGGCCAGTAGATTGCGGACCGCGGTCACGAGTTGGCTCTCGACTCCGAACACCTGTAGCCCAGTCTGCCCGCCGGTGGCGACGTCGATCTCATCCGTGGCAGCGACCATTCGCACCGAATCCACGGCCTCAGAGATCACGTAGTCCACCGACACCGGTTCAGCGCTGACCAGGGGTTGATCGCCTTGCAGTCTCGACAGATCGATCAGGTCCCCCACGAGGTTCGATAGCCGGGCGCATTCCTGCCGCATCCTCGAGGAGAACCGGGCGACCGCCTCGGGGTCGTCGGCACCGGACTCCACTGCCTCAGCCAGCAGCGACAACGCCCCGACCGGGGTCTTCAGCTCGTGGCTGACATTGGCCACGAAGTCGCGCCGAACATCGTCGACGCGCCGCACGCCGGTGAGGTCCTCCGCGAGGATCAGTACGAGATCAGCGTGCAGTTGGGCAACTCGAACCCGGAGTTCCATCCCGCCCTTGGCCAGCGGCAGACTCCGGACGAGCAGATCCCGCTCCCGGGTGATGCCATCCCGGCGAACCTCGCCGACCAGGGTCTCCAACTCAGGTAGTGCGAGCCGGTCGGAGATCACGAGCCCGAGGCTGACGGCGACGGCGCTGGAGCGCTCCACGGCGCCACTGGCGCCGTTGACGATCATCGAGGCCCCCGGCAGGACCGACATCACCTGTCCTAGGTCTGCCCACTCGGACGCTGGTAACGACCGACCGTGTTCAGCAACGGGCCGCCGGGTCATCGCCCACAGCAGCGCGACCGCGCCCCCCGCGATCACGCCCAACACCGCCACGACGACGGCTACCACGACCACGGACGAATCCACGTCGTCAGGATACGCTGCCGCAACCCCTGCGGCGGGCGGACTCATCAGCAGTCGCCCTAGACTGCTGGCCATGCGGGAGTCCTACCACGAATCACTGCACGAGATCGACACCTTGATGATCGAGATGACCCGCCTGGTCGGGCGGGCGATGAGTCATGCCACCCAGGCCCTGCTGGACGCCGATCTGCAGTCGGCCGAAAAGGTGATCGCCGAGGACGAACACCTCGACGCGATCAACGCCGAGGTGGACGAGCGGGCCTTCCAACTCGTCGCCCGCCAGCAACCGGTGGCCGGGGAGCTTCGGCGGCTCCTCTCCGCCCTCCGGATTTCCAGTTCACTGGAGCGGATGGGCGACTTGGCCGTGCATGTGGCGAAGACCACCCGGCTGCGCTACCCCGACTCGGTCGTGCCGGTGGAGTTGCGCGGAGTTGTCTCAGATATGGGTGCGATAGCCCAGCGGATCGTCCACCAGACCGGCGCGGCGATGTCGTCGCACAGCCTCGAACAGGCCCAACGGGCGGTCGAGACGGACGTGCAGATGGATCGGCTTCATCGAGAGATGTTCAACATCATGCTGTCGCCAACCTGGACCCACGGCGTCGAGGCTGCTGTGGACATGACGCTGGTCTCCCGCTTTTACGAACGGTTCGCCGACCATGCAGTCACCGTGAACAAGCGCATCGTGCATGTCGTCACCGGGGAGCCCTACGTCGGCGGGAAGACGCCGGAGTAGCACCCCTGCAAGCCGCTCCGGTTGCGTGTGACGGGGCACACGGAACACTTTCGATGGAGCACGACGTTGTGGCCGAGGGTGATGTCTGACCCGATGACCGGCACGACGAAACGCGATCCGCCCGGCCCACAGGAATCGGCCCGGCCCACAGGAACACGATGGAGGAGGAGACGGTGACACTGCTGCCGGTGACCGTCGACGGTCCGCGGCCACAACGGGTGGCGATGCTGTCGGTGCACACCTCGCCGATGGCCCAACCGGGTGTCGGCGACGCCGGTGGGATGAACGTCTACGTGCTGGAGGTCGCCAAGAGGTTGGCCGCCTCCGGGGTGGCGGTGGAGATCTTCACCCGTGCCACCAGCAGCGACCAGCCCCCGGTTGAGCACGTGTCAGACGGTCTGCTCGTCCGCAACGTTCTGGCCGGACCCTTCCAGCAATTGCACAAGGAAGACTTGCCCGCGCAACTGTGCGGCGTCACGGCGGCTGTGCTCCGCTCCGAAGCCAGCCGCGATCCTGGCTGGTTCGACTTGGTGCACTCCCATTACTGGCTCTCCGGACAGGTTGGCTGGGTGACCACCTCCCGCTGGGACACCCCGCTTGTCCACAGTTTCCACACGCTGGCGAAAGTGAAGAACCGGGACCGTGGGGAACACGACGCCCCTGAGCCCGAGGTCCGGGTGACAGGTGAGCAACAAGTCGTCGCGGCAGCCGACCGGCTGGTGGCCAACACCGCCGCGGAGGCGGACGACCTGATCGACCTGTACGACGCCGACCCGGATCGGGTCGACATCGTTCACCCCGGCGTCGATCTCGACACCTTCAGCCCCGGTGATCAACTCGCCGCCCGGCGGCACTTCGGCCTGGATCCGCGGCGCCCGGTCGTGGTGTTCGTCGGACGGCTGCAGCCTTTGAAGGCGCCGGACCTGCTACTCGCCGCCGCGGGCCTGCTGGCCACCGAAGGCGCTGCGCCGGAAATCGTGATCTGTGGGGGGCCCTCCGGCAACGGCGATGGCACCCCCGAGGCGCTGCGGGCACTCGCGTCGAACCTGGGCATCTCCGATTCCACCCGATTCCTGCCGCCGCTGCCGAAGCCTGAACTGGCCATGCTCTACCGAGCCGCCACCGCGGTAGCCGTGCCTAGCTACTCGGAATCCTTCGGCCTGGTCGCCGTCGAGGCGCAAGCCTGCGGCACACCGGTCATCGCCGCCGCCGTCGGCGGGCTCCCGACAGCAGTGGCCGCCGATTCGTCAGGTCTGTTGATCCCCGATCACCAGCCGATCAGTTGGGCTACCGGGTTGGCGAGACTCACCCGAGAAGACCAGCTGCGACAACAGCTGGCGGCGGGTGCCCGGCCACACGCCGAGCGGTTCGGCTGGGGGGCCACCACCGCTGACCTGCTTCGCACCTACTCCCGCGCCCTGGCTGCCGGCACTGTTCCACAGCTGAGCCGGAGGGGCGCATGACACCGGCGCGGCCGGATCAGCGTGCGGCAAGTGAGGTCCGGGCCTGGTGCCAGGAGGCAGAGGTCGAATTCTCGGAGGATTCCCCGGGGAAATTTGCGATCGTGCTGCCTGGTGAGAAGAAGCTGCGCACCACGGTCGCCGTCACAGTCGGGCCAGAGGTGGCGACAATCCAGGCGTTCGTAATGCGGCGACCCGATCAGAATGCCGACCAAATCAACCGGTGGCTGCTGGAGCGCAACAGCCGGATCTTCGGGCTCGCCTACGCCCTGGACCACTTGGGCGACATCTTCCTGGTCGCGGCGCTGCCCTCTAGTTGTCTGTCGCCGGATGACCTGGATCGGTTGATGGGCGCGGTGCTGGAACACGCCGACGCCCCCTTCAATTCGCTGCTGGAGCTCGGTTTCACCGATGCCATCAAGGCCGAGTGGCGGTGGCGCCTGTCCGCTGGCGAGAGCACCGCCAATCTCGCTGCATTCCCACAGCTGGCCCCGCCCGCTGCCGCGTCCTCGGATGAAACCGGTGACCCCGACCAGGCATAACCCGGCCAAGGTGGGCAGACTGCTGACATGAGCGAGAACTACACCCTTGTCCTGCTCCGGCACGGCCAGAGCGAGTGGAACGCCCTGAATCTCTTCACCGGTTGGGTCGATGTCGATCTCACCGAGAAGGGCGTACTGGAAGCCGTTCGAGGGGGTGAACTGATGGCCGAGAGCGGAGTGCTGCCCGAGGTGGCGCATACCTCGCTACTCCGTCGGGCAATTCGCACCACCAACCTGGCCCTGGAGACGGCCGACCGCCACTGGATCCCGGTCAAGCGCTCCTGGCGACTCAACGAGCGGCACTACGGCGCCCTGCAGGGGCGCAACAAGAAGCAGACGCTTGAGCAGTACGGCGAGGAGCAGTTCATGCTCTGGCGGCGCTCCTACGACACGCCGCCGCCGCCGATCGATCCGGATGATGAGTTCGCCGAGACGGGCGACCCGCGCTACGCCGACCTGGCACCCGAGCAGCGGCCGGCCACCGAGTGTCTGGCAGATGTGGTCGATCGGATGCTTCCCTACTGGTACGACGGCATCGTGCCGGATCTGCGGCTCGGCAAGACGGTGCTGGTGGGGGCGCACGGCAACTCCCTGCGTGCCCTGGTCAAACACCTCGATGGGATCTCCGACACGGATATCGCCGCCCTCAACATCCCGACCGGGATCCCGCTGGTGTATCGGCTGGACAGCAACCTGCGACCGCTGACCCCCGGCGGGGAGTACCTGGACCCGGCCGCGGCCGCAGACGCCGCCGCCGCGGTCGCCAACCAGGGCCGCTAACCCGTGGGTACCGCACTGGTCACCGGTGCGACGTCGGGGATCGGGCTCAGCATCGCCCGACAACTGGCCGGTCACGGACACGACCTGGTCCTGGTCGCGCGCAATCTCGAACGACTGGAGTCGCTGGCCGCTGAGATCTCCCGCCAGTTCCGGGTCGACTGCGAGGTCCTGCCGGCTGACCTGTGCGACCCGCAACAGTGCCAGGCCGTGGAGGAACGGCTCGCCGATGCCGACCGTCCGGTCGAGTGGCTCGTCAATAATGCCGGTTTCGCGTTCAAACACGCCTTTGATGTGTCGAGTGTGGAGGCCGAGCAAGCCCAGTTGGACGTGTTGGTACGAGCCCCGATGCGACTCACCCACGCGGCGCTACCCGGGATGTTGGCGCGCGGCCGCGGCCGCATCCTGATCGTCTCCAGCGTCGCCGGCTTCATACCGGGGGGCACGTACTCCGCCGAGAAGGCCTTCACCACCGTCTTCGCGGAGAGTCTGTCCGGTGCCTACGCAGCCGCGGGGGTACATGTCACTGCCCTCTGCCCCGGTTATACCCACACCGAATTGCACCAGCGGGCCGAGATGGACATGTCAAAGCTGCCATCGTGGCTGTGGTTGGATGCCGATTTCGTCGCCGAGGCAGGCCTGAAGGCATGCGAAGCGGGTCGCGCAGTGTGTGTGCCCGGTGCGGTCTACAAGGGAATTCAATTGGCCACCGCGTTACTCCCGCGGCCGCTCGTGCGGCGGGCAATCGGACGATCGTCGCGGTAGTGCAACCGCTGGTGGCCCGGATGTGGCCATATCAGGCCTCGGTCTTCTCCGAGATGTCCACGCTGGCTGCCGCACTGGGTGCAGTCAACCTCGGCCAGGGCTTCCCCGACTCCGATGGTCCCGAACAGCTGAAGCGGATCGCCATGCGAGCGATCGAGGATGGCTCCGGGAACCAGTACCCGCCCAGGCACGGTCTGCCCGAACTGCTCGACGCTGTGTGCGCCCACCAACGGGACTGGTACGGGCTGGACTATGAACCGTCGACCGAGGCCGTGATCGGCACCGGGGCCAGCGAGTTGCTCGCGGCCGCCGTTCTGGCGCTGGTCGAACCAGGGGACGAGGTGATCGTCCTTGAACCTTGGTTCGACATCTACCCTGCGGCTGTGGCGCTGGCAGGAGCACGCGCGGTGCCGGTGCCCCTGACCGTTTCTGGGGACCGGTTTGAGCTGGATATTCCAGCCATCCGAGCTGCCATTACCCCTCGCACCCGAGCTCTCATCCTGAACACCCCACACAACCCGACTGCGACGGTTTTCACCGAGGCGGAACTCACCGAACTGGCCACCGAGGTGATAGATCAGGACATCCTGGTCATCTCCGACGAGGTGTACGAGCATCTGGTGTACCCGCCGGCCGTACATCTGCCAATCGCACGCCTACCAGGAATGCGTGAGCGCACCGTCACGATAGGCAGCGGTGGCAAGTCGTTCTCCTTCACGGGCTGGAAGGTCGGTTGGGCGACTGGTCCGGCCGACCTGATCGCCGCAGTGCGCGTGGTTCGGCAGCATCTCTCCTACGTCTCAAGCGGTCCGTTCCAACCCGCAATTGCGGCCGGGCTTCGATTCCCGCGGTCCTACTTCACCGCATTCGCCGCCGATCTCCACCGCCGACGGGACCTTCTAGCTGGCGGCCTGCGTGACCTGGGGATGCACGTCTACGGCTCCGAAGGCACCTACTTCGTGCTGACCGATTCGCAGGCTATGGGGTGGGACAGCGGTAGTGAGTTCGTGAACCACCTTGCCCACGAGGCGGGCGTGGTGGCGATCCCGGTGGCGCCATTCTCAACGGGGTGTTTCGACTCGCTGGTTAGGTGGACGTTCTGCAAACGCGATCATGTCTTGGCCACGGCGCTCGACCAGTTGCGCGGGGCGGACCTTGTCAATCACGGCGTCAATCGCAGGCGGTGACAATCGTCGCCACCAGATCTGCGTCGACCTCCACCCGGAAGCCGCGAAGGCGGGCCGTCAATTCGGCCTTCAGCACGGCCTCCGGCGCATCCGCGGTGCAGTTCCACCAGACGGGGGCGTCAGGCCACTGTTGGCCGGGGGCGGGGACCGGCGAGTCGACTAGCACGTAACCGCGGACCTGCCGGTGTGCAGCGCGTTGTGCCAATGCGAGCGCCGGCAGCAGCCTCGAGGTCCTACCGTGGGAGACCAACACAACTGGGCCCGGGACAGCGGCCGTGTTCAGGTCAGCGGCCAGCCCGGCGACGGTCCTGCTATCCGCGATGACCCCCGCCAACCCGTCGGGCAGCACGATCTCCGGCGGCAGGTGCACCGTCGTACCTCGAGCCACGAGTTCGGCGGCAACCTCCATGCGCTCGGGCCAATCGGCCGACGGCAACAGCACCACGGATACCTCGGTCATGGCCACACCCTGCCCGATCCCAGCCGGGGTGCTCGGTCCGGGGCTCAGAACGGTAGGAGCGGTGGGGGCTGCCGACCTTGCGCACGCCTGATGCCCGGGTGGGTTGTCGGTGTGTCGGCAGCCCACCCGGGTGTCGGGTGCCTCTCGTGCCTGATGCGTTGTCCGGTGCCCCGAGGTTGTCAGGTCCCCTGATCATTGCCCGGGGTTGTCAGTTGCGTCTGGGGTAGGTCCACACTTTGGTGACTTCTGGGTGGCCGTTGTCTCCGATCTGGATGGTCCAGGTTCCGGTGTGGATGAGGTGATGGTGCCTCGAACACAGCAAAGCCAAATTTTGGATCGCCGTCTCGCCCCCTGCGGCCCATGGGCGGATGTGGTGAGCTTCCGTCCAACCCGGGGGCCGATCACAGGCCGGGAACACACATCCGCGGTCCCGGACGTGTAGCGCGGTGCGTAGCTGCGCGGGGATGGTGCGGGTGGCCCGTCCGATATCCAACGGTTGGGAGTCCGGTCCCACGATCAGGCGTTGCACTGTGGTGTCGCACAGTTCCCGCAGAATCGTGGTGTGGGCCAGTAGCCCGGTGCCGGGACCGTTCGCTGTGGTCC
>CAZJNU010000065.1:0-14785 GCA_964547485.1 uncultured Actinomycetes bacterium
CCGACCGCGGCCTCTGGGCTGATATGAAGCACGACGGTGCCGTACGCGGTGCCGCTCATCCGGGCATCCGAGATCCGCACCATGTCCCGGACCCCCTGTGCTGCGAGTCGCCGCGGGATCGGGAAGGATCCTGCCTCCGGCATCCCGGCACCGACCGGTCCGGCATTGCGCAGCACCAGGATCGTGTCGGCCGAGATAGGCAACGTCGGGTCGTCGATCCGGGCCGCGACATCTTCGGGGGACTCGAATACCACGACGGGTGCTTCGTGCGAGAGCAGCCCGGGCGTCGCTGCGGCCACTTTGATGACCGCACCAGCTGGGGCCAGCGAACCCCTGACCACCGCGAGGCCACCGGCAGGCTTCACCGGTTCGGTCAGGGGTCGGATGGTGCTCGTGCCGACCGATGGCGGGCGGGCGGCGTGCAGTCGGTCGCCGATCGTGCCACCTTCCACCACCGCAGCGTCCAGCCTCAGGAACGGGCCTAGGACGGTGAGCAGGGCGGGCACGCCGCCAGCCCGGTGCAGATCCTCCAAGTACCCCGACCCGGCAGGTTTGAGGTCGGCGATCACCGGCACCTGCTGGGAGACCCGCCCAAACTCGTCCAGTTCGAGCGGGACGCCAGCGCGGCGGGCGATGGCGAGCAGGTGCACCACGGCATTGGTCGAACCCCCGATCGCGCACAGCACCACCAGGGCATTGTGCAGCGAGTCGGGCGTCACCAGGGAGGCCATGGTCGGTCCGCCGGTCGCCAGCGACACCGCTACCCGGCCTGCGGCGGTACCGGCTCGCAGCCTGTCGCCGGTGGGGGCGGGGGCAGTGGCCGATCCTGGTAGCGCCAGCCCCATCGCCTCCACGATGCAGGCCATCGTCGAGGCGGTGCCCATCACCATGCAGGTGCCGGCGGTGGTTGCCAGCGATGTCTGCACCTCGGCGATATCCTGGTCGTCCAGGTCGCCTGCCCGGTGTTGGGCCCACATACTCCGGCAGTCGGTGCAGGCACCGAGCCGTTGGCCGCGAAAAGTTGAGGTGAGCATCGGTCCGGCGACCAACGACACCGCCGGGATCCCCGCGGAAACGGCCGCCATCACCTGCGCGGGAACGGTCTTGTCGCAACCGCCAACCAGCACGGCAGCATCCATCGGCTGCGCCCGCAGCAACTCCTCGGTGACCATCGCGTCCAGGTTGCGGAACAGCATCGACGTCGGATTCAGCAGGATCTCCGGCAGCGACATACTCGGGAATACCAAGGGCAGGCCACCCGCCTGCAGCACCCCACGGCGAACGGCGGCAACCAACTCCGGCATGTCCCGGTGGCAGGTGGTGTAGTCACTGGACGTGTCCGCGATCCCGACTACCGGCCGGTCCAGATCCTCGGCATCGAAGCCCGCCGAGGAGAGGAACGCCCGACGCAGGAACCTGCTGAACCCCAGGTCTCCGTAGGAGGTCAACCCGCGGTCGACCCCGAGGGTGCTGTGGTCCGACGTCATGGGCGGGGACCCGGCAGGCGGACGTTGACGTATTTGGGATGGGTGTAGTCGTCGATCCCCTCGGTGCCGCCTTCACTGCCGAAGCCGGAGTACTTCACCCCGCCGAACGGGGCCTGGGCGGTGGCGATGGTCAACTGGTTGACCCCGACCATCCCTGTGTCCAGTGCCTCGGCGGCCCGATAGGCGGTGTCCAGGTCCCTGGTGAATACGAATCCGGCCAGGCCGTAGACGGTCGAATTCGCCACCTCGATTGCCTCGGCCAGGTCGGTGAAGGTGGCGATCGGCGCGATCGGGCCGAACGGCTCGTCGGTCATCACCGACATCTCCGCGCTGACGCCGGTGAGCACGGTCGGCTCGAAGAAGAACCCGACCTGGAAGTCCTCCGGTCGCGACCCGCCGTGGGCCACCGTCGCGCCCTTGCCGACGGCGTCGTCGACCATCGCCGCCACCGCCTCCCGGCGCCGAGCCGAGCCGAGCGGACCGACATCTGTCGCCGGGTCGCTACCAGGTCCGACTCGAAGGGCAGCCGTGGCCCGTACGAAAGCCTCGGTGAACTCGGCCGCCACCGAGTCATGGACGAGGAACCGGCTGGCGGAGATGCAGACCTGGCCGGCGTTGCGGAACTTGCCGACGGCGCAAAGTGCTGCCGCCGCCTCGATATCGGCGTCCGGAAAGACCAGCACCGGCGAGTGCCCGCCGAGCTCCATCGACACCGACTTCAGCGTTCGAGCGGCCATCGTGCTTACCGCTATCCCGACTGGAACGGAGCCCGTGAGGCTGACCTTGCGGATGATCGGGCCGGCCAGTAGTCGCTCGGACAGTTCGGCCGGATCTCCGGTCACCACGCCGAGTACTCCCGCCGGGATCTCCGCTCTGTGGGCAGCCTCGGCGAAGAGCAGCGAGCTCAGCGGGGCTTCGATCGGCGGTACCAGAATGATGGAGCAGCCGGCTGCCAGCGCAGGAGCGAGTTTGCGGGCCGGCAGCAGACTCGGGAAGTTCCACGGGGCGAAGGCGGCCACTGGTCCGATCGGCTCGCGTCGCACTGTGATCCGGACATCGGTGGTGTGACCGTCCACCGTCCGGCCATAGATCCGGCGCGCCTCGTCAGCGTACCAATCGAACTGATCGGCGCTGGCCAGGACCTCGGCGCGGGCCTGCGCAAGCGGTTTGCCCTGCTCGGCGGTCATCACCGCGGCATAACGGTCGACCTCATCGCGGATTATTCCGGCCATCGCGCGGAGGGCCGCAGAGCGCTGCCAGGCGCCGGTCGTCCGCCAGCGGTCGAAGCCCGTGACGGCGGCCGCCAACGCGTCGTCGACGTCGCTGGAGGTCGCGCGTGGCACGGTCGCGATCACCTGCTCGGTGGCCGGATCGACGACGTCGATTCGCTGGCCGTCCGCAGCCTCTCGCCACTGGCCATCGACGTACAGCTGGGTCGGCGCCGGCTGGTTTCCGATCGTGGTCATCGCCTGCTTCCTTCCGGGGTTCCGGGGTGCTGGGTGCATGTCGGGGTTCGGGACTGCTGACTAGAGGCCAATGTCGTGTCGCCGCTGCTGGGTAGCAGCTACCCAGTTACCGACGTTCCAGTCGCCGTAGGCGCCCAGACCGCCGAGCTCGTCGGGGCCGAAGTACACGGGTACATGGACCACAGCCAATCCGTCGTAGGTCAGAGCGGCGGTCATCGCTGCCCGCAGCTCCGACACCGTGTAGCCCCCGGGTAAGGCCAACACGCCGGACACTGCGCCGGCCCAGGCCACGTAGTCCACCTCGACCGCGTCATTGGTGGCAAAATCCACGCCGTACTGCGCCACCTGCAGACTCGAGATGGCAGCCATCCGGCGATTGTCGAAGATCACGACCACCCCAGTTGCGCCGTGGGCAACGCCGTCGATCAGGACCTGCGGATTCATCGTGAAGGAGCCGTCGCCGGTGAAGGCGACTGCCTGCCAGGGCTCGGTGGACATCGCAGTGGCGAGCACTGCGGAGGTGGCGAATCCCATGTAGGAGGCGCCGCCATCGGTGATGGTCACCCCCTCGGTCTCGTCTGCGGCGAGTTGGAAGCCGTTGGCCTGGACGTCGCCGGCATCGAAGAAGGCGATGGCCCCATGCTCGTGACAGGCAGTCAGCACCGTGTGGATCGCCGCCGGTTGGGTCAACACCTCACGCTGCCAGACCTCGTCGTAGGCAACCGGGTTCGCATACCGCAGGTTCTTGAAGTCCTCCCACCTGCGGCGCTCGGCTTGGCAACTCACCAGCCAGTCGGACGCGGTCGCGTCGGCCGATCGGGTCTCAGCCGGCGACGCCGCTCGGAGCTCACGCACGGTCCGAATCAACCGCTGCAGCGTCGGTTTGGCGTCGCCCAGCAGGGCGGTGGTGTCGGCGTAGTGCAGTGCGGCCTCGGGATCGGTATTGATGTTCACCACCCGGCGCACCTGCGGGTAGCCGGTCCGGCTGCAGTCGGACTGGCAGACGGCTCGGGATCCGACCACCAGTAGGGCGTCGGCATGGGACATCGCGTAGTTGCCCGAGCGGGATCCCTTGGAGCCGCCGACGGTCATCTGGCGCCTGTGACTCGCGGGCACGACGCCCGTGCTGATCGGGGACGTGACGACCACCGCATCCACCAATTCGGCCAACTCGGCGAGTTCGACCCCGCACCCCTTCGCGCCGCCGCCGACTTTGATCACTACCCGTTTGGCGGCCAACAGGTCCGCTGCTGCCCGTTCATAGCCGCCGCCGGCGGCGGCCAGCCGAGGTGGTGTTCCGGTCGGCAACTCTCGGAGATTGAAATCCTGGAGCACAGTGGGCTGGGTGTTCAGCGGCAACAGGAGGAAGAAGGGTCCCGGTCGGTGCGGATCATCGACGGTGCGAAGGCCCCGCCGTAGCGCGGTGGGTAGCGCGCCGGGGGTGTGCAGCGAATACGCCGAGCCCATGGTGGCCGCGAGTCGGAGGAACAGGCCCTGCTCCGGCCGCGGGATCTGCTGCATGTTCGGACCTTCGTCCTCGGTGGTCTCATCGCCGTAGATGTGCCACACGCCGACGCCGTCACTGGACGCGACCAGTGACCCCGCCATGGCCTGCAGAGCCCCCGGACCGATCGAGGTCACCACCGCGGCCTTCTCGCCGGTGACCCAGCGCAGCGCGGTGGCCGCGTGTGCCGCCTCAGTCTCGTGCCGGACCGGGAACACTTCCACCACCCCCGCGGCGGCGTAACTGCGCAGTACCTCGCCGAGTTCGGTGGAACCGTGGCCCAGCACTGTCACGTAGCGGGATACCGACTGTCGAAGCAGCCCGAGCACGAGTGCTTCGGACAGCGTCAGGTCGGTTCGACCCGGGATGGCACCGGCTGCCAGGGCCTGGTCGAGGCCGCCGTGGGCGGCGATGGCACCGGCCCGCGCTACCCGAGCGGTCGTCACGGTCTCCGGGGGTGTCAGAGCGGCCACAACCCCACCTCCTACGCGGTTGGTCAGCCTCTCACCACGCTAGCCCAACAGCGGTTCGGTGGCCGGTCGGCGGCGAGTGGCCAGAGGTGTCCGGCTAGGGCTAGCCTGCAACTGCAGGTTGGTGAAGGAGGGCCCGTGGCCGAGACAGCAGCGGTTGATCCGCAGGCGCCTGAGGATGCGCTGGCCGAACCGACCCGAAATGTCAGTTGGGTCTTTCTGCTGTCGATCACCCTCGCCAACCTTGGGATCATGATGGTGCTGATCACACCGCTGAACAACCTGCTACCCCGCTATACGCAGGCGATCACGGGTGGCGACGGCAAGGAGGCGGCGCTGGCGGTGGTCAGCGGCGTCGGTGCGATTGCGGCGATGGTCTTCAATCCGCTGGCGGGAGCACTGTCCGACCGGACCACAGCGAGGATCGGTCGACGGCGTCCCTGGGTGATCGGCGGCGCCCTGACGGCTGCCGCACTGATGGTGGTGATGTCCTATCAGAGCAGCATTCTGGGGCTGACGATCCTGTGGTTCCTGGTGTTGGCCGCGGCCAACATGGCGTTCTCCGCCCTCACCGCGTACATCCCGGACCGGGTGCCGGTGCATCAGCGGGGGCTTGTCTCGGGGTTGGTCGGACTCGCGACCGTGGTGGGCATCGTCGGCGGGGTCTCGCTGGTCTCGTTCGGTGTGAAGGATCTGCAACAGGGCACCTGGTTGGTCGCCGGGGTGATGGTGCTGTTGTTGATCCCGATCGTGGTGGCGGTGCCGGATGCCCGATTGTCGCGATCGGCGTTGGTGCCCTTCAGCTGGTCGGCCTTCTTCGCCAAGTTCTGGGTCAGTCCGCGGAAGCATCCGGACTTCGGCTGGGCCTGGATCACGAGGTTCCTGGTGTGGATGGGCACTGCGCTGGCGACCATCTACCTGCTGTTCTACCTCGAGGACTATCTGAACTACCCGGACCCGGCGGCGGGCCAGGCGACCCTGATCCTGCTCTATGGCGTCGGCACAGCGTTGACCGCGGTGATCGGCGGCAAAATGTCGGACCGGTCCGGGAAGCGGAAGATCTACGTGATCGTCTCGTCGATTGTGATGGGGCTGTCGGTGTTGATTCTGGCCTTCGTGCCGTCGTTTGCGGCCGCCTGCGTCGGAGCGTTCCTGCTGGGTACCGGCTATGGGGTCTACCTGGCGGTTGACCAGGCGCTGATCACGCAGGTGCTGCCGGCGGCAGAGGACCGCGCCCGCGACCTCGGCGTCATCAACATCGCCAACACCGCGCCGCAGATCCTGGCGCCGGTGCTGGCGGCCCCGCTGGTGACCGGGCTTGGTTATCCGGCGTTGTTCATCTCGACCGCCATCGTGATGGTCATCGCCGGCATTCTGGTCCGGTTCATCAAGTCGGTGCCGTGAGCGGCTCAACTGCCGCTGACCGCCCGCCGGGGGTCGCGCGCCCACTGGGATGCCCTCGCCGGGACTGCTGCGCTTTAGGTCTCCGGTGAGGGCATCCCGCCGGGCGCGCAGCTGGACGGACGAACCGGTTGTCTACGAGGTGTACGTCCGCAGCTTCGCCGACAGTAGCGGCGACGGGGTCGGGGATCTGGCGGGGATTCGCCGAGGCCTTTGGCACCTTGACAAGCTGGGTGCCGACGCGCTCTGGGTGACGCCGTTCTACCTCTCACCGCAACTCGACGCCGGCTATGACATCACTGATCACTGCGCTGTCGACCCGTTGTTCGGCACGGATGAGGATGCGCTGCGACTCATCGACACCGCCCATGAGCACGGCCTGCGGGTGCTGGTGGACATCGTTCCGAATCACACTTCCGCCGAACATAGTTG
Organism: uncultured Actinomycetes bacterium; assembly: GCA_964547485.1. GTDB lineage: Bacteria > Actinomycetota > Actinomycetes > S36-B12 > UBA10799 > JACJWR01. The sequence goes on from CAZJNU010000065.1 coordinate 6,761, forward strand.
GTTCGCCGCGTTGCTGGCCGGCGACGAGCGGATGGCCGACCGGTACCACTTGCTGCCCGGCCGCGGTCCCGCCGGCGACGAGCCGCCCAACGACTGGGTCTCCCTGTTCGGCGGGTCGGCCTGGACACGACTGCCGGACGGGCGTTGGTACCTGCACTTGTTCGACTCCTCCCAGCCGGACCTGAACTGGCGGAATCCCGTCGTGCGAGCTGAGTTTCGACGGATCTTCCAGACCTGGATCGACCGCGGTGTGGACGGTTTCCGGATCGATGTGGCGGCGGCGATGGCCAAGGCGGCCGGCTATCCGGACTACGACTTCCGGCAGCCGCTGCCGACTTTCGACCGGCCGGAGACGCACGACATCCACCGGGAGTGGCACGAGGTGTTCGCGGCGGCGGACCGAGACCTGCTCTCCGTCGGTGAGGTGTTCGGCGCTCCCAACACCCGCGCCCTACTCGCCTACGCTCGGTCGGACGAACTCACCTCGATCTTCGCCTTCCCCTGGCTGCATTGCGCCTTCGATGCCGACGCGTTGCGCAGCGTCGCGCAGGAGTGGCTGGCGGAGGCCGCCGAGGTCGAGGCGTTGCCGTCCTGGGTGCTCGGCAGTCATGATTTCCCGCGGCCCGTCACCCGGTATGGCGGCGGCCAGGCTGGTCTGGCGCGCGCCCGGGCGATGGCTGTTGTCACGTTGGCACTGCCCGGGGCCTGCTACGTCCACCAGGGTGAGGAGCTTGGGCTGCCGGAGGTCGACGTACCCGCCGAGGCGAGGCAGGATCCAACGTTCCACCGCACCCAGGGGGCCTCCCTCGGTCGAGATGGGGTCCGGGTGCCCCTTCCGTGGCAGCGCGAAGGGTCAGCATTCGGTTTCGCCTCCGATGGGGTGCGTCCCTGGCTGCCGCAGCCGGAAGGCTGGCGGGAACTGGCCATCGAGTTGCAGTGGCTCGATCCCGGGTCGACAGCTGCCCTCTATCGGGATGCAATTGCGCTGCGTCGTCGACTACTGCTGCCTGCTGGCCCGACAGTCCGGTGGCTCGACCTGGCGGAGGGAGTACTCGCATTCCGCCGCGGCAGCGTGGTGGTCGTGCTGAACACCTCGACGGCTGAGATCGCCCTCCCCGGTGGCGTGGAACTGCTCCGGAGTGGCGGCGGGGGCGACCCGGGCCGACTACCGCCCGATTGTGCAGTTTGGCTGCTGGCCGAGGACTGATTCACCCGCAATTGCCCGGGACGTGTCATCTGGGGACTCCGTGAATGCTGTGGAAGGACTCGGGGCCCGGCGTGTCGCGGCGTGTCGCGGGCATCGGCGCTGTCATGGAGTGCACAGATGACATGCCTACCCGTGATGGCATGCCTGCCCGCTGGGGCGCCCGCGGGCGAGCCGGCCCGCTGGACGCTTCAGCGGCTGGCGATGGAGGCAGATGCGGCGATCGCCGTCCGGTAGACCTCGATCGTGGCGGCCGCGATCTTGCGCCAGTCGAAGTCCAGCGCGAGGGCGCGGGTGGCCCGCTCGACCTGCGCCCGGGAAGCCTCCTGGTCGGTGATCGCCGCGACAATGGCGCTGGCCAGGGCTGCGGCATCACGAGGTGGGACGGACCAGCCGGTCTCGCCCTGCCGGACGAACTCGGAGAGCCCACCCACATGGCTGGCAACCACCGGCACAGCCAGTGCCATGGCCTCCAGCGCTACCAGCCCGAACGGTTCATAGAGACTCGGAATGACGGCCACATCTGCGCAGCCGATCAACGCCCGAAGGTCGGCTTCCGGCAGCCAGCCCGCCACTGTGACGCGGTCGGAGATCCCCAGCGTTGCGCAGGCCTGGTGGAACCGCTGAGTCTGTGATCCCTTGCCCGAGACGACCAGGCGCGCTCCCGGCAGTTGACCGGCAACTTGCACCATCGCCTCGGCCAACTCCAGGATTCCCTTCTCCACCTCGAGTCGACCGACGAAGACCACCAGCGGGCCGTCCGGCGCCCACCGGTGTCGGGCGCTGGCGCGGTCGCTGGCCGGGCTGCGCCACTCCGCCGGCTCGATCCCGTTGGGGATCACCGCCACCTTCGCCGCCGGCACCCCGAACTGAGCGACCACCTCCACTTGCATTGCGTGGGAGCAGGCGATCACCCGATCGGCGCGTTGGCAGAGGGCGCGTTCAACGGCGTCAACCCGAAGGCTGATCTCGCCGGGTAGGTTTCCCTGGTGCCGACCGCGTTCGGTGGCATGGATGGTGGCGACCAGTGCCGTGCCGAGAGTGTTCGCGAGGGTGGTGCCGGTGATGGTGGTCATCCAGTCGTGGCAGTGCACAACGTCCGGAGGTTCCTCGCCGATAGCGGCCAGGGCGCCCGCGGCGAGTTGTCCGTCCAGGTCGGCGACCCACGGGTGCAGGTTCTCCGGGACGAACTCCAGCACCGGGGTATTCGCCCGGCGCAGAACGTTCACACCGTCCACAACCTCGTCGTCGGGCGCGCCGGGCGTTCGCTGGGTGATGACCCAGACGTCGTGGCCTGCCGCCGCCTGGGCTGCGGCTAGGGACGGCACATGCCGACCCAGGCCGCCGTACACCAGCGGTGGGTACTCCCAGGACACATGCAGGATCCGCACGGCCGTCACGATAGGGCACCGCCGGTCAACCGCATGTCAGCAACTACTGTCCTAAGACGTGGAGGAGAAGCAGGGACTACCCCTGACGGGGGAACGGACCGTCCCGAGCGTCCCCCTCGAGCGGTACTGGTTCGCCCGCCATCAGGCCGTGTACGGCTGGCTTGTGCAGCGGTATGGCGACAGTTGGCGGGACGTGATCGAAGCGGGGTGCGGTGAGGGCTACGGTGCGGCCATGATCGCCGAGGGTCCTGCCCAGCCAGCGGTGCTGGGGTTGGACTACGACCCGGCAGTCGTCGCACACGTTGCCGCTTGCTATCCGCAGGTTGCGGTCGCCCGGGCGGACCTGGGCGCGCTACCGGTGAGCTCAGAGTCAGCGTCTGCCGTGGTCAGCCTGCAGGTGATCGAGCACCTGTGGGATCTCGGCGGGTTCCTGGCCGAGGCGCTCCGGGCGCTGCAGCAGGGCGGCGATGTGGTGATCAGTACTCCGAACCGGATGACCTTCTCGCCCGGCACGGAGCGGGGGGAGAAGCCGACCAACCCATTCCATGTCGAGGAGTTCGACGCCGACCAGGTCGCCGGGATGCTCCAGCATGCGGGATTCAGGAGCGTCGAGGTGTTTGGGCTGCACCATGGCCCGGCCCTGCTCGACTGGCAGCGTCAACACGGGTCTGTCGTCCGAGCTCACATCGACGCGGTGCTCACCGGGGTGTGGCCGCCTGCCCTACTCGAACTGCTGCCCACAGTGACTGCCGCCGATTTCGTCGTCGGACCCCCGGCCGACTCGTTGGACCTGATCGGCGTCGGCTGCAAGTGAACCGGTCGGGAGACGCGATGAGCACCCAGGGGGCGCAGATGAACAGCAAGGGGACGTTCTGTCTGGTCCTGCACAGCCACCTGCCCTGGCTCGCCCACCATGGCCGGTGGCCGGTCGGTGAGGAATGGCTCTACCAGGCCTGGGGGTCGAGTTACCTGCCGGTGTTGGACGTGTTGGATCAACTGGCCGATGAGGGCCACCGTGATCTGCTCACGCTGGGCCTCACCCCGGTGTTGGCGGCTCAACTGGATGACCCCCACACGCTGCGCGGGTTCCACACCTGGCTCGGTTTCTGGCAGGCGCGTAGCCAAGATCTTGCCGGTAACCCGGATCCGATGCTGCGCAGCTTGGCTGGCTACGAGTTCCAGCAGGCGACCGGGGCGCTCGCCGCGCATGAGCGGCGGGGGGCACTGTCGGGCTCGTTCCGGCGGCTGGCCGACGCCGGAGCCATCGAGATGCTGGGCGGGCCGGCATCACACGCCTTCCAGCCGTTGCTGACCGATGATCTGGTGACGGCGGGGTTGTTGGCGGGGTTGGACGACAGCGCCCTGCGGCTCGGTCGCAGGGCGACCGGCCTGTGGGCCCCCGAGTGTGGCTATCGACCCGGACTTGAACAGCTCTACGCGGACGTCGGCGTGGGTCACTTCCTGGTCGACGGGCCAACTTTCCTGCATGTCGGCGCCCAGACCTGGTCGGGTCGGCCGGTGTCGGACTCGGGCGTGGTGGCGTTCGCCCGCGACCTGGAGGTCAGCTATCGGGTGTGGTCGCCGCGTCGCGGGTACCCGTCTGATCCGCACTACCGGGATTTCCATGCCGTCCATCACGATTCGGGCTTCCGACCGGCCCGGGTGACCTCGTTTCACTCCGAGTCGCACGAGAAGGCGCCCTATGACCCGGCGGAGGTACCCGCCATCGTGGAGCGCGATGCCCGCGACTTCGTGGCCCGGGTCGCGGACCGGCTGGACCTGATCGCCCAGGCCCGTGGCCGCCCCGGGCTGGTGGTGGCCGCCTATGACACCGAGCTGTTCGGCCACTGGTGGCATGAGGGTCCGCAGTGGCTGGGACGGGTGCTGCGACTGCTGCCGGAGGCCGGCGTTCGGGTCGACACCCTGGCCGGCGCCGTTGCCCGCGGGATCGTCGACCAACCCGTTGAGCTGGAGCCCGGATCATGGGGGTCGGGGAAGGACTGGCGAGTATGGGCGGGGGTGGCGGTCGCCGAGTTGGTCGCGGACAACGAGCGACTTGCGCGGCGCTGGCGACCACTGTTGGGGATCTCCGCGGGTCATCGCCTGCTCGCACACGACCAGCTCGCACGGGAGGCGCTTTTGGCTCTCTCCAGCGACTGGGCGTTCATGATCAGCAAGGATTCAGCTGCCGCGTACGCGCAGGCCCGGCACGACCTGCACCATCGTAGGTTCCATCAACTCGCCGATCTGGTGGAGGCGGCGGAGGTAGCGCCGACGGACCGGAGGGCTCGGGAACGGGTGTCGGAGATGGCTGATCGGCTGCGCCGAACGGACGGTCCGTTTGCGGCGCTGGATTCCCGGACCCTGACCATCCAAGCCCGCGCGGATGGGCTGGCAGGGGTGCCCGCTGGCGCTCTTACTACTCGTCGGTAACATGGGGGTTAGGCACTCACAGCCTGCCACCCGGACGGCCAACAGATCCGTCCTATGAACCGGAGGTAGTGGCACGAGATGAAGATCGTCGTCTGCGTGAAGCAGGTCCCAGACACCTGGGCCGAGAAGAAGTTGGATCCGACCGACAGCACGCTCGACCGTGCCTCGGTGGATGCCGTCGTCAACGAGTTGGACGAATACGCGATCGAGGAGGCCCTGCAGCTCGCGGAGGCCAACGGCGGTGACGTGACGGTCCTGTCGATGGGCCCGGATCGGACCACTGAGAGCATTCGGAAGGCGCTCAGCATGGGTGCGGCCCGCGGGGTGCACGTCGTCGACGATGCGCTGCACGGCTCCTGTGCCGTGGCCACCTCCAAGGCGTTGGCCAAGGCCATCGACAAGGAGCAGCCCGATCTGGTGATCTTCGGCTCCGAGTCGACCGACGCCAGGATGAGTGTCGTGCCGGCAATGGTGGCCGAGATTCTCGGTTACCCGCAGCTCACCTTCGCTAACGACGTCGCGGTGGCGGGTGGCAGTGTCAAGATCCAGCGGCCGACCGAGGCTGGCTACGACGAGGTGGAGGCCTCGACCCCCGCGGTCATCTCCGTTGTGGAGAAGATCAACGAACCTCGGTACCCGAACTTCAAAGGCATCATGGCTGCCAAGAAGAAGCCCGTCGACACCCTCACCCTCGCTGACCTCGGTCTGTCGGCCGACGAGGTGGGTACCGCCGCAGCTTCGTCGGTGGTCGTGGAGTTCGCCGACGCCCCGCCCCGCGCTGCGGGTCAGGTCGTCACCGACGCCGGCGACGGCGGCGTGAAGATCGCCGATTACCTGTCCACCCAGAAGTTCATCTAGGAGCATTCGACATGGCAGAGATTCTCGTTCTCGTCGACCACGCCGATGGCGCGGTCAAGAAGGTCACGCTCGAACTGCTGACGCTGGCACGTTCGGCTGGCGAACCGTCGGCAGTCTTCGTGGGAGCCGGCGCCGATGCGGCCATCCCTACGCTCGCCGAGTACGGCGCCGCCAAGGTGTATGTGGCTGACGCGCCGGAGCTCAGTGAGTACCTGGTCGCACCGAAGGCCTCCGTGCTCGCGCAGTTGGTGGCGCAGGTTGCCCCGGCAGCGGTGCTGATCCCGTCGACCGCAGAGGGCAAGGAGGTCGGTGCCCGGCTGGCCATCAAGCTGGACAGCGGCATCGTCACAGACGCCGTCGGTCTGAATGCCGACCTGTCGGCGGTGCAGAGCATCTTCGGTGGCGCCATCATCGTCACCTCGAAGGTCGCCAAGGGTACGCCGGTCATCACGGTTCGGCCCAACAGTTCGCCCGCCGAGGCCGCACCGGCCGCCGGCGAGCGGGTGGAGGTGGCAGCGACGCTGTCCCCCGCGGACAGCGGGGCCCGGATCACCAACCGGGTCGAGCAGGCCCGCAGTGCACGCCCGGAGCTGGCTGAAGCGGCGATCGTCGTCTCCGGCGGGCGGGGCGTCGGTTCGGCCGACTCCTTCTCGGTCATCGAGGCGCTGGCCGATTCCCTCGGTGCAGCGGTAGGTGCCTCCCGGGCGGCGACGGATGCCGGCTGGTACCCGCACAACCACCAGGTGGGTCAGACCGGCAAGACGGTGTCGCCGCAGCTCTACATCGCCAACGGCATCTCCGGTGCGATTCAGCACCGGGCCGGGATGCAGACCTCCAAGACGATCGTGGTCGTCAACAAGGATCCGGAGGCGCCCATCTTCGAGCTGGCCGACTTCGGGGTTGTCGGCGACCTGTTCACAGTGGTCCCGCAGCTAACCGCGGAGATCAACAGCCGTAAGGGCTGACCCTTCGGTTTGGGAAGTGCGCGGTTGGGTTCCAGCACTGGGGCCTGGCCGCGCACTTCTGTCTGTCCGTTGGCCGCGGCGGGTAGCCGCCGGGATCGCGCTTCTAGACTCGCTGCCATGGCCTACCTGGATCACGCGGCGACGACGCCCCTCCGCCCGGAGGCCGCGGCCGCCCTGGTGTCCGCCGAGTTCGGCAACCCGTCGAGCCTGCACGCCAGTGGCCGGGCCGCGCGACGAGTGTTGGAGGAGGCGCGCGAGTCCCTAGCGGGAGACCTCGGCGTCGCGCCTGGGAGCGTCATCTTCAGTTCCGGCGGCACCGAGGCGGACAACCTGGCTCTGGCCGGCATCTTCCGGGCCCGGCGGTCGCAGCACCCCGGCCGCCGGATCGTGGCCGTGTCCGCGATCGAACACCACGCAGTGCTGGACGCCGCCGACGCGCTCCGGTCCGAAGGTGCGGACGTTGTCGAGTTGGCGGTGACCGGCGGTGGCCGGGTGGCGGTCGCGGAGCTGGAGGCGCTGCTGGCGGCGAGGGCTTCGGAGCTCGCCATCGTGTCGGTGATGTCGGCCAACAACGAGACCGGTGCCCGGCAACCCATTGACGAGATCGCCGCGGCGTTGTCGGGCACTGGAATCCCGCTGCACGTGGACGCTGTCCAGTCAGTGGGTCCCGGTGGCGACATTCTGCCCGCGACCGCGGCATTCAGCGTCTCGGCGCACAAGTTCGGCGGCCCAGTCGGCGTCGGGGCATTGGTGCTGCCCACCTCGATCCCCTGCGCTCCGGTCACTTTCGGTGGCGGACAGGAACGCTCAGTTCGCTCCGGAACCTTGAACGTCGCCGGCGCCGTGGCGATGGCCGCCGCGTTACGGGCGGCGCGGGCGGATCCGGCCGGCACGTCCGACCCCAACCGGACGATGGCCGACTTGCGCGATCAGTTGGCCGTGGCGGTGCTGGCAGCGATCCCCGACGCGGTGATCAACACACCCCTGGCCGACTCCCTACCTGGCATCCTCAATGTCGGTTTCCCCTGCTGTGAAGGGGATGCGCTGCTGATGCTGTTGGACGCCGCCGGAATCCAGGTCTCCACCGGCAGCGCCTGCACCGCCGGCGTTCCGCGGCCGAGCCACGTCCTGCTCGCGGCCGGTCAGAACGACGCCGCCGCGAGCTCGGCGCTGC
>CAZJNU010000066.1:0-6727 GCA_964547485.1 uncultured Actinomycetes bacterium
ACGCCGGCCGCGCTGGCCATCACGGTCTCCACCCGCGCGGCGCGAGGTGAATACGCCGACCGCACAGGTCCCGTGCTGGTGGCAGCGCTACGGGACATGGGCTTTGACGCGCCGGATGCTCTCGTCGTACCTGATCTGGCGAACGCCGGCGAGGAGTCCCTGGACGATGCTCTTCGCAGCGCGATCGCAGCCGGAACGGACGTGATCCTGACAACGGGAGGCACCGGCATCACCGTCGATGACGTCACCGCCGACGTGACCGCCAACGTCTCCCGAACCCTCGGCGGACGTGACGTCCCCGGCATCCCGGAGGCGCTGCGGGCGGCCGGAGTGGCCGCCGGCGTGCCCACGGCGGTGCTCTCGCGCGGGGTGGCGGTGATCGTGGCGCGGACGCTGGTAGTGAACCTGCCGGGGTCGCAGGGTGCCGTCAGTGACGCCATCAAGGTGCTGACCCCGGTGCTACCCCATGCGGTAGCGGAGTTGCGTCGGCCGCGTCCCGCCCGAATGGTGGGGACATGACCCGCGGATGGCCGATGGAGCTCAGCGACGGTGACCTGCTGATTCGCCCGCTGTCGGCCTCCGATGGTCGAATGTGGTCGGAGGTCAGACGCCGGAACATGGCCTGGCTGACCCCCTGGGATGCCACCAGCCCACCGGAGGCCGCGGAACAGCCGCCGACCTACCGACAGATGGTTCGACACCTGCGCCACGAGGCCCGGGAGGGTCGGACGATGGCGATGGCGCTCGTGATCGGGGGTCGATTCGCCGGGCAGATAACGCTCGGCGGAATCTCGTGGGGATCGCTTCGATCTGCCTACATCGGCTATTGGATCGACGAGGCCTACGCCGGTCGCGGGTACATGCCGCGGGCAGTGGCGATGGTGTCCGACTACGCCTTCTTCCGGCTCGGCCTGCATCGGCTGGAGATCAACATCCGACCGGAGAACGAGGCCAGCATCAGGGTCGCCGAGAAACTCGGATTCAGGTACGAGGGGCTTCGGCGCCGGTATTTGCACATCGCCGGTGACTGGCGAGACCACCAGACCTACGCACTGTGCGTGGACGAGGTTCCGCAGGGCGTGCTGGCCGGAGTCAACGAACGGTCAAGACCGCTGCGATAGTTGCCGGTTCGGGTGGGATTGTCGTCCGACACGGCGTGTCGGCCATGACTGGCTATCCGCTGGTGGGCATAGGTTTGGCTGCATGCCCACCGGCCTCCTGTACGTTGCCATCCTTGTGCTTTGGGCGGTCGTGCTGGTCCCGATGTGGCTACGTCGCCACGAGCGGACCGCAGAGCACCGGACCACCCGCCGGTTCCGCCATGCGATGGCCACGCTGGACCGTTCCCGGCTCACCCGGCGCCCGGTCGATGTGATGCTCGTCGCTCGCTCCGGTCAGCGCGGCAGCACCGACGCCCCCACCTCGCTGGCCTCCTCGATGGTGCTCGACGCCTCGGTCGACCTGCACCTTGATCATGGTGTCGATCCGTTCGTCGACACGGTCGAGGAGCACGAGGTACTGCTGGCCCGACGGGCGGATTCACGCCGAGTCGCCGTCCGGATTGCGGCGGCTCGTCGCCGACGGACGTTGGCGGCGCTGCTCGGTGTCACCCTGCTTGTCGGGATCGCAGGGTTCTTCGGGTTGCTTGCCCTGTGGCTGACCGCGCTGCCGGTCCTGGCCGCCGTGGGATTCCTCTCGCTCGCCCGCACCCAGGTTCGCGCACAGGTGGCGCAGGATTCACGATGGGCCCGCCGGATGGCCTCTCGACGAGCAGCCGCCACTTCGGAGCTCCCGCTGGCGACTGTCGTTCCAGTTCGGCGTCACCTGGAGGCCTCCGCGGTGTCCGACCGCGACGCGACCTCGTCGGACCACAATTCCTCACCTATCGCCGCATCAGCGGGTCAGGCACGGACGTTCGGCGCTACTTCCCCTGGCGCCGACGATGTTCGGGTCCTCACTCCGTCCGAGGTTGCCGAATTGCGCACCGGAGCGGTTTCGGCAGCCGCCGCAGCCCGCGGCTCGCTCCTGCCCGGCGCGGCTCGAAGCGGCTCCACCCGCTCCAGCGGAGTCCGAGGGGTGGTGACCGAAGGCGGCCGCGGGTTCTTCACCGTGGCCGGTCGCCGTCCCGCGGTGGTGGCCGGATCCGGCGGGCGTGTCACAACGCCGGGTTCCCTGTCGGGCGCGCGACTGATGGAGCAGACCGCCGCCATCAGCGCCACTCACACGGATGCCGAGCAGGAGTTGGGCCTCGACGAGTACGCCTACCCCGAGCGGTCCGATGTCGCCCTACCCCGCGCCGCTGGCGAGTAGGTTCGCCGCTGCTCTTCCCGGGGGTACCCGGGTCGGTTTGCAGCCTCCCCTCGCTGCCGGCTGGAGAACCTGGCGTGGGTGTCTTGGGAAGCCTTCAGCTCGTGGGTACACCGATTCCCCGACATTTCAGTTGTGACCCTGTTCATGCCAACGCGCGCACCATTGGCCAGACTCCAGCATTGTTGCTTGTAAAGTATCTCCCAGAGAGATACACTCCAAGCATGAAGTCGCAAGATGTCCTCCGCATACTCGCGGAGTTCACCGCTCACCAATGGGGCATGGTGACGTCTGCGCAAGCCAGCATGCACGGCGTCACCCGCTTGCAGATGTCGCGGCTCGCCCAAATCGGACATGTCAAGCGGCTGGCCCACGGTGTCTATCGGGATGCCGGCACTCCGGGCGACCCGTTGGACGACCTGCGTGCGGCCTGGCTGAGCACGGATCCAAAGAAGACGGGCGAGGAGCGGATCCAGGACCGCACACACGGTGTCGTCGTCGCAGGCTCCTCCGCTGCACGACTGCACGACATCGGCGGCCTGTGGAGCGACCGGCATGAGTTCGTCTCAGCCACCCGTCGCCAGACTCAACGACCACAGATCCACCATCGTCAGCGCACCTTGGACGCGCAGGACGTGACGCTTGCTGGGGGCCTGCCTACGATGACTCCAGCGCGCACAATCGCCGACCTCCTTGAGCAGGTCGGCGATCTGAGTCTCGTCGCGGACGCGCTCCGAGACGCCTCACGCAAGGGCACCCTCGATGCTGATCGACTGGTGCAACTCCTTGCTCCACTGGCTGAGCGAAACGGATTCAGGAAGCACGATGGGTCTGAACTGCTGAGTCGGCTGCTGGAGATCGCTGGCATCGACCTGGATACCGTCGCTCGTCGAGTTGCGGCAGATACCGCCCTGGGCTCTCGCGTGGTTGCGAACTATCTTCGCAACCTCGCAACGTCGTACCTCGATCGACCTGCTGTGACACCCGCGATTCAGGAGGCTTTGCGCGCCCTACAGGAGCCGATCTCCACCAGCGATGCGATGGGCGAGTTCAGTCATGCCTGGCGAGACGATCTGGTCGACACCATCGAGCTCAACGCAGCGGCGCAGGGCTTTGTTGGAGAAGCCGAGAGAGCGGTCGCGGATGCCCGAGCGTGATCCTTACCGCTCTGCGGGCGGTGTCGAGGACGCGATCTGGGACGCCGCGAAGCGCGCGGCGGCGGCCGATCCTTCCCTTGACGTCAACAAGCGGATTCAACTGGAGCACTTCAACCGCTTCCTCAGCCGGGTCTTCTCCGGGGGCGAGGACTCCGAATGGGTTCTCAAGGCGGTAGACGATGGCACTGAGCTTCGCGCTGTGGTTGCCGCCGAAGCACCGGCCCACTCGGTGGTGGGTCGGGAGGTGGAGGGTTGACTGGTGGCGTATCTGGGGGAGGCGAGCCGCCGATCTTCGCCCAGATGGATCGCGACTTCGCCGCCTGGGCCCAAGCGCTCACCGCCGAGCAGCGCGCCGCCCTGGTCGAATGGCAGAAGACCGACCGGTTCTACGAAAGCGTGCAGGCCGCATTGCGCGCGGACCCTCCTGGCCGATTGGTAGGGCTGGATGCACTCACTGAAGCAATCGCCCGCGGTGAGTTGAAGCTTGACCTCGTGCTCTTCCGAGGGGTTCGAAACATCTCGACCGTCTTCCCGGATTCCACCGCGGAGGGAACGACGCTCGTTTGGCGGGGGTTGTCTGCCACGTCAGTCGTGGAATCCGTCGCGCGAAGCGAGTTCATGGTCCCAGGAGCCAGTCCTGGACTGATCCGGTTGCACGTGACCAAAGGGGCGAGGGCCGCATGGGTGGCGGGAACTGGGAAACCTGCACTGAGAGCGCAGGGTGAAGTTCTGCTTCCTGACCGTTCGTTGATTCGAGTAGTGCGCAAGGCCTACGATGGAGAAACGCCGCTCGTCGATGTGGAGGTGCTCGGATGACATCTTCGGTACCTCTGCGATTCCGCGATGATCCCGTCGCGACTCCCCTTGCGACTGCACATATTCCGTGCCCAACGCGAGTCGATGACCTCCTGCGCGTCCTTCGAGTGCAGCGCGCGCTACCGCGCGAAATCGGTCGTGAACATGAGGACGGGCTTCTGCGCGACTACTTCGCCGAGTTCCAGCCCAACGAGTTGATACTGGCCGACCTCAGGCGTACCGGGCGGATCTATGTGCTTCCGCCCAATCGGGCCGCCGTCTAGTCCGGCCGACCCACCCACCTAAACCCGCGGCCGACCGGAGAGCCTCCGGGCGGCCGACAACCGGGGGCACGGTATCGTTGGCCGGGATTCCGGGGCTGTGGCGCAGTCCGGTAGCGCACCTCGTTCGCATCGAGGGGGTCAGGGGTTCGAATCCCCTCAGCTCCACTGGAATCGGGTGGCCGGGACCGTCATGGTCTCGGCCACTCGTATGTCCGACCGCGGCCCGGCGGAGTAGTCGAAGGTCTCCTGTGTCCGGCCCCTGGGGGGCGGCCCTACACCCAGGTCGGGAACCACATCCGCAGATGCCAGCTGTCATACGGCAACGGAATACCCGTCCAGATCGGGAAGAAGAACCAGCTCACCGCGACCACCGCCACCAGGAACAGCGTCACCAACACGGTGCCCGTCGTCAGTCTCGTCTTGGACGCCGTTGCGGCGCCGCGGACGGTGCTCAGCGACATCGCGAGCGCCATCACCACGAACGGCAGGAAGACGATGGAGTAGAACTCGAACACCGTCCGTTCCTGGAACATCAGCCAGGGCGCCCAACCCGCCAAGAACCCGGCGAGCACCGCGCCTGAGCGCCAATCTCGTCGGCCGACCCAGCGCCAGGCCTGGTGCAGCATCGCGATCGCACCGGCCCACCAGATCAGCGGGTTGCCCAGCGCCAGGACCTCCTGGGCGCATCTGTCCGCTCCGCAGGTCACGCCGTTCTCGTACGACTTGGCTTCCAGATAGTGGAAGGACGTCGGCCGGGTCTGCAACGGCCACGCCCACGCATTGGCCTGGTAGGAGTGCGGCGAGACCAGGTGGGTGTGGAAGTTGAGGGCCTCAGCGTGGTAGTGCCACAGTGAGCGGAGGGCATCCGGGATGAACCCGAAGGAGGTCGTCCGGGATGCCGCCCATTGCCTGTTGTAGCCCTGGTCGGTGAGGAACCAGCCGGTCCAGGTGCCCAGGTAGACCACGAGCACGATGGTGATCATCCAGATGGCGGCCGGTAGGGCGTCCCGGATGAGGGCGCCCGCCCACGGCCGATGGACGCCGATCGTACGGCGCAACCCAACGTCCCACAGCACGGTGAGGAGCCCGAAACCTACAACGAACCAGATCCCGCTCCATTTGACGCCGCAGCCCAGGCCGAGGAAGACCGCCGCGGTCAGTCGCCAGGGACGCATCCCCAGGATCGGCCCCAGCCGAGGTCCGAAGCTGGACTCCCACAGCGTCCAGGGGTCGGCTCCCGCTGGCAGTCGCTCCGCAACCCGACGCCGGGTCTGGTCGCGGTCGAGCAGCAGGCAGCCGAAGGCCGCCAGCGTCGTGCCCATCAACACGTTGTCGAGCACAGCCGTGCGGCTCATCACGATACCCAGACCGTCCACTGCGAGAAGACCGCCCGCGACGGTGCCCCAGAGGTTGGATCGGAGCAGTCGTCGCACGATCCGGGCCAGCATCAGCACGCTCAGGATCCCGATGATCGCCATCGGAATCCGCCAGCCGAACGGGGTGACGCCGAAGACTGATTCGCCGGCGGCGATCACCCACTTCCCCAGCGGCGGGTGCACGACGTACGCCGCGCCGCCGCTGAACACGTCCAGCGTCGAGGGTTCGCCGTTGCTGGCGATGATCAGGTCGTTGGCGTCGGACTTGAACTGCTGTTCGGTACCGAACCGCAGCAGGCTCAAACCGTCCTTGGCGTAGTAGGTCTCATCGAAGATCAGGGCGCGCGGTCGACCCAAGTCGGTCAGCCGCAGCACCGCGGCGATGATCGTGACGACGATCGGTCCGATCCAGCCGCGCCACCCACCCGTGGGCATCGCCGGGACCAGTCGGTCACGCCAGCTCTTCGGGTCCAGCAGAGGTACCGGGTCAGTTGTGGAATCCCGATCGGCGACCGCGTCCTCGGGGCGCTCGAGCGTCGACGCACCATGCCTGGCTGTAACCACCGACCAAGAGTACGGGTCGCCGTCGCGCGCTGCGCGGACCCTTGGCGGGCCGGTCGTCGTGGGGCCCTGGCTCTGCCATCCGGTCGGCCCCGACCCTGCGCGACCCCGTTGGGCCCCTGCTCAGCGGTTGCCTATCGGCGCCGCGCGGGTGACGATGGGCGACGTGAACATGTGGACCCGATTGACCGGTCGCTCCTCGACGATGATCCAGCCCGGTGATGCGCTGCCGGGGCGGGATCATCCG
>CAZJNU010000066.1:6827-9079 GCA_964547485.1 uncultured Actinomycetes bacterium
GCCTACGACCCGGAGCGGATCGACACCTACACCATTCTGCGCACCTTCTGGGAGAACCACGATCCGACCCAGGGTTACCGGCAGGGAAACGATGTCGGCACCCAGTACCGCAGCGCCGTCTTCACCACCGATCCTGAGCAGGAGCGGGTGGTGGCAGCCACGAGGGACGCCTACCAGGAGGTTCTGGTGGCCGACGGACTAGACCCGATCACCACCGAGATCGGCCCGGCCCAAGGTCGGGTGTTCTTCCCCGCCGAGGACTACCACCAGCAGTACCTCGCGAAGAACCCGCACGGCTATGACTGCGCCAGCAGCACAGGCGTCCGTCTACCCTCGGTCGACGCAACCGTCGCGGAGCCGCAATGACGGGCCGCTAGCCGTCGACCACGGCCACGACCTGGTTTCGTCCGTTGGCCTTTGCTTCGTAGAGGGCACGGTCGGCCCGACGAATCCACTCGTCGAACGGCTCGCCGCGGGTGTATGCCGCCACTCCGACGCTGGTGGTGACGCATCCCGTCTCGGCGAAGGGGGCTGACCCAAGGGCGTGTCGGCAGCTCTCCGCCGATTTCTCCGCTTCGCGGATCGTGCGGTTCGGCAGCAGGGCGATGAACTCTTCGCCTCCCCAGCGCGCCAACACGTCCTCCGTCGGCAGCGCAGCGCGCAGTCGCTGCACGATGTCCACCAGGACTTGGTCGCCAACCTGGTGCCCGAACCGGTCGTTGACCTCCTTGAAGTGGTCGATATCCAGCATCAGCATGGCCAGCGGTTGCCCGTTGTCATTGGATCGCTCTATCTCGGTCCTGGCGCAATCCTCGAGGTAGCGGCGGTTCTTCGCTCCGGTCAACGGGTCCGTGGTCGCCAACCTGAGCAGTTGCTCATTCGCGGCGCGGAGAGCCTCGTTCGCTGCGACCGTCTCATCGCGCGCCTGCTGCAGATCGGACTCGTACTGCCGGCGCTCTTCTTCGTGGCGTTTGCGCTCGTCAATGTCCCGGGTGACGCCGAGGATCTCGATGAGGTTGCCGTCGTCGTCAAGATGGGGGATGACTTGGACCTCGGTCCAGACGGTCGAGCCGTCCTTGCGGAAGTACTCGAGTTCGCCGTGGAATTCCTCGGGCGGCAGACCCTCTGCCAGCCGCGCGTAAAGACGCTCGAAGTAGCCCAGCGATACCGCCATCGACTCGGGCGGGTGAATCTGGTCGAGCGACTGACTCATCGCCTCCTCCGGGGTCAGCCCGCGGACCTCCATGACCGCCGGACTCACTGAGGTGATTTCGCCCTCGACGGACATCGTCCACACCACGTCGTTGGCGTGTTCGGCGAGTAGTCGGTGTCGCTGCTCGCTGATCCGGAGCGCTTCGATGCTCAGGTCCTCGGACACCTGGCCTCCCTCGGAACGCCCCGACCCCTAGGCAACGCGTGTCGCCGGTGGTGGCTTCGCCTAATCGATTCTGGCACGCCAACGGAATTCGAGCCGGCCCGCATCACCTGGCCGGTGGGCCTAGCCTGAGCGGAGGTCTAGTCCGCTGGAGGGTCGCCCGGGTCACATCAGCTTGGTCCCTGCGACGGCGCTGTACGCGGCTGGTTTCGGCACCGATGCCAGCGCCTCCGACCGGATGGCCGACCCGACCGGGCGTTCCATTCCCCGCCGTGAGATGTGATGCTGGCTGTCATGGACCAGCTGGCCGCCGCAGCATCTGCTTGGTGGGCCCACCTGGAGAAGGTGCTCGACAGCTACGGGGGTTGGTTGCTGGTCGTCGTGGTGGTCGCCGTGCTGCTCGCGTTTCCGTTGGCTCGACTGCTGCGATCCAACCCGCTGGTGACGGGGTTGCTGGTGATGTCGCTGCTCGCGGTTGTGGCGTTGTCCCTGGCCACGTCGAACACCCTGCAGGCTGCCCCCGGTGTCTGTCTCCGGCCGGTGACTTTGCCGGTCGGGCGACAAATCCTGTGGCCCAGTGACCTGACCGCCAACGTGCTGATGTACCTCCCGCTCGGGGTCGCGGTCGTCTGGCTGCGGCCGAGGTCGGTGCGGCTGGTCGCGATGGCGGTGGTGCTGATGGTGCCGCTGTTTGTCGAACTGGCTCAGAAGGAGCTCATCGCCATCAACCGGCAGTGCTCGTTGTCGGACATCATCGGCAACGAAGTGGGTCTGGTGGTCGGTATGGCCATCGGATCAGTGCTGCTGCTGGGATGGCTGGTGATGAGCCCTCGTCGGTCAAGCCGGACTCCCGTGCCGCGACACGCCCAGCCACCCT
>CAZJNU010000066.1:9179-14486 GCA_964547485.1 uncultured Actinomycetes bacterium
TTTCCCCGGGCCACCGCGCACCGGGACGCAGCCCCGCCGGCCGGCGGCGTCCGAATCCGCGCGGGAGGAAATCCCGACGCGCCCATAGTCCTGCGGCATACTTGCCACGTGTCGGTGGGCTTCCTCTCCTGGTGGGACGGCTGGATCAGCCTCGGAGGTCTGTTCTCCGGGGCGATAGTCGGACTGACGGGTCTTGGCGGTGCCGCCATCGTGACGCCGATGTTGGTGCTGATCTTCGGGATTCCGGCGCCGATCGCGGTATCCACCGACGTTGTCTCGGCCGCGGCCATCAAGCCGATTGGCGCGGGTGTCCACCTCAAGCGACGCACCCCGTATCTCGCGGTAGCCGGCTGGCTGACGATGGGGTCGGTGCCCGGCGTACTGCTGGGCACCTGGTTCTTCACGATGCTCTCGGCCGCCGAACTGAAGCGAATGATCGGCGTCGTGTTGATCGTCGCCGTGGCCGTGACTCTGATCCGTACCCGACTGTCCAGCCGGGCCGGGCATGTGACCAGTAACGAGATCCCGCGCAGTCGACTGCGTGCCGGCCTCACCTTCGGCGTCGGACTGACGGTGGGAATCCTGGTGGGGATGACCTCGGTTGGGTCGGGAACCCTCATCGCAGCAGCGTTGCTGATCCTCTACCCGGCGATGCGGCCGAACCGGTTGGTTGGGACCGACCTGTTGCAGGCTGTCCCGATGCTGCTGGTGGGTGCCATCGCGCACTGGGGGATCGGCGAGGTCGATTGGGCCGTGGTGGGTTCACTGTTGGTCGGCCAGATTCCGGGTGTGTTCATCGGCGCAAGGGTGTCCAGCCGCTACGAGGGTAAGGAGCTCAAGTGGTTGTTGCTGGTGATCATCGCCGGCGCCGCCCTGGCGCTGCTGGGCATGCCGACCTGGATCGCCACCAGCGTTGTGGTGGTCGGCACGGTCGTTCTCGGATCGGCAATCGTGGTCCAGCATCGACGCGACACCAAACTCCCGCCGGGCCCACGACCGGAACCGGCCGATGCGGAACCGCCCGATGCGGAACCGGCCAATGTGGGCGCAGAGCCGGACGAACCTGTGTCTAACTCCGCGGGTACGCCGGATCCTCGATGACGGTGGCCGTGGCGTACTGCGGGATGTAACTCGCGCCCAGATAGTCGTCAGTCGCGCTCATCAGGCCGGCGACCAGCCAGAATGCGACTGCCGCGTCATCCAGCAGACCCGGAATGGTCAGGATCGCCTCCGGCAGCAGGTCCACCGGCGACACTAGGTAGAGCAGCGCCAGGCTCATGGCCGCCAGTCGCCCTTTGCCCAAACCCACATACGAACCGTTGAACGTGTCACGCAACATTCGGGGAACGGCCCCGACTCGGCTGAAGAATCCGTCGCTGCCCCTGCTCTGCAGAGTGCTGACCGTCGCGGCAGACAGTGCCGCACGCCGAGCTGCCTTCATCCTGGCCTCCAGATCCCGAAGTGACGCTGCCGGACCGGTGGAAGGAGGCGCACAGTGCACATAAACGCGGTGCACCAGCCGCCGAATACCTTTGTCACCTATGTCCGCGCAACTTGGACAACACCCGGGGTGGCTGACGCTATTCCCCGACCAACCGCCACAGGCTGTGCACTAGCGTCACGGTGTGAGCAGACTCAGCGGGCTCGCGCAGCGGACGCCGCTGTTGCGGGGCCTCCCCCGCGAGGTGGGGGTGCTTGCGGCAATCGCCTTCTGTGTCGCGCTGGGATTCGGGATCGTCGCTCCGGCGCTGCCGGTCTTCGCTCGGACGTTTGGGGTGTCTGCTTTCCTGGCGGGGGCGGTCGTCAGCGCGTTCGCCTTCGTGCGGCTTATCGCTTCGCCGGGGGCGGGGGCGTTGGTCAACCGGATCGGGGAGCGGAGGGTGCTCGCCTCCGGTCTCGCCATCGTGGCCGCGTCCAGCTTTGCCGCGGCCTTCGCCCAGACCTACACCCAGCTGATCATCATGCGGGCTCTGGGGGGCTTCGGATCCGCCATGTTCACGGTGTCGGCGATGGCGTTGCTGTTGCGTACCGCGGGGCCGGAACAGCGGGGTAGGGCGTCGGGCGCGTTTCAGGCGGGGTTCCTCTTTGGTGGCGTGGCCGGTCCGGCAGTGGGCGGGCTGGTGGTCGGCATCTCCATCCGGGCGCCGTTCATCGTCTACGCGGTCACGTTGGCGGCTGCGACGGCGGTGTGCCTGATCATGCTGCGGGATCCCGCACCTCATACGGATGCGGATATTCGGCGGGCTGAGGGCACGGCCGGATTCCCCGCCGGTGGGCTGAGTGCTGACGACCTCGACGCTGGTGCGTCGACGGCGGCGGACCCGCCGCGCGAGGACGGGGAGATACCGGGTCTGACAGACCCAGCCGAGGATTCGACCTATCGCGACAGGCCGACTGGTGTCCACGTGGACAGTGAGCCGCTGGGGGCGCTGCCGCTGTCGGAGGCCCTCCGCAATCGAGCCTATTGGGCTGCCCTCGCCACGAACCTGGGCAACGGCTTCAGCATCTTTGGTCTGCGCTCGGCGCTGGTCCCACTGTTCGTGGTCGAGGGGCTCCGACAGGGCGCGGGAGTCGCCGGAGTCGGGTTCCTGGTGGCGGCCGCAACACAGGCCTTGCTGCTCCTGCCCGGCGGCCGGATGGCGGACAACCGGGGACGCAGACCGGCCATGATCATCGGCGGAGTGGCATCGGTTGCGGGGATGCTGCTGCTCGCGGTCAGCAGTCAGGTGTGGGTCTTCCTGGTGGCAATGGCGGTGTTCGGGATGGCGGGTGCGTTCCTGGGGCCGGCGCCGTCAGCGGTCGTCGGTGACGTCACCCAGGGACGGCCGGGCGGCACGGTGGTGGCGGTGTTTCAGATGGTCAGCGACTTCGGCGCCATCATCGGACCGTTGGCTGCGGGCTTCGTGCTGGACCGTGCCGGGTTCGGCGCTGCGTTCCTGGTAGGCGCAGTCATCGTCGGGCTGGGGTTGGTGGCCTCCCTCATGATGCCGGAGACGCTCAAGAAGCCGAGCCCTGTCGACGGCTGACACAGTCGGCAATCTGCGTCGAGTTTTGACAGGATGCGGCCATGACCTCAGCGGGTGTGGAACTCCAGAACGATTGCGTCCTCGGTATCGATATCGGCGGCACCAAGATGGCCGCTGGCGTCGTCACGCTCGACGGTGAGGTGTTGAGCGTTGTGAAGATACCGACCGGCGGTCACGCAGATGCCGAGGCCCTCTGGGACGCGTTGGCGGATGCCGGCGACGAGGCGTTACGGCAGGCGGGAGTCGACCGGGTCGCCGGCGTCGGATGCGGGTGCGCCGGGCCGATGACCTGGCCCGAGGGGGTCGTCTCACCACTGAACATCAAGGTCTGGCGGGAGTTTCCGCTGGCAGCGCGGATTCACGAGAAGTGGCCGCACGGTCCGGCGCGGGTGCACAACGACGCCGTCTGTGTGGCGATCGCCGAACACTGGATGGGCGCCGCCAAGGGCAGTGCCAACGCGCTCGGCATGGTCGTCTCGACCGGCGTCGGCGGGGGTCTGGTGCTCGCCGGCCGGGTCTACAACGGTGGGCTGGGCAATGCCGGGCACATCGGACACATGGTCGTCGCCGACGACGGACCGGAATGTCCCTGCGGCGGCCGCGGCTGCCTGGAGATGTATGCCGCTGGTCCCCGAATTGTGGAGTGGGCGCAACAGCGGGGCTGGTCACCAGACGATGGTGGCACTGCTGACGGGATAGCGCTGCTGGCCTCGGCCGAGAGCGGTGACGACACTGCGATCGCGGCCTTCCGGCGGAGCGGGGAGTCGGTTGGGCAGATCATCGCCTCCTGTGCCGCGCTACTCGACCTCGACGTGGTGGCGATCGGCGGCGGCCTGATCAACGCAGGGGACCTGCTCATGCAACCCCTGCTCGAAAGCTTCGACCGGCATGCAGGATTCCGATTCGTGCGGCGGGTTCAGATTCTTCCCGCCAGTGCTGGACAGAATGCGGGAATCCTGGGAGCGGCCGCGCTGGTGGCTGCCGGCGACGTCTACTGGACCCAGATCCGCACCGGGCAGTGAGCGGCGTCAGCCGTCGCTGACGCGTTCCAGCGTCATCTGCATTCCGTCCCGAGGCCGCAGGGTGACTGCCGCGAATGGCTCCACCGGCGATCCTGGCACCAGCCGCGGCGCCCAGGTCTGAGCTAGCGTGGCCACCACCAGCGCCGCCTCGGTGAGGGCGAACTGATCTCCGATGCACTGCCGCTTGCCGTAACCGAACGGGAACCAGGCGCCCCTCGGCTGCCCGGGAGCCTTTTCGGAGTAGTTGCCGTTGTCGTCCAGCCAGCGCGATGGCCTGAACGCCAACGCGGAATCCCAATAGCGTGGATCGCGGTGCATCGCGTACTGGGACGTCATGATCACCGACCCCGCCGGCACCGGCCAGCCATCGATCTCGATGTCCGCGGTGGTCTGCCGTCCGATCACCCAGGCCGGCGGAAACAGCCGCATCGATTCGGAGATCACGGCGCGAGTGAATGGCAACGCGGCCAGGTCCGACACGGTCGGGGCTCGGCCCGCCAACACCGTCGCCAACTCCTCCCGTAGGGTCCGGGCTTCCGCGGGATTGACGGAGAGCAGATACCAGGTCCAGGTGAGGTTCATCGCGGTCGTCTCATGACCGGCGAGCACCAGCGTCATCACCTCGTCGCGGAGCTGGTCGTCGGACATGCCGGTCCCGTCCTCCTGGGCGGAAATGAGCATCGACAGCAGGTCACCGGTATCACCCGAGGCGCGGTGCTCAGTGATCATTCGCTGCACCATGCCATCGAGGTCGTCCAGGTCGCCGATGATCCGGTGCATCGGTGTGCCCGGGATTCTGGTGAGGAACTGTCCGCCGGGCAGCATCAGCCGTGGGAACGATTCGAGTAGGGCGTTCAGCGCATCGCCGACGTCCGCGGCATCGTGTCGCAGATCCGCGCCGAACAGGGTACGACCGACGATGTCCAACGTGAGACCGCTCATATCCGCGACCATGTCGACCTGCTGTCCGACCTGCCAGCCCTGCTCGTGTTCGACGGTGGCCGCGACCATCCGCTCGGAGTATTCGCGGATGCGGTCCCGGTGGAAGGCGGGCTGAACCATCCGTCGGTGACGAAGGTGACTCTCACCCTCGTCGGTGAGTAGACCGTTGCCGAGCAGGATCTTGGCCTCCTGCAGCGCGCGGCTCTTGGTCAGTACCCGAGCGTGTTCCCGATGGACGCCGTCGATCAGCTCCGCGCAGTTGAGCGCGTACACATGCATCCCTGCCATTCGCCAGTACGCCAACCGCGGGTACTTCG
>CAZJNU010000067.1:0-14455 GCA_964547485.1 uncultured Actinomycetes bacterium
GAGTGTCGGGTGCGCAACTCGTCGACCAACCCACCTACGAGGGTGACCGGCTTGACCCCGTGTAGGGAACCGTTGGCCTTGCCGCGACCGCGCGGCGTCCTGATTGCCTCGTAGATGTATGCCTCGGACATGCGTCTCCTCGTGGTTGATGGCTCTATTGACTATATGTCAATAGAGCCATCAACCACGCACCGGGGGTGGTCCCGGGCTCGGGAACTAGAACAGGGTCGCCCTTTTCACTATGGGGGTGAACGGGACGAGAGTCGTTGCCCCGGCGCAATCGGCTGTGGGCATCAACTTCGCCCGGAACCCATACTCGGTGCCCTGTGTAAGTCCCGTGACGACCCTGGTCACGCTTCTGCCCGCCACCGGACCTACCACCTCAATCGGGACCTGCGCCCAAGTTTCGGGGGCCTGGTTCGTGCGCCCGTACGCAAGACATACCGCAGCAGACCTTTCGGTTGTAACGGTTAGGTTCAGTGATATCGAAGTCCTGCTCCTGCCAGTGAACGCGCCCATCGCGAGCGTGGGCAGCGGCGCGGGCACGAACGGGGCGGCC
Source organism: uncultured Actinomycetes bacterium (assembly GCA_964547485.1). GTDB lineage: Bacteria > Actinomycetota > Actinomycetes > S36-B12 > UBA10799 > JACJWR01. Next base: position 560 of record CAZJNU010000067.1, read on the forward strand.
TCGGAGCCGACCAGCTTCAGACCCTTCAGATCACCGTTGCCCCAACGGGGAGCCGGCACATCCAGCCTGCTGTCCATGATCTGACCGGTGCTGGGCAGGGCTGGCTGCTGCGTGCCGTCGGGCAAAGTCCTGGCGACGTCCGGGTGGGTCAGCCCGATCGAGTGACCCAACTCGTGCATGTAGAGGACCTGTCGGCGCCACTTGTCCATCGCCGGCAGTTTCGTGGAGTCGATCGCGACGTATCCGGCAGCGATCTTGGCGCCCTGGCCGTCGTTGTTGTTGACCCAGTCGAAGCCACCCACGCCGGCCTCAGCGTTGTTACCTAGACCATTGAAGATGTCCGTCGCGCCAGCACCAGATGTGGCAGCCGCCTTGGTGAAGGTGACCGTGATCGCGCCCTGTTTGGCCGGGTCCGTGTGGCGGGCTTTCGTGGGAACGAAGACCGACTTGTCAATACCCGCGTACCGCAACTTCGGTCCGCCACCTTCTCGAACCTTGCCGACCGCGAACGCGACGCGTCCGGCTTCGTCCTCGCATGCCAGCGGGGCTAGCGCCGGGCAGTTCACCCACACGTCGATCGGGGTGTTCGGGGTGGGCCAGCGGACCGGCTGCCCGTTCGGTTCGTTCCAGACCTGCGGAACCGTGTAGCGCCACCAATCAGCGTTGCCCTTGTTGTCGTTCGGGGGTGGTGGCGTCGGGATAATCACGTCGGGGACAGTCGCCACGGCCGCGGCGGCGACGCGTGCGGCGCCTGCAACCGCACCGGGAGCGACAGCCGGCGAGGCAACCGCTCCGACGGCCACCGCGGCGCCCGCGGCGAGACCCGGAGTTGCACATGAGGCCGAGACGGCCGGCGATGCCGGCCCGTCAAGCCAATTGACTCGTTTCTGGTAGCCGCTGATGCTGCATGGGCCGACCGGAGCTCCCGCCTTCGCCCCGGCGGCGGCACCCGCGTCATCCGTCACGACGGCCGGCGCGACAGCGGCGACCCCCGTTGGGGAGACCCAGTCGGCGTTGAGGAGACCTTTCTCGGGGACCAGAGTGGGCGGTGCAGCTTCCGCGGGGGCGGCGGGCAGCGAGATGAGAAGGTCGGGCATCTTGGGCTTCTCGAAGCCCTCAGTTGCCTTCCACTCCTTGTCGACCTCTGCCAGGCCCTCGACCTTCACTCCGTCCTTCTCATAGTCCAGAACGAATTTCGCCGCGCCGGGGTTCAAGTCCGCGGGCATGGCCCCCGCCTTGACGTGCACCCTCCCCATTTCAACCTCGTCGAACCAGGCGCCCGTGATGCTGACCGTTGGCAGCGGGTCCATGCTGTCGAACTTCGGGTAAACCCGGATTCTGAGGTCTTTGGTGCGCAGCTGGATTGAATCGATTGAACTACGCCCGGCCACCGCACTGGCCCCCGGAATTGCCGACGTCAGGAAGGTCATCTCGAACGCGGGAATCGGCGCGGGCGGCGGGTTGTAGGGGGTGAATGCTCCCCAAGCGATCGTCTTCGCGGCGGCCCCGTTGGCTGGCGCGACTGCGGCAGAGCCGCCGGCGTTGGAGACCGGGGTGCAGGCAACCGCAAACCACGACGCGGGAGGCACGTTGTACTTCAACCGAGGCGCGGCCGGGAAGGCATCTGACGGGTAACCCCACCAGGCGGAGAGCATCCGGCAACTCGCCTTACCGCCCGGACTCGCCACTGGCAGCCCGCCAGGAGTCTTCGCGATCCGGTCCCGCAGCGCATTCAGCTGAGGTGGCTTCAAAGCGGATGGGAACTTGACCACGGGTAGAGCCGGCCGAGCAGCGATCTCGGTCTTCCACGACAGCGCCTTCGTCGCCACCACCCTGGCACCAAACTGCACCCGGACGCTGCCGTCACCCATCGCGTTGGCGACCGGCGCACAGCCGATGCTGGCGTTCACGTTGACGTTCATCCGCGGGTTTCTCTTCACCAGAGCCGGCGAGTAGTCGGTCCAGACGCCGTTGAACCGGCAATTGAGTCCGACCGAAGCGATCAGACTCAGAACACCCGGCTTGGCTACCCGGGCAGCGTCGGCGGCCGGGAGTACGAACCGGGCATCGAACGCAGGGATCGTGGCCGTATCCACCGGTCCGGCAGCAGCGGCAGTGACGGCGGTAGGTGCGGCCGCAGCGGGTGCGGCAGCATCGGCGGCCCAGGCGGGACTCGCAGCGAGACTGGCAGTGAGAGCAACAGCAACGACAGGTGGGAGAACCCGTATTGGTTTCATGCCGCCAGCCTTCCCCAGGTGAACACAGATGTATACATCTGTGAGAACGAAACCAGTGCCTCGACAAGGATCGAGACGCAATAGGGATCCATCGTGAACCGAACGGCCACCGACGGCATCCACCGAACGTATGGTTTTGGGGCTCCGGACGGGCCGTCATTTGTAGGTCTACCGACCTTGGAAGGGAAAATACAGGCGTGCGTCTGCAGTGAAACGGTGTCGCCGAGCGTCCTCGCCGAAGGCTGTGGCCGAGCAGTCTCGAGCGCCCGTTCCCTAGTCCCCCAACGCCATCAATTCGTCGATACCAGCGGCAATGCCGGCCAGCAAGAGTTTGTCGTCAGCTGCGTGTTCGGCATCGCCGGTGACAGAGATGTTCAGGCTGCCGTTGTAGGAGTTGATCCCGACAACGGTCCGCAGGCTCGAGGCGATCGGGATGATCGGGGAGAGATACCGCACCTCCTGGCCGCAGAAGTACTGCGGCACCGCGGCTCCGCGCACATTGGTCACCAACGTGTCTGTCATCCAGGCCGTGGACCAACCGGTGCGGGCCACCACGAACTCCTGCAGCGGCGCTGGCACGACCTTCGACACGGTGTCCTCGACCGCTCCGATCAGAGCTGGCGCCATCGACTTCTTTCCCTGCTTGGTCTGGTTAACCACGCGTTCGAGCCGCCTCACGGGATCCTCGATGCCCACCGGCAGCGCGATCGGCATGGCACTCACCTGGTTGTTGGACCGGGTGTCCCCGGGCACCCGCCGCGACACCGGCATGATCGCGCGCACCTCCCGACCCTCGGGATCTGAACCCTGCGCGATCAGCACCTGTCGGAAGCCGTTGGTGACGCCCGCCATGATCACGTCATTGATCGTGGCGCCTTGCCGCTTCCCGGCAGCTTTGACATCCGCCAGTGGCAGATGCAGATGACGCCAGTCGCGACCCTTACCCGGCGCGCCGGACAACTCGGAGGGACGGCCGGGAGCCAATCGCAACAGCGCGCGGATGGTGTCCGGCGCTGCGTAGGCGACTGCGGCGGCATCCGCGAAGGCGCCGGTGAGCGCATTCCTGAGGCGATCGCCGGCGTCCATCGCACGGTCCTTGGCACTTCCTCGTTCGGCGCGCCACGCCGCGGCCTGGGCGACCAACGCGTCGGTCAGCGTCATCCCACCATCCGGTGCCATATCGAGGGCGCGTCCGACCAGCATCGTCACCCCTTCGCCGTCCGCAACCGAATGGTGCAGACGCCACACCAGCGCCCACTCCTTCGGCGCGTAGCCCGTCAACACCGTGATATCCCAGAGTGGGGTGTCGGTCGGCATCGCGAGCGTCAGCATCCGCGAGATCTCCCCCTCCAGGCCGCCGACCGCGATTGCCCGCCTGGTGACGTGATGATTGAGGTCCGGTTCGGCGTCCTGCCAGGTGGGCTGCAGCACACCGGTGCGGGAATGAGCCGGGATTTGCCGAAGCCGAGGCGAGTCCGGCAGGATCTCGGCGATCCTCGCCCGGATCTTTGCCAACGCCGGCGGCTTCCCGCGGAACTCGAACACGCCCCCGACTGCCACCGGCCCGTCGGCCTGGACCATGTCCAGCCAGAGCGAGTCGATCATGTGCATACGTTCTGGATCAGCCATGGGCCCAGCATTGCCAGGGGCCCGCGCTGAGTCCACACGAGTGCCGGGGAGCCCCCATGTCGCGCTATCGTCCTGCCTCAGCTGGCGCCGTCCCGCCTCGCCTCCAGTTCGAAGAAGTTCGCCAGGTACGCGTCATGTCCGGTCGTCTGCGCCACCAGCGACGCCAGCCCATACGCCGGCAGGAACAGCGGTCCCCAGCGTCGCGCCTGCGCCACGTGTACCAACTCGTGCCGCCAGTGCTGCGCGGCGGTCGCCTCATCCCGAGCCAGAATCACGCCCCCGAGCGTCATCGCGCCGATTCCGAGCCTGGGGTTCAACCGATCGAATAGCCGGGCGACTCCCGGCCCGGTGACCAACACCACGGCGTCACGTCGAGTTCGGCTGACGTCGCGACCGGCGAGCAGGATCGCGAGCCAACCGACCGCGGTGGTGGGTGCCGACCAGCTGTCGGTTGCGAGGGTTCGGCCACGCCGCAACCACCCTTCTCGCAGGGGTGGCGGTGCGGTCATCGTCAGGTCGTCAACTCGAAGAACCCGACCGCTATCAGCGCTCCGATGATCGGGCCCACAATCGGGATCCAGGCGTAGCCCCAGTTGGCCGACCCCTTGCCCTTGATTGGCAGGAACGCGTAGGTCAACCGCGGTCCGAAGTCGCGAGCCGGATTGACGGCGTAGCCGGTGGGACCTCCGAGCGAGGCTCCGATGGCGATAACGGTGAAGGCGACGCCGGCGTAGCCGAGGGCGGAGTTGCCGAACTGCACGGACGAGTCTGCGGTACCCGGCTGAAAGGGCGAGCTCTCCAATACCCAATAGACCAGCACGAACGTGCCGATCACCTCGCTGACGATGTTCCAGGTTGGCGCCGACACCGAGGCTGAGGTGAAGAAGATGCCGCCGGTGTTGGCCGGCTCGTCGTGGGTGTCGAACTGCTTCTTGTAGGCCAGGTACGCCAGGCACGCTCCGAACACTGCCCCCGCCACCTGGGCAACAATGATCAACGGCACCTTGGACCAACTCAGGCTGCCGGTGGTTGCCAGCGCCAACGTCACCGCGGGGTTGAGTTGGGCACCTGAGCGCCAGGCGACACTGGCGCCGACAAAGACGGCGAACCCCCAACCGAACGAGATCAGCAGCCAGTTCTTGCCGACGCCGAAGGATTTCTTCAACGTGGTGTTGGCCCCCACCCCGATGCCGAGCAGCAGCAGCAGGGTGGTCCCGATGAATTCGCTGGCGAAGATAACGAATGGGGCAGTGTTGTTCATGGCTGAACGCTAGTTGGCAGCGCCCGCGTTTCGCGCGCCGTTTCAGTTCCCGCACTGACAGGCCGTGACCAATGGGCCGGGTTAGCGATTGTCCTCGCGAGCCTTTGCCTTCTTCGCCTTCGCTGCCGCTTCCAACTCCGCCGCCTCGGCCAGAGTCGGTGCGCTACCGCCATGCCGCGCGGGCAACCACCAGTCGTCCTGGCCGGGGCGCGGAAGTTGCGGGTAGTCCTCGATTGTCTCGTCGAGTAGGTCACGCATCCGGGTGTGGAGTTCCGCGGTCACCTCGGACATATCGTCGTCGACGTTCGGGTGCATCTGCTCGCCGACGTGCACACTGATGGCCTTGCCGCGGGACAGGTCCTTGTGGTGGTAGGAGAAGATCCGTTGCCCGCCGAAGACGATCTCCGGGATCAGCGGCACGCCGGCATCGGCCGCCATCCGGGCGGCGCCCGTCTTGAAATCCTTCAGGTCGAACGACCTGCTCATCGTCGCCTCCGGAAAGACGCCTACCAGTTCCCCCGATCGCAGCGCTTCCACCGCAGCCGCGTAGGCCCCGCCGCCGGCGTTGCGATCGACCGGAATGTGCTTCATACCTCTCATCAACGGTCCGGAAACCGTGTGACGGAACACTGCGTCCTTTGCCATGAAGCGCACGTAGCGTCCGCCCGCATCGGCCGCCGGGACACCGGCGAAGATGAAGTCGAGGAAGCTCGTGTGGTTGATCGCCAGCACTGCCCCGCCCTTCCGCGGCATGTTCTCCACGCCGCGAATGTCCAACTTCATACCCATCGTGAAGAACATCACCCGCGCGGTCTTGACGACCGGGTTGTAGAGCAGATCAGCCATGGCGAAGACGATAGCGCCCTCGCTGGCTGGCAGGCGGCCAGCCGCCAGCTACCGCGGATCCTCGCCGGTCAGCACCCCGACGAGGTGCCACAGGTCGGCGGCCGCACCCGGCGCTGGTCTGGTCCAGGGCAGCCGCACCGTCGAACGTGCACGTCGATCCAGCCAGAATCGACCGCTCGGGATGTCCCGCGAACTCGAAGCTGCCAACCACACGATGGTGTCGGCGCCCTCCGCTGGCGTGCGCAGTACCGGACCTGTGAGCCGGCGGAAGCCGGGGAGGGCGTCCGCCACCCCTGGGGTGTCGGCCCAACCGGGGTGCATCGAGTGGAATCCGATCTCGGGGAATCTTCGGGCCCACTCCTCGGACAGAGCCACCTGCGCCCGCTTCGCTCGCGCGTAGGAACGCACACCGTCGTAGTCCGCAGCGCCGTACTGGACGGTGCCGGGGTCGAGCCGCTCGGCATACATACCGCCACTGGCCACGACGATCACCCGAGGATCGGCGGCGGCGCGCAACTCCCCCATCAGCCCAGTGGTGATGACGAATGGCGCTAGCACCTGAGTCGCGAACGTTGTTTCGAAGCCTTCCTGCGTGACTGTGTAGTCATGCGTCATCGCCCCGGCGTTGTGCACCAGCACGTCGACCACCGGCGTGAGTTCCCGGACGACCGTGACCAGCCGTCGCGCCTCTGACAACAGCGACAGGTCCACCCGCAGTCCATGCACGCTGGCGCCGACAGCGCCGACCTCCCGAGCGTCGGCGACAACCTTCGCCAGCCGTGACTCATTGCGACCCACCAACACCAGGTCGGCACCGGCCGCGGCCATTTCCAGGGCCGCCTCCCGACCGATCCCGGAGGTCGCCCCCGTGAGCACCACGAATCGGCCCGACAGGTCGGCCGGGGCAGTGGGCCAGTCGAACATTCGACGCCGCATGACGTAACCGACTCGGCTGAAGCCGCCCACCACGGTCGCCTCCAGTGCCGCGTCGCCGGCGGTGGCCAGCCAGCCGGGCACTGCCAACTGGGGAGCTCTCATCGACCCGATGCCAGTTCCGCCAATGCCCGCTGCAAGCCGCCGCTGGCGCGTCTACCTATCACTTCGAACAGCACCCGCAATCCGAGATCACCCACCCGACGGATCCCGCGGAGCGCCAGGTCTGCGTCATAGCGGACCTCGCAGCCTGTACCGATCGGTCGAACCGTGATGACATCGAAGGACACGAAATCCGCATTCTCGGCACGGAGCTCGATCCGCCCGCTGCCGCCGGAGTCGTCCGGACGCTCAGCCATCAGACAGTGATACTCCAGCGGAATCTTGCGGCCGACGAACTCAGCAGTCACCAGGTAACGCGCACCGGCGACGCCGGATACTCCGTCGATCGGTTGGGCCGCCGATACGCCCGGATCCCACTCAGCAACCGTCGAGAAGTCCGCAAGGTAGTCGAAGACAGCTTGCGGATCGGCCGAGGAAGTCACCGTGGTGCTGAACCTTGCCATATCTGATCCTCCTCATCCGCCGCGATGGAGGATTGTCCGAAGTCGGGGCTAATGTGACTCTATGGCAATCCCACGATCGCGCACGCCCGGCGCCGCACGAATCCGAAGTCTCACCACTGGCATCGTGTGTGCGGCGCTGCTGATAGCCGGTTTTGGCTTGCCTGCGGCGGCGACCTCGCCGGTTGACCCTGCCTCCGCCACGTCCCCGGCTGGCCCGGTTACTGCCGCCGGCGCCGACGGCTGGGTGGTCAGCCTGGGTGACTCGTTCATTTCGGGGGAGGGCGGGCGCTGGGCCGGCAACTCGGAGGATTCGGAGTGGCGCGTTGACGCTGGCGGTCAGAACGCCTACTCGGACCCGGCCGCGGCGGCGATCGACAAGTGGGGACAGAAGTGCCATCGATCCACCGCGGCACTCGTCCATGTTGGCGGTGGGCAACAGACCCTCAACCTCGCCTGTAGCGGCGCCGAGACGCGTACCACCGGATCGCGGAAGAACGGCGATTTCAAACCGGGCATCGACTTCGCGGATACAGCCGACGGCAAGGGCCAACTCACCCTGCTCAAGCAGTTCGCCGCCAACCACACCGTCGACACTGTGGTGCTGTCCATTGGCGGCAACGACTTCCAGTTCTCCGGCGTCATCAAGACGTGCGTACTGGCCTTCCTGCCGTTCTGGAAGGCGACCCCCTGCTCGAAGCAGAACGATGTCACCAAACTCTTCTCACCGACCGGCGTCGCGGCCACCACCAAGAACATCTCCGACGCGATCGTGCGGCTGCGCACAGCGCTGAACGACTCGGGTCAAGGTAGTGCGGCCATCATCGTAAGCACCTACCCGAATCCGATCCCACCGGCCACCGAGACCCGCACCAAGGAGACGTACATCGATCGGCTGTACAACAACGGCTGCCCGTTCCTGAACACCGATATGACCTGGGCAGCCGGAACGGTCGCGCCGACCGTGAGCAACGCTGTACGACAAGCGGTGATCGACTCCCAAGTAAGCGGAATCCGGGTCCTGAACATGGACCCGGTCGTGGCAGGACACCGCCTCTGTGCAAAGAACGTCAACACCCTGAGCAACCTCGGCAAGACCTGGACCACCCCAGGGGCGTGGGACCTGAGTGAATGGATGACCCAGATCCGGCTCACCTCCACTGTCGGCACGAATTACGAGGTGCAGGAGAGCATGCACCCGAACTGGTGGGCCGAGCGCGCCATGCGCAATTGCTTCCGCCAGATGCTTGATCCGGCGGCGGGCGCCGCGGCCTGGTGCAGCCAGGACCCGGCCCGCAGTTTCGACGCGGCTCTGGGCGAGCCCGTCATGCGACTCACCTCCGTCAAGCCAACCGCCCTCGCAGCCCCGGCGGCCGCAGCCGCCGACCGGTCCGCGCCGCCAGTGGCAGCCAGCAGCGAGGTACTTGCCCGCGGTGAGGTCCGCACCATCCCGCGTCTGATCTACCCGGTGCAGACAGGACCCGACGCCATCTCGCTAACCGCTTACAAGTCCACGGTCAGCGCGTTTCGCCCGTTGGCGATGTACCCGTCCTCTTCTGACTCCGGCAACGTGCTGGCCTACATCGCCGAAGACGGAACGCCCAGCAACCCGGTGCGCCCGGTTGTGCGGATCCTGATCGGGGGTGTACCGCGCATCAATCTGCCGGCCACCGGGATACCCCAGGTCACCGCGGATGGCAGGTTCGTGGTCATCTCCGACGGCAGCAGGGTACTGGCGTTCGACACGGTCACCTCACGGCTTCGGACCCTCTGCGCCAACTGCGGCAGTGGACTGATGACCGCGGCACTGGCGCCCGATCGCGCGACGGTTGCGTTGGCGTCCACGATCCCGCTGCACGCCGAACAGTTGTTGACAATCCGGCGACTCTCCGATGGTGCCCTGCTGGCCGCGACCCGATTCCAGCCGACCGGTGACCATGCGCTGGCCTGGGATCGCAACTCCCGCAAGGTGGCCTTCAGCGCCCAACTGGTCAGCAACGACGGCACCGGCAGCGTCATCAAGTTCCTCCGCCGCGACGGCCGACTGCTGCCGACCGCCTTGCACCGGTCCGGCTTCAGCTATCAATCCCCTCGCTGGTTCGACGGCAGCCTCTGGGCTATCCGCCTCACCGACGCCGAGGTGCGCGATCCGAACGCGGGGGCTCCTGGCAATGCCGTCCGGGTCGCCTCTGCCGGCGGGGTTGGGGTGCCATCCCTGCGTGGGCCGGTGGACCGAGTTCTTACCGGGGTTGAGGGCGACCTGCTGCGACAAGCCACCTGGACCCGATAGCCGGAGGAGCAACATGGCGCAAAGCACGGTCAGCGAGGCCATCGAGGTCAACGCCGACATCGCCTCAGTTTGGGAGTTGGTCAGCGACCCGACCAACTACCCGAGGTGGAGCCCAGAGGCAAGCGGAGTCCACCGACGCTCCGGATCCGGGCCCTGGCTGGTCGGCGACGTCTTCACCGGCAGCAACCGGATCTGGCTGCCCTGGTCCACCACCTGTCGAGTGGTGCAGGCGTCACCGCCGGAGGCGTTCGCCTTCGATGTCACCTTCAGCGTCCTGCCAGTTGCCCGCTGGAGTTACGAACTGGCCCCGAACTCGACCGGTGGAACCCTCGTCACCGAGCGGTGGGAAGACCACCGCGCCGGTCTCAGAGGCGCCATCGTCAAACCCTCCGGCCTGCTGGTCGGCCGCGGCCGGGATGCCGCGACCCGCAATCGGGCCACCATGCGCGCTACGTTGGCCCATCTGAAGGCGGAAGCCGAACGGTCTCGGACTTGAGGAAGTCGTCAACTGGCATCGGGGTCGCCGCTGCGATGCTGACCGTGGGCCTGTTCGCGACGGCGTGTGGCGTCGAAGTCGGCGGCCCCGCCGCGCAACAGTCCGGCTCTGCTCCCGGGGTCGACGCCTCCGCCAGCAGTTCGACCGCAACCCGGTCAGCCATCACCTCGACGCCTAAGCCTTCGCCCCCCAAGCCCACGACACCCAAGCCCACCCTGGCCGGCGCTGCCAGCGCTCCCGCCGATGCACAAGCATCCGAGACAGGGGTCGTAGACAAGGTGGTCGACGGCGACACGGTGGATGTCCGAGGCGTCGGTCGGGTTCGCGTCCTCGGCATTGACACACCGGAGCGCGGAGAATGTGGTTTCGGCCCCGCGTCGTCCTACCTGAAGACTTTGGTGCTGGGACGAACCGTCGCCCTGGTATCCCCGGAAGGCTCCGACGACGAGGACAGGTACGGCCGGAAGCTCCGCTACCTGGACGTGAACGGAACCGACGCCGGACTTGCCGAAATCATGGCCGGGCTCGCCCGCGCCCGGTACGACTCGCGGGACGGCTACGGCGCGCACCCTCGGGAACAGGTCTACATCGCGGCAGACGCAGCCGCGCCGAGTACCTGTTGAGCTCCACGGAGGTGAGCGCCGGGTGAACTATCGTGGGTGCCGCAGTGACGGCCTCGCAGCAGGGAAGGAGGGGGCAAGATGAGCACGACCGGTAGTCCTCCACCCCTCGCGGGCACCTGCCGGCACTGTGAGGGTGAGCTCGAAGATGGCTTCCGCTACTGCCTGGTCTGCGGCACTCCGGTCCGACTTGCCAACTCGCCTGAGGCACCGGCCACGTCGGTCTGGGCACCGGCCACCGACCAGACAGCCACTTCCGTGCTGGCACCGGCAATCGACACACCGCCTGCGGCAACCCAGATCATCCCGGTCGCGCGGACGGGAATCGACGCACTGCTGGCGGGCCCGACCCAACACACGGTTGTGCTGGACCGGATCCCGGCCAACCCGACCGGCACCGGCGCCGACCCGTCGGTTGGCAGCGAGGGGCCGGGCGATGCCCTGCCCGGGGGCCCTGCCCAACCCCGCCATCCAGCCCGGTCAGGTTCACGGTCACGACCGTGGCTGATCCTGGTGTTGGTGCTCACCCTCGCCGCGGCTGGCGTCGGCGGCTGGTACTACCTGCGCGAGAGTAGGCGGTCCGACCAGCTGCAGGCGCTGCTCACGCAGGACCGCGAGATCGTCGACACCGTTCTACTCCAACTCGCGGCCGCCTCAACCACCGCCGAGATACGTACTTCGGCCGAGCCGGCGGTCGACCAGTCTCGACAGCACGCGGCAGCCGCGACGCTGGCGACAGACAGCACTGAGGCAGCAGATCTCCGGTTGATGGGTCGCGCCCTGGACGAGATGGCCGGTCTGCGCACTCTGACCGCCGACTCCCTTGACAGCTGGTCGTCACAGCAGCCGAAGGTGGCGGCGGCCCTCCGAGCGGTGCCGGCTCTGGCGGCCGACCGAAAGGCGATCGACGCGGCCTTGGCGAACATCGCCTCGGTCGTCAGCCGAGGACAGACTGCCCTGGCCAGTTGGCAGCAGGAAACAGCCAACGCCGAGGAGGAGTCCGCTGGATCCGTGTCCGACCTCGACGAGTACGCGCTGGCGGTGCGGACCGAGACCGACAGCGTCCGCCGCGCCCAGCAGACCGGAGGCGCCGCGCTTCGGGACTCAGATTTCGGGCCGATACGCGGCTACGAGGGGGCGCGGATGGCGGCCGGGGCCACCGCCGACGACCTAGCAACAGTGGCCGAGAACCTCGATGGTCAGACCCGCCTGTCTGCGATCAGTTGGCAACACGACGAAATCGTTAACGCCGTCACGGCGCTGTCCAACTCCGCCACGAAGTTGGCAACCGCCTTCTCGCAGACCTCCCAATGCCGTGCCATCAGCCAGCCGACGCCCACCGCCTCGGCAACCGCGTCAGCTGATCCGACCGGTGCCAGCCCACCGGACGGTGCCACTGCGACCGAGGGACCCGGAGCGACTCCGGCCCCGAATCCCGGAGCGACTGCTACGGGCCTTGCTGGCACTGAGGTATCAACGGCTGTCGACACCTCTCATTGCGATCAACAGGCGCGTGACGCCTGGGCCGCCTATACCGCCGCGGCCGCAGCGGAAGGACCTGCGTTGGACTCCGCCATCGCTGCCTGGGAGTCCCGCCTCGCCGAGCGGCGCGCCGAACTGGCATCGGTCTCGGCTCCGCCCAAACCGGAGGTCTAAGGCGTCCAGCGGCAGCCGACCGCAAACGGCGGCCGTGCCGACTCAGCCGGGTTCCAACAGTTCCGACCGGGCCAACACCTCAGCCGCGGTGGGACGCTGCTCCGGGTCACGGCGCAGACAAGCCCGGACGAGTTCGTCCAACCCGGGGACCTGCGGATAGGGAGTCAGGGTGGGTTCACCATCGCTGATCCGCCACGCGACAACCTCCGGCCGACCCGTGCCGAAAGGGTGCTCCCCGGTAGCCGCGAAGTAGGCCAGCAGACCGAGCGCGTGAACATCGCAGGGGCGATCCTCGCCGGTCCCCAGCAGTTGCTCTGGCGACATCCAGACCAGCGACCCGACCCGGGAGCCTGTGCTGGTGACACTCGTCGCGTCGAGGGCTCGGGCGATGCCGTAGTCAAGGATTACCGGACCGTCCTGGGCGAGCACGACGTTGGATGGTTTCAGGTCCCGGTGCACAACCCCGGCCTGATGGATGGCCAGCACACCCTGCGCCAACCCCAGCACGAACTCGCAGACACCGACTGCCCCGAGTCCAGCTGTGTGCTGCAGTCGCTCGGCGAGGTTCGGTCCGGGGACGTAGTCCATCACCACCCATTGCGGTGTATCCCGCACATTCGCGGCGATCAAGTTGGCAGTTCGCGGGCCTCGGACACCCTTCATCGCCCGCACTTCCCGGGAGAATCGCGCCCTAAACTCCAGTTGACCCGCCAACTCGTCGCGCACGATCTTCACCGCGACCCGGCTACCGTCCGGCTCCTGGCCGAGGTAGACCACACCCATCCCGCCTTCACCGATGCGGCCCAGCAACGTGAACACCCCGACCCGCTCCGGGTCCTTCGGCCGCAGCGGCGCCACGCCTGACAGTTGTGGCGCTGCCGACACCTGCTCCGCAGGCGATGAGTCCGGTCCGGCCATGGGTCCGACGGTAGTCCGCCGGGGCGGGCTACGCTGCCAACGGACGCCCCACCCCACGCAACAGGGAGCCACCGATGGATCTCACGCCCAGCCCCAAGGCAGCCGAGTACGCGGCCCTGATGACGGCATTCATGGCCGAGCATGTCTACCCGGCGGAGTCCGTGTACCTCGCCCAGCGGGAAGACAGCATTGCCAACGGCAACAGGTGGGAGGTGCCACCGGTGGTGTCCGACCTGAAGCGGGTCGCCCGCGGGATGGGTCTGTGGAACCTGTTCCTACCCGATAGCACCGACCCCGCCCACGGCCTCGGCGTCGCCGACTATGCCACCGTCGCCGAGATCTCCGGACGCTCGCCGCGGCTGGCGCCCGAGGCAATCAACTGCGCAGCCCCCGATACCGGGAACATGGAGATCCTGGACATGTTCGGCACCCCCGAGCAACAGCAAC
>CAZJNU010000068.1:0-14137 GCA_964547485.1 uncultured Actinomycetes bacterium
AGACGCCACCATCGGTGTAAGACGCACTTCGGGTTCGGGCTCCAACCCCACCCGAGCGGACCAGAAACCGGCCCGCCCGAGACCGGCGGAACGACGGCCGGACCCGGATGGACCTGGACCATGCCCAGCGGCCTCACCTACCGCGACACACCCGACCCACCCCTCGACCCCTAACCTGGGACGACGGTGAGCCTGGATGGGCCGTCATCTGCGGGCTCCCGGTGCGGAGTTTCCCAGTCCCCGGCCGCAGGGTCTCACCCGAAGTGCGAAGATCCCGACGATGCTACCGGGTGAGCCTGGCCGTGCTCCGCGCTCGTGGTTGCTGGCTGCCATGGTCACGCCGGGTTCGTGGCGGCTTCCAGCTCGAAAGCGAGTTCCAGCAGTCTGGCGTCCTGCCCGACGCCAGCCGCTGCCTGCACACCGATCGGAAGACCGTCGCTGCTGCGTCCGAGCGGCATCGAGATGGCGGGCGCGCCGCTGATGTTCTGCATCGCAGTGAACGATGCGTACCGGAGGAGCCGCAGCAAATGGGTGTCGAAATCGATATCGGGCGCCAGGTATCCGATTGGCGGCGGCTCGTGGGCCAGCACCGGAGTGAGAAGCACGTCGAAGCGGTCGAAGGCGCGTGCATACTCCGACTCGAAACGACGCAATCGGCGGATGGACGCAGGGATATTGGGCGCGATTGAGCGACAGAACCGGCTGAGTCCGAGCGTGAACGGCTCTAACTCATCGCGGCGGAAGTTCGGTCCGTACAACCGGCCACCGCCGAACTCGAGGGCAAACGCGAGGAAGGCCCAGTAGCGCAGGAAGTCCTTGCCTACTTGTTGGTCGAACGGCAGCGGCAGTTGTTCCACGCGGTGCCCGAGTCCTTCACACAGAAGTGCCGTCTCCAGCACGGTGCTGGCGACATCCGGGGCCACGGGTAGGCCACCGAGGCCGTTCACGGCAACACCGATCCGGAGCCGGCGCGCGGAGGGGCCAGTCACCGCCGAGAGCGGCTCGAATTCACCCGCTCCATTCCGCAGCCGTTCGTACTCGCGGTAGAACAGGGCGGTGTCGCGGACACTGCGGGTGAGTACGCCGTGCTCGGCGATCTGGACGGGCAGGGACTCCATACCCGCCGGCGGGGTGACCCGACCGCGACTGGGTTTCAGACCTACGAGGCCGCAGCACGACGCCGGAATGCGGATCGAGCCGCCACCATCGTTGGCATGCGCGATCGGGACAACCCCGGCCGCCACCAGCGCGGCCGAACCTCCTGAGGAGCCGCCCGTGGATCGGGACAGGTTCCAAGGATTTCGAGTCGGACCTTGGGCCAGTGGTTCGGTAGCTGCAGTGAGTCCGAATTCGGGCAAGGTCGTCTTACCGAGGAGCCCTAGGCCCAACGCCTGGAACTCGGTGGCGAACGCGCCAGTGTGGTCCGCCGGCTTCCTAGAAGTGGCGCGAGAGCCGTGCGAGGTGGCGAAGCCGGCAAGCTCCTCGTTGTCCTTCAGAAAGGAGGGCACCCCAGCGAACGGGCCGACCGCGGCCACCACCGGGGGTACCCACGTGACTACAGCGTTCAGTCGGGTATCGGCCTCGCGCGCTCGTTGGTCCGCGGCGGCAGTGAGTTCCGCGCCGCTGACATCCCCGCGCGCCAGTGCGGCCACGGTGTCGACCAGATCCATCGAGCCGAGGGCGTCGTCGCGGATTGCCGAGTACTCCGGCGTGCTGTCATCGCTCACCTGAAGGATCGTAGCGCCGCTACGTGCTCGGCTGTCGGCGGTCGCGACGAGGCGGCCATAGGTCGGTCGCGACGGCGTCTTCGAGGACCGCCAGGGTGTGGACGTCCGGAACTGTCTCGCCGGCAAGCATCCGTCCCAGGCTGGTCGCGTCGATACCTGCCTGCCTGGCTACAGATCGGAGACTGCGATCCCCGACGACCTCCTGGTAGCGGGACACGATGGCCGCGGTCACGACCGCATAGGGCGGGGCGTCGTCGGTCAACCGACCCGATGGCCAGTCCGCCTGTGGCGCCATCCACTCGCGGGGTGGCCGGTACCGCCGGGCCGCCACTACCGAGCACCGGACTCGGAGTTGAGCCATGGTTCAAGTGCCCCGTGCAGACCCTGCAGGGTGTAGGGCTTGCTGAGGTAGGCGTCCATCCCGGCGAGTTTGCACTGTTCCTCCGCGCCGGCCATGGCATCGGCAGTGAGGGCGATGATCGGGGTCCGCCGGCCGTCAACCTCTCGTCGGCGGAACTCGCGGGTGGCTTCGAAGCCGTCCATCACCGGCATCTGGCAGTCCATCAGGACCGCGTCGTAACTACGCTCGGATAGCCGATCAAGGGCCTGTTGGCCGTCAACTGCCAATTGCACCTCCAACCCCAGACGGGCCAGCATCCCTTCGCCCACGCAGCGGTTCACATAGGTGTCCTCAACCAACAGGACCGTTCCGGTCATGGACGCCGCCAGTGAGGCCGAAGCATTCGGCGCCACCCGCCGAGGGGTAGGCGTCGAACCCAGGTCGGCCAGGATGTCGTGCACAACGGACAGCCGCACGGGTTTGGAGATCACATACTCAAAGCCCAGACCGTCAACCTGCGGATCGTCCAGACCCGCAGAGGTGATGAGGATTACCTTGGTCGAGGTCAGCCGCGGATCCTGCTTGATCCGAGTTGCCAGGCTGGCGCCGTCCAGTTCCGGCATCTGCATATCGAGCATGGCGATGTCGTAGGGATGGTCGCTGCCAGTGGCGGCCACCAGCAGTTCCAGGGCGGCCAACCCGTCGGCGGCACAATCGTGCGCCACGTTCCACCCGCGCAGGTAGGAGGACAGCACGAATCGGTTCGTCTGGCTGTCGTCGACCACCAACACCCGTATCCGCTCAGCGCCGGGGAGTTGTCTCAGCGGACTGGTTGGGCCGACGTTGGCGTTCATCGGCAGTGACACGACGAACGTTGTCCCGGCACCTTTGGTGCTGCTGACGTCAATGGTTCCGCCCATCAGCGTGATCAGCTCGCGGGAGATGGTCAGCCCGAGACCGGTGCCGCCGAACCTTCTGGTGGTGCTGGCATCACCTTGCGTGAACGAGTCGAAGAGTTGCGCCAGCGTCTCCGGTCCCATTCCGATGCCGGTATCGGAGATGTCGAACCGCAGCATGGGTGTTCCGTCGGTGCGTTCCGCAGCAACGAGTCGGATCCCGACCTCGCCGACGCTGGTGAATTTCAAGGCGTTACCAATGAGATTCGACAGCACCTGGCGCAACCGAGTCGGGTCCCCGCGGACGGCAGTCGGCATATCGGTCTGCACGTAACAGGTCAGTTCCAGGCCTTTGCTGGCGGCCTGGGCACTGAAGAGGGCGGTCACCTCCTCAGTCGTCTCCCGCACATCAAACGGGATGTCCTCCAACTGCACCTTGCCCGCCTCGATCTTGGAGAAGTCGAGGATGTCGTTGATGACGGTCAGCAGCATCTCCGCCGACGATTGGGCGATCGAGACATATTCGCGTTGTCGGCTATCCATGTCGGTGAAACCGAGCATGTCGAGCATGCCCAGCACACCGTTCATGGGTGTGCGGATCTCATGGCTCATATTGGCCAGGAACTGGGATTTCGCCCGGTCTGCCTCCTCGGCGGCGACTCGGGCCAGATTCGCGGCGCGGGCCGCGCGATCCTCCGCGATCGACAGCCCAACCATGTCCGCGATCGCCAGCAGGGCTGCCTTCACGGCCGCGTCGCGGGGGAACGGCTCGGACGCGAACAGCGACAGGTGGCCAGTCACCCCGCTCTCGGGGCTGAGCGGTACCACCAAGCCCATTGCAGCACCGCGGGCCTCAGGCTGATCGGGACCGAATCGGCGGAACTCCGTGATTCGCTCGAGCGGACCACCGAGAGCATCCTCGACGACGGCGAGCCAACCGTCGCAGGCGTACCCCCGGGCGCATTCTCGAGCGGGCTGATCTTCGCCTTCGACGATTCGCAGCGCCGCGGTCCACTCCCCGCCGCCATCCTCCGGGAGTCCGTCGACCAGTACCTGCAGAGCCGCACCGACCCGTTCGGCGACGGGTCCGCTGGCGTGCAGGGCGGAGCCGACGTCAACTCGCAGTCTGGCGGCGAGTTCATTGACGATCCGCTGTCGCTCCACCGCCACGAGGTCGCTGATATCGCGTTGCAGTGCGACATAGCCGAGCAGGACACCCTTCTCGTCGAAGTACGGTGCGATTGTCGACTGCACCCAATACCGCTCGGCCGGGGAGTCATCGCCGGGCGAACCGGGCGCGAACCGGCGGTTCTGAAGCCGCCCGCTCCACACCTGGCCCGCGGACAGGTGAGTCCACATCTCCTGGTAGACGGCAGGATCGGTCTGGCCGCCCTGCAGTACCCGGGTGTTCTGGCCCAGGATCGCATCCGCCGGCCAGCCGGTGATCTGGCCGAACGCGGCATTGACGTACTCGATGCGGCCGTCCGGGCTGGTGATGTAGATGGCGTCCGCGCTGGCGTCGACCGCCATCGCCAACCGTCGCAGCCGCCTATCGGTGGCCACCCGGTCGCTGATATCGCGGAAGGTGACCCCGACGCCGGTCACTTCGCCGCCCTCCGTGATAGGGAACAGCAACAGCGTGATCGGTATCTCGGTCCCGTCCGGTGACACCAACACCGCACCCTCGTCCCGGTAGCCGACCCCGGTCCGGAGTTCGGTCAGGACGTCGACAGCCGTCTGGGGAGTGCCAGTTTCGCCGGTGACGTTGCCGAGTCGAAAGCGCTGCAAGACTGGCTCGCCAGGGGCGATTCCGTCGAGCAACTCGGCCGCGGCCGGGTTCAGTGTCAGCAGCGAGCCGGTCAGATCCAGACTGCAGAAGCCGTCCGTCAGTGCGCTGATGATCGCTTCCAGCCGATCCCGCTGGGCGCGCACTCGCGACTCCGCACGCGCCTTCAGTTCCTCGTTCAGGGCGGCCATCTCCGCCGAGACCACGCCCAGCGATCGCTGCAGCAGGTAGAGGTCCTGGCGACTCTCCTCGTAGGCGGTATCCACCCGTGCGAGCAGCGCCCGCCACGCGGCGGCCTCCGCGGGCGGTTCGTCGGATGTGAGCCCCAGCCGCTTCAGTTGACGGCTGAGGGTTGGGTGCAGCGGATCCGCGCCGGTCACGGTGTCATGTCTCGCGGAAGGTGGTCAGGGTCATCGTTTGGTTGTGCAATTCGCAGGGCCCGCTCGCCACCGGGGACAACTCCCCGTACGAGTAGAAACCGATTTGCGCGGACCCCACCGGTAGTGATCCCAAAGTCGCCTCAACCTCCTCGTCTGCGCCCTCGCCGAGCACCATTCTGCGACCCACACAGGAGATTGCTACGGCCAGCACGGGTTCGGCGGTGGCGTCCGGGGCCGCTGCCACGGCGGCCTCTTCCGCGCCGTCCAGCAACTGGTCGGAGCTCGCCCGCATCAACTGGGCGCACCATCCTTGCGGAATATCCCCGGCGAAAGTCATGGACTGGGCGCTCTCATCCACCGCGAGCACGGTCCGCACGAGCTGGCGTTCGGTTGTCTCGGATTCCCGCAGCGCGAGCGGGAACCGCAGCCCACTGCCGGGGAGTTTGGCCGCCAACTCGCCGAGGTAGGACTTGTAGAGTTCCAACGCGGGACGGCCGTCCAGTTCGTACAGCACGTTGCCCATCGATCGGGTCACGGTCCGTTCCGGGCCGAACCCGACCCAGCCGCCGCGCGATCCCAGGCCGATGCTGATTCGAGAGCCGTAGAATCCCACAGCTGTGGCAACGCCGGTTGTTGGTCGGCCGTCGGATAACACCCAGGTGCGGGTGAACCGCGCACCGTCGCCAGACAGGCCACCGGTGATCACGACACCGTCAGGTAGCCCGGCGGTCAGGCCTCGGACCAGTTCACTGCCGTTCACGTCCAACCCGGGGGCGAATACCAGCACACCCCGCAGGTCCTCGGCAGCCAACTTGGAGGCCATTTCGGTGCCGCACCCATACGAATCGGCGGCAGTCGGCAGCTGCGCACGAGCCACTCGCAATGTCGTGTGATCAAACCTGGTTACTCCGACGGTCACCGTGTCGTCAGAGACCGTGCTGGCCAGAATCTCGCCCGCGGTCGAGCAGCCCACGACGACAGACCGGGGAAACAGACGTACCGCATCCGCCACGGAAGTGGCGTCGTCGAGGGCGGAACTAGCAGCGAACACAAGCACCAAGGTCGCCGGGCCATCCATTGTGGGGTCGAGTGACTCTGACCACCGCCCGGAAGTCAACTGGCTCAGGCGCGTCAGCATGGTCGCCTTTCCGTCTGGATCGTCGTTGCCGAGTCTGGCATGTCCGGTAACTGCGAGCAATGTTTGTCGGGTCTTGGGCGGCTCTTGGCCGCCAGTTGAGGCGGTCTTGAACCTGTCCTAGCAAGATATCGGGAAAGGCGACGGTGCGACCGTTCGTCTCAGTCGCCAACAGGGGAGTAGTTTTGGGACCGTCATGAGTACACCAAGAGACGAACCTGTCCATTCGCGCCGACGCACTATCTCAAAAGTGCTCGGGTTCTTGTGGCGGGCATTGTTGATTGCTGCCGCCGTGGCGATGCCAATTGGAGGTGTGCTGATCGCGGTTGGCCAGAAGCCGCTGTCAGACGCTCTGGTCACCGGGGCATTCGCGATCGGCATCCTTGCTGTTCCGTTGGGACTGCTCTGGCTGGCACTTGATAGACCCGAACACTCATCGGACCACCAACTGCAGGAGCCTCAGACGTGAAGATCTCGGCGATCGTCCCCACCCGGAATTCCGAGCGCACCATTGCCTCCTGTCTGGAGTCTCTGCGCCGGCAGCAAGGCTGCGATGTGGAGGTCATCGTGATCGACAACAACTCCAGCGATGCGACTGCCCAGATCGCCACGGACCTCGCAGACATCGTCATCAACGCCGGCCCCGAACGCTCCGCCCAGCGAAACCGCGGCGCTGAGGCGGCCACCGGCGAGATCGTGTTCTTCATCGACTCGGACATGGTGCTCGAGCCAATGGTGTGCGCCGATATCGTCGACGTCTTCAGTCGGCAGCCCGAGATCGGCGCTGTGATTGTGCCGGAACGGTCCTTTGGCGAGGGGTACCTGGCGTCCTGTCGGGTGTTGGAGAAGAGTCTCTACGTGGGGGATAGCGACGTGGAGGCGCCACGGGCCTTTCGAGTCGAGCTGTTCGACCAGATCGGGGGGTGGGACGAGACACTGACTGCAGCGGAGGACTGGGATTTGGCGGATCGAACTCGCGCCCTTGACGTGAAGATCAGTCGTGTCTACTCCTGGATCTGGCACGACGAGGGCCGGATCTCGCTGCTCGCCCAGTACAAGAAGAAGCAGTACTACGGACGTTGGGTGGCGGAGTACCTACACCGTCACCCCGAGGCCAGAAGTCACGTGTCGCGACCCGGCGTAATGTCCAAGCCCGGAGCCCTGCTGCGACAGCCCGTGAAGTCAGGCGGGATGGTGGTGCTAAAGACCTTCGAAGTGGCTGGCTTGGTGAAGGGGATGAGGGACGCCAAGCGGTCCGGACTGGTCGGGGCGGACGGGTGACACCGCGGGTCGTTCATGTCATCGCGGAGTATTCGCACAAGGAGGCCATGGGCCGGACTGTCTCGGAGACGGTCGACCGTGTCCCTGGGCAGCACAGCCTGCTGACGACCGCCGCCCATGACGGCGCAGACCGGTTCGAGAACGTGGTCGAATTGGGCGGCGGGATGGAGACCTTCCCGCTCGGCCGGGGTGAGGCGCTTGCGGCTGCCCTCGAGACGCTGCGCCCTGACCTGGTCCACGTACACGGAGGTGCGCTCGCGCCACTGCTGGTGGCAGGCACCGCCATTCGCGACTACCGCACGGTGATGACGATCTATGCCTGGCCTCGGATGCCTGGCCTGTCCGCGCTCAGGCGTGCCGGTCTGCGGCCGGCGATCGACTCGAACGTGCTGCGTCCTCGGGTGCTGGCCACGACCGCCTTACCGGCCACCGTCGCCGGTCTCGCCCTTCGGCGGGCTGGGGTGCGCAGTGTGTTGTCGCCCGATCCGAGGGTGCTCACGAAACTCGCCGGTCATGTTCGGGTGCCGCTGCACCGGCTCGGCTCCGGTGCGCCCCGCTCGGACCTGCGGGCCCACTGGGACGGTGACAGCCCGACCGTCATCTTCGTCGGCCGAGCCGAAACTGTGCGGGGGGTCGACACCCTCATCCAGGCCTTCCCCGACGTTGTGCGGCAGGTGCCGGGCGCCCGGCTGAGGCTGCTCCTCATCCCGCGACCGGAACTCGATCACATCCTGGCGTTGGTGGCCCGATCGGGATTGGCCGGCGCTATCGACGTGGTCACCCAGCCGGTCGCGGACGTGCAGGCCGAGATGGCTGCCGCGCAGGTCGGAAGTTGGCCGTTCAAATTCGACTACACGACGTCTCCGCCCGCGATGGCGGTTGCCGAGGGGCTTGCTGTCGGCTTGCCTACCGTCACCACGTCGGTTGCCTGTGTGCGGGCTGTACTTGGCGAGGATGGTCCGGCGGTGGTGGTACCCCCGGACAATGCCGACGCGCTGGCCCGGGGCCTGATCGACGTGTTGCAGGATCAGCCACGTTGGCAGCGGCTGGCGAACCGTTCGCCGGGCTATGTCGACGACCGGCTCGGCTGGGCTCGGGCGGGGGAGGAAACGGCCGTGGCCTACTCCGAAGCGCTCGGCTGATCCGGCGTCACCGGCTCGCCGGATGTGCCCGCGCCGCCGGTGCCCAATAGCCGTCGGGCCTCGGTCCGGTGCTCCAGAATGCCGGCGGCAATCAGCAGCAGCAGGGCGCCGACCGAGATGCTCAGCGCCGGTCGGAGCACCCGCCAGGGCGCGAAGACGATGTCCACGCCGTCGGCAGCCAATTCAAACGCGATCGTCCCCGCGAGAGTAGGCACTCCGCTCCTGCCGTCCACCTGCCAACCAGGCGACCATTCCGCCGGGATAACCACCCAGCCGGCATCGCCCGGTGTCACCCGCCAGGTGGTCGGATTCGGCTGCGAGATACCTCCGGTGGCATCGCTTCGGCCTGGTGCCGGGACTGTTACGGTGGCTGGATCGAGGATGGCCTCGCTACCCACTGCGCCAACGGCCGCTTGCGCGAGTAGTTGATCGAAGGTCAGGTTCCGGGCGTTCACCACCCGGCCGACGCCGCGCGGAATCACCCGGTAGAGCTCGAGTTCCGCGCCGACGTCGACGCGTTCCAACCCTGGCTGCGAAGCCACCCAGGAGTACATCGGGCTATCCGAATTCTTCGCCACCGCGATCCACTCGATCCCGAGCGGCGCCACCAGCCGTCCGAGGGCATTGTCCCCGGCCACGGCAACGACTCGGTCGACGTAGGCGGTGCGCCGGGAGGTGGAATCCGATCGGAGCACCGGCAGTTCCACTGCGTCGCTGACCAGCGCCGGTCGGGAGAAGTAGGCGGACGCGGGTGTCGCGATGGTGCGCTGAGACGTGAAGTCAAACGGTTGGTAGGCGTGCCACGGTAGGAACAGTACTCCGCCACTGCCGGAACCCATCACGGCCTCCGCCCGCGCCCACGACTCGGGGTAGTGGCTCGTGCTGACCGACCCGCCCAACCCCCAGAGCAGGCTTGGAGCGACCAACGCCGGTAGCGCCGCGCACGCTACCGCGACCGGACGCGACCACCGTGCCCGAGGGGATCGCTGGTCGTCTGCTGGCGTGAGCCGGGTGGCGATCGCCTCCACTGCGGCGCCGAAACCCACCGCGTATCCCATCACCGCCAAGGTCAACCATTTCTGCTGCTCGCGCATGGCCTCAAACAGCGGCAGATGGTCGAAGGCGAAGCCGTACAGACCCCCCAACGGACCTGCAATCCCGGCCCCAAGCAGCAGGCCGAGGGCGGTCAGCGCCAACAGTGGCGCCCCGCGCAGCGGATCCTCCCGTACCCGCGCGGCGAGTCCGACAATCACCAGCGACACCACCAGGACGGTCACCGGCAGCACCACCCAGCCGGAGACGGCCGGTTCCCAGTCGGCCCCGGAGTCTCGCCAGAACCCCTGCAACGACAGCACTGTGGCCATCAGCCCGCCCGGTCCTTCATGCGTCGCGTACGCCTGCAGGTCGCGATCCGTCACATCCAACGTCTTCGAACCAGTCAGCCACAGGACCAGCGCGTAGCCGTACACGAGGCCGGCCGTCAGCACCGTCTGCAGGGTGCGGATCAAATCCCGCCACCCCGGCCGGGGCAGCAGCATCACCGCAATCAGGGTGACGCCGCCGAGCCAGGCCGCGTGCGGGCTGATCGCCATCGCCAGCGAGTACCAGAGCGCCGGTCGCACGGCGAACCATTTTCCCTGTTTACGGGCATGCACCGCGGACGTGAAGATCCAGGGCAGCAAGGCCAGCGCCAGCAGCACCGACACATGGCCGGCCCGCACCCGGTCGACGACGAACGGGTTGCAGATGAACAGGATGACCGCGGGGTACACACGCCATCGACTTCCTCGAGTGGCCGCAGCGATACCGCCGGCCGCCAGCGGGAAGAAGATGAGAATGATCAGCCACGCTGTCACCGCCGGACCCACCAGCGTCCGCACTGCCTGAGTGGCCAGCCGAAACGGCATGGCATCCAGCGCAGATCCGGACAGCCCGTAGACCCCCGGTGTCAGGGTTTGATTCGGCCCGCTCACCCAGTCCAGCAACAGCAGGTACCCGTCGCCGATCCACGGGCCGACCACCAGTAGACCAACCACGAGTCCGAGCACACTGGACTCGGCCATCAGTCTGGTGCCGCGGCGCGAATAGATCATTCGCGGAGCGAACCTCGGGGTTGGTGGGCCGCCCGGATGACTGCCGCGACCGCGGGAGCCACCGGATCCGCGGTGGCACCGGAGGTGTCCAGGATCAACTCGGTGACCCGGGCCGGTTGCTCGGCCAGCAGGGCTCGGAAGTCGGCCTGCTGACGGGCCTGCTGCCACTCTGGGCGCTCCGGTTTACGGGTGTGGATCACCGACGCCGGTGCATCGGGCAGTATCAGCACATCCGGCGCCGGCACGACCGCCGCCACCACTCGCGCTGCCGGTGATCCGGGCCACGGTGAGTCGCGCAGATCGTAGACGTAGCGGTCACAGATCACCACGGTGCGACGACGGACCTGCGGAGCCACTTTCGAGGCGTACCGCCAGATGTACTCGGCTGCGTAGAACCACGCTGCCACCTTCCGGATTCCCGGGTGTGCAAGCTTTTCGGGCTGGTCGTCTGCCGGGATCGGTTCCGGCGCGGGCGGGAGTGGAGTCACCTCCGCACCGGGTTGCTCCGGTTCAGCCGGCTCGCTGCGGACCCCCAGCAGTTTGCGGGCCAACGACACGCCTGGCAGATTGCCGCGGGCCATTCCGAAGTAGGCCGAGGTTGTGGTCATCCCGAGGGCCGTGAGGCGGTCTGACAATTCGTCGGCCACCGTGGACTTTCCGGACCCATCGGTGCCCACTAGCGCCACCACCACACCCCTGGTCCGAAGGCCGAGCGGACCGGCGGCCGACCCGGCCGGCACCACGCTCCAGCGTTGCGACCATGCCGCGGCGATCCCGCCTGGCCCGAGAGTGCGTCGAAGCAGCGCCCGCCGACTGGTGCGGGCAAGCTCCGGGTCGGGTTCGGCGCCGCCCAACACCTCGACGATCGCGTCGGCGACCTTCCCCAGTTGGCTCCGCCATAGGCCTTGGGCCAGGCGCCTGCTCTCGTCGGAGGCATCGGCCCAGCATTGGCGGGCCTGGTTGATTCGATCGGTGGGCGGCAGCTTCCCACGCAGCAGTGGTCGCACCAGCAAGTCGGCGGCGCCGGCGGTGGTGGCGAGCCGGGGACCGCTCTCGCTGCCGATCACCTGCACTTGCCGGGCGGGGCTGAGCAGGACCGCCCCGACCCGGAGGTCGCCCTGGGTGAAATCGACGACGGCCAGCGAACCGGCAATCTCGAATGCCAGGCTGAGGTGACGAAGTCTTCGCGGGTCGCGAGCTTCCGCGACGGCCGCGAACGGTGCGAACTCGGCCAGCCGGCGTAGCACGTCACGACGCTGATCAAGGTCCGGATCCCACCAGATATCCAGATCCGCCGGACCCGTATCCGTGTCCCACTTCTCCCCGGCGCCGAGCGGACCTTGCCACGCCCAGCGGACGTCCACTTTGTCGAGCAGTTGGGTGATATCAGTTCGAAGCGCTTCCCTGCTGGCGGTGGGTGGGACTGCGGGCTGGTCGGATTCGAGAACCGGGACCTGAGTCATGACATCAGCCTAGAGGGTGACCGCCGGGTGACGGTCGAAGTCCGGGCAGCCGGCGGGCATGACCAGTTCGATGGCGGCCAGGTGGGCAGTTTCAGTGGGTCTAGTCGGTGAGTTGACACTGTGATCGGCCGCCCGTAGCGTGCGGTGCCTCTGGGAAGTGCGAACTCGATTGTGGATGGCGGTCAACTGTGAGTCGGTCGAGTCGGGTTGCGCTGATGATGGCGATGGTGGGATCGCTGCTACTGGCCGCGTGTGGCGTCAACACGACGGATTCAGTGGCGCCGCCCAGTCCCCAACCTCCGGCATCGTCTCCGGCACCGCGGCAGCCAGGCGCAAGCCCGGTGCCGCGGCCACAGGGTGCAAGCCCGGCAGGCCGAGGACTCGGCAGCGGGGATGAGACCACCACATACACTTCCTTCGCCGGCCCAGTGCGGATTTCGGTCATTGAGAAGCATGGCTTCAGCAGCGTTGTCGGGGACGAGTTGGACAACGGTGCCGCCGGCATCAAGCTGCGGATCACCGGGCCCGCCAGGGAGTACAAAGACCCTGCCACCGGGCAAACGTACGCCTCGATGTTCAACGCGGCCACCAAACGCAACTACATCTACCATGGCAGCGGCAAAGACTACCCAGTCACCCTTTCGGACACCGCCTCGGTCACCGGCTACTTCTGCGGCAAGTTCGACTCTGGCACCCGATCGGCGGATTTCTGCCTGGCGCGCCTCAACGGCGCCTCCTGGTGGCACTACTACGGCGGCCCTGACTGGCGCTTCAACGAGAACGAACCCGTCCCGGGAGACACTACTGCGGGTGCGCTGTGTAGCTCTCAGGCAACGGCCTGCATCGGGGGTTGGGAAAGCTCGCCTGACAAGGCCGAGCTGGCCTGGAACCCCACCTGCGCGGGGGACCTGCTCAAGGACCTCAGCCCAGGCTGCGTACTGCCCACCACCCAGAGTCGGATCTCCAACGCCGTGCTGGAATCCGAAGGAGCGAGAGGTGCCAAGTGCTCAGTGGGGAGCACCATGGCTCCCTACAGCTGCGCGGTGATCAACATCCTGCCTATTCGCCAGCCGATGACCTTCAGCCAGCTGGGGCCGTTCGAGGTTGACCCACAGCGCGGCCCATGGGGCAAGGCGATTGTGTGCGGGAACCCTCGATTCCGAGCAGAGAAGGACAGCAAGGGCAACGATCACGGCAGCATCGCCGCGTCCTGGCCGGGCGAAGGCGGGCGCAACATGGTGGTGCTGCTGAGATCCCAGAACGGGAGATCGGACACCCGGATCTCCGGCATGCTTGAGCAGGATGTCTCCACGGTGGGCGACTGCGGATCGTCCCAGGGCAAGAGTGTGGTCTCCAACCTGTTGACGTGGGATCCGAACGCCACCGGGAGCCGGATCCCAAGTCAAGCGTGCCAAGTGTTCAACGGGCCGCCGGCTGAATCGGGCCTGAACTACGGCTGTACGAATCCGGTGACCTTCGTCCGGCGCAAGGATGCCGCTGATCAGGCAGAAACGAATGACCTGTTTGCGCAGGCGATGGGGAAGTACTACGCCCAACGCGCGGAGCAGGCCATCGGCCCGGTGATCGAACACATCTTCCCGGCTCCCAATGTCGGCCCCTCGGTCGATCAACCGGTGATGATGTGGTTGGAGAAGTCGGCGGATGTGCTGTCCAATGCGATCATCCATTCAAGCGACGTAGACGCGGTGCTGTTCTCGAGTCTCTACGTTGGGCCGGTCAAGCCGCGGTAGTTCCGGACGGGCTGCACGCAGATCGAGGCAATCTTGAGCGGCCCTTGTGCGGTGCTGGCCGATCGTGGGTCAGGATGGGCTGTGCCATGGTGGATCGAGCGAATCGTCCGGCCCTCGTTGCCGCCGACGGCCGCCGTCGTGGG
>CAZJNU010000069.1:0-13991 GCA_964547485.1 uncultured Actinomycetes bacterium
GCACGCGCGTTCGCCATCCTCTTGGCTGACCCCTCGGGGCGGGCGGCACTGCGCGGTCTTGGTGTGCTCGCCGCTTCGTCTGGTCCCGCCGTCCTCAGTGTCCTGGCAAGCACGACATTGGCCGAGGCGCGAGAGGCGCAACCCGACCTGAGCGGTATTCCCGTGGTTGTGATCGACCGTGAACATGGCCGAGTAGCACGACTGGACTTCAGTCACACCGCCGATGAGCAGTCAGTGAGGGTTGGTCCCGACTATCAACTGGGCGCCATCGTGGACATGGTCGCGGCGATGGGGGGCAATCCGGATCTGTCTGGACTTGGGCTCCGGGCCGCTGGCATCCACTGCCTCGCGCACGCCAAGCAATAGTGGGGCGTTACCGTCACACTATGGAGACCGGTGCGGCAGTCCTGCGACCCGCCACCTCTGGCGATGCGGAGTTCCTGGCCTGGGGTCTGAACGAGGCCGCCGGTGGGTTGTTCGATTCCCTGCTCGGGAAGCCTGGCCCGGTCATCCTGGCGACGGTCATCGCCCAACCCATCCATGCCTTTTCGTTCGAGCACGCGGTGGTCGCCGAGGTATCGGGCGAACCGCTCGGCTTCTGCCAGGGGTTCCCTGAAGGGACCCCAACCGGTACAGGCGCGATTGTGGCGGCCGCTCGTTTGCGCGCTATCCGCGCCTTCTCGTTGGCGGTGTTGGGGTGGCCGGTGTTCGCTGCGCTGGAACGGCATCAGCAAGGTGAGTGGTACCTGCAGGCGGTGGCGGTGCGACCGCAGGCCCGCGGGCTGGGTCTGGGTAGCAGGCTGTTTCAAGAGGCACTCACTCGGGCAGTCGCCGCGGACTGCGACACGTTGACCCTGGACGTGGACGTCGCCAACGAGGGTGCGATCGCGCTCTACGAACGACTAGGACTTCAGGTGGTGTCGACGTCACCGCGAGCCGTGCTGTTGGGCGGTGTCCGCGTTCACAGGATGGCGATCATGGTGAATTCGAGCGAGTCGCAGCCAGCCCAATAGGTAGCCGACCGAGCCAAACCCTGCGGCGGCCGTCGGAGGACTGGCCTCTCACGGATAGTCACCGATACGACGACTGGTTCCTTCCTGCTAGTCCTTTCGGTCCGTGTCAATGTTCGTCTAGGCCATTTTTCACGGACGGGTTTGGCGCGTCGCTTTACAGGAACATAACGTGACCCGATCGGTGCAATCACCTCGTTCGATGTGGTGGTGGGTGCGTTCAACAGGCGAGGGGACTCCTGATGGTCGGTAGTGGTGCTCGTGGATCCGTGCGTCGAGGGCGGGGTGTTCGAGCAGCTTTGGTGGCTCTTGTGACCGGCGCCGTCGTGATCTCGATGTCAGGTCCGGCGGACGCCGCTGTGGCCAGCGGCGGCCAGGACGCGCTGCCTGCGGCACCGGTCGCAGATCCGCCTCCCCCGGCGCAGAGCGCGGCGGCGGTCAGCAGTGCGTTGCCGCCGGGGCTGGGCAGGCCTGCCGGACGGCAGACTGGAACGGCCACCAAGACACAACTACACGCGTTCGCGCTCGCCACCTCCGAGGTCACTCCGGTTCGGGCCGGAATGCTGGGCCGCGCCGGTGGTATCGGTGTCATCGATATCGTCGCGGCCCGGCGGGGGATGCCAGGGGTCAACGCGGCCGGCTTGGTTGTGACAATCCCCGCGCCCAAGGGCATGACTGTGTTGGGGGCAGCCACCGAGACGTCTCACCGGCCGGCAGCAGCGGATCCGGACGGTGGCTATCGATGCACACCGACTGCGAAGAAGGGCCAGCGCTGTACGTACCACGGTGATCTGAGCAGCGGCCATGTGCCGATGCCGCTGCGGGTCTCGCTGCGAGCGACCGCGGTCCTGAGCTTGCCGAAGAGGGACAAGGTCCACGTGACGCCGTCGGCGGCCTGGGTGGAAGATCGGGTGGCCGACGAGCACGACGGGGTGTCCGGGGCGGACCCGGTGGTCGGGACCCGGATCCAGCGGGCACCAAGCGGGGTGTGGTTGACGGTGGACCGGCCGGTGACGGTGGAGGTCCACGGCCACGGCCGGGGTGTGTTGTCGGTGGATCCCAGCGGCGATGCGAAGCAACGCAGGGGCAACCTTGCGGGCAAGATTGAGCACATCGACGGCCGGCCGGTGAAGGCCGAATGGGCGCAGATCTCGGGTCCGCCGGTGAAGTTCCTTGATCCAGTCACCCGGGTGCACGCGACCCGCCATGTCGGCATGCCGTTCGAAGTGCCTACCGGGATAGCCAACGGCACCAAACTTGGCTTCAGGTTGACCGCCTCTGGCGATGGCTGGGCGACCGCGGCGACCACCACGGTGACGATTCGTTCCATGCAGGTGGGCCACTTCGACCCACGAAAGGCGCTGGTCAAGGAAGCACTCAAGATCTCCGCCAAGCCGAAGGCCCCGCGCCTCGGTGCCAAGGTCCCCCGAACCAGCTATGCCACCAATATCGGCGGCCAGGGAACGCGGCGCGCGACCGTCGGCAGCAAGGTCGTGCTCGATTTCCGCCACGTCAGCCCGATCAAATCCATCGTCTGGTCTTCGGTGACTCCCGCCACCGGGAAGCTGATCACGACCGCCCAACGCGGCGGCAACAAGATCGCCTTCACAGCGCCGAGTCGACCGATGACGTTCACGGTCCGCGCGGTTGCCACGTTGAAGGATGGCCGTAAGATCTCGCGCACGAAGCTTGTCACGACCGTCCCGAAGGTGATCCGGATCGGACACCCGGGTCGGCCAGTGGGTCGCTCCTCCACCGCAGCGGCCGCGGCGGGCGGCGCGGCGGATGCGGCCTCGGCGAAGATGTTCTGCGCCATGAAGGCCGGCACGACGGTGACCTTCACGGACAAGGCCAGCCTCACCCTGCCGGCGAACTACGTGCGTCCGGCGAAGTGCGGACCGTCCTCCAGCGCGTCGTTCACCGGCGCCACCTTCATTTACAGCGGCACCACGCTCGGCAATGCCTCGGGCACAATCTCCGGCAACGGTGTCACCCTGACCAATGTCACGTTCGCGGTGCCGGCAAATCTGCAGCAGCACCTGCCGGCGTCCGTGTCCGGCACGACGTTGTCGCTGACCGCGCCCACCGGCGCAGCGGTCTCGGCGCCGTTCAGCCAAGGCGTCGCAGGTGCCTTCTCCGGATCGTTCAAATCCAACGCCGCGCTGAACTTCCTGCCGCTGCCGGAGGGGTGGACTGCACCTGCGCTGGCGGCCAGTCTGACCTCGGTCGGCGGCGCGGCCACCTTCACGTTGACCGTTGAATCCGCCGCCACCGACGGCACGGGCGGATCGGCCCAGTTCACCTTGACAGCGGCCAAGGGCGGGGCTTCCGACGTTGTCGTCAACGTCTCCAACATCGCGGTGATCCAAGCCACCTCAGGCAACCAGCTGGACGCGAATGTGAACGGCACGTTCTCGCTGTCCAACCCGAACACGATCTCGGCGAGCTTGAGTTGCCCGACTCCTGCGGCGAATGGGTGCCAGTTGGCCAGCAACTTCTGGTTGGCCAACAACACCACCCTGGCGTGGAGCTCCGACGGCGGACTGAGTCTGTCGAATGCCGGCGTCACGGTCGGCTCGGGTGCGAATCTCTATCAGTTCTCGGTGTCGGGCAACTACAACGGCACTGGCAACTGGTCGCTGTCGGTGGACTCGGGTGCCAGCTCGTGGCCGCTGGGCGGCTCCGGTATCGCATTGACCAATTTCACCGGGACAATCTCGGAGACGCCTGCTGCCGGGGCGTCAGCCGCCGCGGCCGCGACAACGTCCACTTTCACCGTCGGCATCAGCTCCCAAGTCACCGGTTTGACGATGGGTTCGTGGCTCGGCACTCCGACGATCACCGGCTCGATCGGTAACACCTGCCCGGCTGGTGTGCCCGCGTCTGCGTGCTCCCCGGGCAACGTGGTGGTCGGTGTCGCGGTGACGGACGGCGAGGCCACGGTCGACGGCACCTCGGTGCCCTACAGCGCCAGTGCGCTGGTGAATCTGTCGACGATGGCGCTGACGTTCGACAGCACCGCGACGATCAACTCCAGCTTCGGGCCGGAGGAGTTCAACATCTCCTCGTTGACGATGTCGATGCAGGGATCGCCCGGTGCAATGACGCTCGGCTTTACGACAACCGGCACGGTGCTGGGCCAGACCGCCAGCCTGGTGGGCAGCTTCGGCCCAGATGGCTACTTCCTGGCTGGCAACCTGAGCAGCTTCAACAGTGGCGGTATCAGTGCCGACGGTGGGGTGAGTTTCGGCTACTCCAGCTTTGACACGAGTGTCACCCTGCCCGGCAACGCCGCAGCGACCAACCTGCCGGCGACCACCATCGTCGTCACCGGCGGCTATACCCTGCCCGCCAGCGTCACCAGTTCGCTTGGGCTGCCGGCAGGTTCGGCCACCTTCGAGGGTCAGTTGAACACCACAGCCGACAGTTTCTCGGCGAGCCTGCAATACACGCTGGCGAATCCCGCGATCCTAGTCGGCACCAGCACCACGACCAACCTGACCTTGAGCAGCGTGGCCGTCACCGTCAGCGGGGGCACCTCGGGTGTCAGCTTCTCGACGAGCGTGGTGGGTGCGGTCAACACGCCGGCGTCGGGCAACAATGCAGCCTCCACCACCCCCGTCGCGGGAACCATCGGCATCACCGTCGGCGGCAGCGGCGGCGCAAGCCTGGACCTGCAACTCGGCGTCGACACCGACCAGATCACAGGCCCGACCACCTGCGCCGACGGAAACTCCGCAGATGTCTGCGACGCCTTCGGAGTGCAAGGCCTCGATGTGAACACGCTGGCGATCGCGGGCACCTTCTCCGCGACCAGCCCGTCGGTGTCGTTCAACGCCGACGTGTTCCTGCCGGATGCATGGACCTCGGGGATTCTGGTGGGTTCCCCGGAGATCGCCCTCGGGTTCGATCTGTCGATGGCGACCCCGTGCATCACCTTCACGATCGGTGCCGCCGACAGCACCACGAATGTCATCGACATCGGTGGTGGCGGGGCGCTGACCGGCACCTATCTGAACCTGGTGTTCGCACCGTCGGGGTGCCAACTGCCCAACGGCGACGGCACCTTCACCAGCGTCCCGGTGGGGATGGCCTTCAACTTCAACGGCGCCATCTTGGGCACCTCCACCCAGGTCAACATCAATGCAGATATCAAATCCACCGGAATCGCGATCAGCGGCAACCTCAACGTTGGTGCGTTCACGCTGGCCGGCGCGTCGGTGCAGCAGACGGTGATCACGTTCGACATCGACACCACCGTTCCGAAGTACCAGTTCAGCTTCTCCGGCGGAATCAGCGTCGGCAGCGGTGCGGCCGGCGGCAGCGCCCAGGCCACCGGCAACATCGATATCCAGCCGGGCACGCTGCAGGTCAACCTGTCGGGCAGCGGCAGTCTCTCGCTGGCCGGTCTCTCCGCCAGTCTGACTGGGTTCTACTTCAACATCGATTACAGCAATGGCACCATGCAGAGCCTGGCGGTTGGCGGCAACCTGTCGATCTCGGTGCTGGGCGTCGGGCTGTACGGCAGCATCGGCTTCCAGTACGCCGATGGTGGACTGCTCGCCTTCC
Source organism: uncultured Actinomycetes bacterium (assembly GCA_964547485.1). Lineage (GTDB taxonomy): Bacteria > Actinomycetota > Actinomycetes > S36-B12 > UBA10799 > JACJWR01. The sequence continues at coordinate 5,580 of CAZJNU010000069.1, forward strand.
ACGTCGGGATCGGGGCCACGCTCGACTTCTACGTCGGGTCGGTGGGAGGCACCGTCTACGTCGACTACTGCAAGGGCAGCCTCGGCAACGAGCCCACGAATTCGACCAGTTGCACCACGGACGCGACCGCCTACGGCGGAACCACCACCTTCGAGGCGTACTTCGACGGCCAGTTCCAGGTCGGCGTCTGCGGCGACCACTGGTATGACGTCTGCTACACCAAGAACTACTCCGACGTCATCGTCGACAAGACCTGGGGAAACCCGGCGTCACCCGACCCGGTCCCCGGCGCCCCCGCTGCGCCGACCGGTACCCCTGGGGCGCAGCAGGCGGTCGTGTCCTGGAGCACACCGAGCAACATCGGAGGTTCCGGTATCACCGGCTACTCGCTGCAGCAGTCCAGCGACGGCGGCAACACCTGGAGCAACACGTCAGCCCAGCCCAGCGGGACCAACACCTCGGTGACCGTCTCCGGCCTGACCGATGGCACCAGCTACCTGTTCCAGGTGGCGGCGACCAATGCCGGTGGCAACTCGCCCTACTCGGCAGCGTCGGCGCCGGTGATCCCGTGGTCGCCTCAGCCGCTGATCGCCAACATGAATTTGGCGAATCCTGGCAACCTCACCCAGTTCGCTGCCACGGATGCCGCCAGCTACGACTTGGACCTGATGTGGAACCAGGGCAGTGCGATCGCGAACCTGGCCAATGCCAACGGTGCGAATATCGGTCAGGCGACCAAGACGGTGATGGTGTCCTCGGTGGCACCGGCGACGTTCAACGGCAACGGCAACTGGACGGTTGAGCCATGCGCGAGCCCAACCGTGGGATTCCAGTGGTTGCCCAGCGCGGGCAATCCCAATCCGGCAGCTACCAACGTCGCTCCGATCACGTCAACGTGCGCCATCCAGGTGGTCTACAGCTCGCTGCAGAGCAACTACAACGGCCTGAACGGGTTGATCCCGGCAACGGAGTTCGTCGACTCCGCCAACCCGGGCACGGACGTGGTCGCATTGTCGACGTTGGCCCAGAACGGCAACAGTGGTTCGGCCTGGAGCACACCGATGACGGCCTATGCGGTCTGCTTCCCACAGGGAGGCAGTGGCACCATCCCAGCCCAACACTGCGAGCTGTACAACCCGACCAGCCTGTCGTCGATGGGTGCCGTCCAAAACCCGGCCTCCACCGACTACACGGCCCCCTACGTGCAGATGCTGAACGGCACGATCAGCCCGCTGGGGGTGCAGCCGTCAGGGATGACGCTGGCGGTGGCGCCGAACAGCAGCAACGGGGCTCAGATCTGGTCGCCGGATGGTCAGTCGGTGTTGACTGCCGGCACGTATGGCGCTGGCGGCGGGGTCTGCCCGAACGACACCTGCGGATACATCGCAGTCAAGACCGGCGGAGGCTTCCCGACTATCGGCAACGACCTGCAGTTCAATATCGGCGGGCTGCAGTCCGCACCGCAGGCGCTGTGGGTGGATTCGGCCACCGGCAAGTGGAACGTCGAACTCGCCAACGGCACCGTGATCAACCCCTACAACGCCCAGGTGCAGGTGCAGTCTGGTGCCGCGAATGCGCCCTACCTGTTCGTCCAGAACGGTCTGCGGTTGTGGTCGGGCAGCAACTGCGCGCCGGGTGACTGGTACTCCCAGTGTGGGGCCGTCGGGTCGTCAACACCCGGACCGATGTCGCTGGCCAACGGATCGACCGGAGCCAACCAGAATGCCTGCCTGAACGCGCCGAACTGGAACGATGGGCAGCAACTCAATGACCCTGCATGTAACGGTGGGGCTGCGCAGCAGGCCTTCCTGGATGACACCGTCTACAGCTCAGCCAGCGGTGGACGAATCCTGCTGGGAAGTGCGACACCCAGTTCCAGCAGTGGGAATCCGGGCGGGTGTGTGGACGTCAAGCAGTCTGGGAATTCGGTCGGAACAGTCGTCGATTACTACCACTGCAATGGCACCGCTGCGCAGCTGTGGGTCTTGCAGGCAAATGGCACGATCATGAATCCTGCGTCGGGTCTCTGTCTGGACTCGGCTGGCAGCGGCGGAACGGTTCTGAACACCTGTAACGCGTCGAGTGCCTCCCAGGAATGGAACAGGCAGTCTGCCACCAACTTCGGGTGACGCTGTGGCCAGTGGCTGGGGAAGCCGGGTCCGCTAGCCGGTCGGCCGCTGGCTACGGCAGGCGAGTGCGGTTCGGGTTGGCGGTGGCGGAACTGCTGCCGAGGGTGATCGGGGATCCGGGTTGGGTTTGCTGCGTCGTCGTCATGGCTTGAACTATTGCGGCCGTCCCTAAAGACCGCCTCAAGTTGGCGGCAACCGCTGGGCAAGTCCTGCGAGGGTGAATGTGCCACCCGCGCTGCGCCGCGCACTGCTGCCAGGGGAGACTTGTGAACATGGCGAAGAACAACCGAGTGAGCGGATTCGCGCAGGTGACTGATGACGCCAAGGTCGTCGACAGCGCGCGGGTATCGGGACACGCAGTGGTATCGGGGCGGGCGAAGGTGTCTGGGCACGCGCGGGTCGTCGGCAATGCGACGGTCTCCGGGAGCGCCTGGGTGTACGGCCGGTCCAGCGTCTCGGGTGCGGCGAAGATTGCCGACCATGTGGAGGTCTCTGGTCACGCGACCGTTTGTGAGCATGCGGAGATCTCGGGCCGTGCCGAGGTGGCTGGCCGCGCTGACGTGTCCGGACATGCCAAAGTCTCAGGGCGTACCTCGGTGGACGGCGACGCCACCATCTCCGGCAACGCCGTCGTCACCAAGAGTGCGACGGTGTCGGGAAGGGCGAGGATCACCGATGAGGTCTGGTTGTCCGGGGACGCTCGAGTGTCCGGCGAGGCCGAGCTGACGGGCAGGGCGTCTGTCGCGGACGGGGCAAGTGTGACCAGGTCCGAACATGTCCAGACCTATGTCGAACCAGAGTCGGAGGTTCTCTGGACGGCCTACCGCAGTCACCGCGATGGCGCCAAGTACCTCAAGGACAGGACGTTCATGGAGGAGGCGGACGCCCCGGCGGAACTCGTCGGCTTGGTTCAAGCGGCTTGGCAGAAGAAGAAGTAGCCGCGCCCGGGGCTCTAGCTGGCGTTGAAGTCGGGGTCGGGGTCGCTCGCGTCGCCATTGGCGGACACAGGTTGCGCTGGGTAGGCCTCGACGGCCTGCTCGACGGTGTCGAAGAAGCGGCTCTTGCCCAACTCCTCCGCAAAGCCGCCGGTCTTGAATGCCCGCTGAGTGCGGCCGGGTTCGATCACAACGAGGAATGGGACTCCTCGCAGGTCGCTGATCGTGGCGATCTCGTGCAGCGCTTCGGCACCGGTGAAGTCGATGTCGTCGATCCGGGTGGCGTCCAAAATGAGCAGGCGCGGCTTGTCGGCACCTTCGGGCATGGCACCGATCAGTTCCATCCGGAACCAGTTGGCGTTGCCGAACCAGAGCGGCCCGTTCAGGAAGAACGCGGCGACGCCGTCGACGGGCTTCGCGCGCTTGTCCTTAGACGGAACCCAGAGGCCGTCGTCTGTCCGACCGAGTCGCAGCAATTCTGGTCGGGCGGTTCTGGAGGCCTGGTTGGCGAACGAGACGACGACCGCGACCAGCACCCCGTAGACGATGCCGAGCAGCACCACACTAAACATTGTGATCATCATCAACGTGAACGCACGCCAGGAGTAGGCTTTGGTGGCTCGCATCTGATCGACCCGGAAGATCTTGATGGCGATGTAGATCAGCACTGCCGACAGGGTGGCGGTCGGCAGGTTTTCGATGATCTGGCTGGCGAACAGTACCGCCAGGGTCATCGCTGAGGCGATCAGCGCGACTGCCTGGGTGCGGCCTCTGGATTCGGCGATGATCGTGGTGGAAGGCGGGCTGGCGTCGATGGTGAAGGAGCCGACGAAGCTGGAGGCGACGTTGGCGGCCCCGAGCGCTCGGAAGTCTGCGTTGATGTCGATCTCGAAGCCACCGAGTGCTGCCGAGGATCGGGAGGTCGCTGCGGTCTGGGCGAGACAGATCACGGCGATGATGGTCGCCGTCCCCAAGACGGCCTCGATCGACTCCAGTGAGAATGGCGGAAGTTCTAGGTGCGGGAGGCCACTCTTGAGCGGCCCGAGTACCGCGACGCCGTCCTTGGTCAGGTCCAGGAAGGTGACCGCGGAAGTGGCCAGCACCAGCACGATCAGGGCACCGGGGATGCGCGGGCTGATCTTGGAGATGCCGATCAACAGGGCCAACGAGGTCAACCCGAGGATCAAAGTCGGAATGTTGACGTGCACAACCTGGCCGGTCAGCTGTACCACCCTGCTGACGGAAAGCCCGTGGCCGGACTCGACACCCAGCATTCCGGGTATCTGGTCGATCGCGATGATGATGGCGATGCCGCCGAGGAAGCCGATCACCACGGGTCTGGACAGGAAGTCGCCCACCCAGCCCATGTTTGTGACGCCGACGATCAAGATGATCACCCCGACCAGGAAGGTGGTCACCAATGCCAACCCCAGGTAGCGGGGAGTTTGGGAAACGGCGCCTAGGCCGATCAACCCGGCGGCGAGGATCGGCGCCACGGTGGAGTCGACTCCGAACGCCAGCTGTCTGTTGGACGAGAGCAGCACCCCGATGAGGCAGGCGACCAGGAAGCCGTAGAGGCCGGTGATAGGTGGCATCCCGGCCAGGTGCGCGGTCGCGATCTGGCCCGGCATCGTGACGGCGCCGAAGGTCACGCCAGCGAGCAGATCCCGGCCGAGCCAACGCCGACGGTAGCCCCGCAGTGTCGGGAAGAACCGGAGTTCCTGCTTCCACTGGATGGACATTGCCTCAGCCTATGGACCGAGGACTGCCGACGCGCGACGATTCGGTCATCGGCCCGTTACCGGGCGTTCATGCGTTGGTCGTTTATCCGACCACGTCGGCAACTCGGTCGGCCTCGTGCCAGCTGGGAATCGCGCTGCCGGGCGCCCAGGTGGAGTGGGTGCCGGAGGAGATCCGCTCGGGTAGTCGCAGCCGGGCGACCGGGCCGTCGGAGAGTCGGGCAGCGTCGAACACCAGACACTCGGAGACGTCGTTCACCATGTCGGTGGTCAGCGTGATCAGGTAGCCGTCGTCCTCCGCGGTCGAACCAATTCGCGGCGCCATCGCGGTCTCGCTGCCGAACACGCCCTCACCGAACGGGAAATGCTCCTCGCTGCCGGTGGTGGTGTCGTGCTTGGTCAGCCCGTTGAACAGGAACCGACCGGGAACTCCGGTGGCCGCATAGGTGTACCGATGAGGACGCCCGGAATGCCGCGCGTTGATCATCCCGAACTCGGTGACGTTGTCGCTGAGTTGCTCCTCTGTGCAGCTGCCGGTGTCGAGGTTGAGCCGCCAGCGGTGCAGTTTGGTCTGCATCCCATCGAGTGAGATGAACCGTGACATCCGTTCGTAGTAGCCGGCATCCGCAGGTACCCACGGCACGGGTTCGTGTTGGAAGAAACCCTCCAGCACGATCTCCCGGCCCTGCTCGTAGGCGTTCGTCCAGTGCAGGACGTAGGTCGGGTCGGCCTCGAACCACCGGATCTCCTCAGGCTGGCCGCGCCGGGGGATGACTCCGAGCCTGGTGGGTAACTCCGGGTGAAAGCCTGGGACGAAGAGGCCACGGTCCATCAGAGCCGGATCCCAGAACATCGGCAGATCGTTCAGGATCGCGTAGTTCTCGGTGAACGCCATGTCGTGCGGGATCCGAGGCCCGGGCAGGTCGATCCCGACGTAGTGGACCAGCGTGTCGTCGGGGTCCAGCACGCCATAGTGCAGGAACGGTTCGGTGCGCCCGTAGTTGAAGAACATCATCTCGCCGGTGTGCTCATCCACCTTGGGATGCGCCGAGACACCCGCAGCGTGGGGGAACTTGCCATTCCAACTGGACCGGCCGCGCGGTTCGAGCGTCAGCGGGTCGAGCCGGTAGAGGTCGCCGCACTCGTAGAAGCTGGTCAGGGCCGTGCCGTTGTGGACCACGACGTCGGTGCTGGAGGAGTCCTTGAGGTGTCCTCGCGCGCCCCAGCCGTCGGTGCGCTTGGCTTTGCCGGGTCGCTCGGCCAGCCCGACCCAGAGTGACTCGCCTGCCTCCTGCTCCGCCTCGAATGCCTCGGTGCGCACGAACCTGTTGCGGTAGAAGGCCTTTCCGTCGCGGAAGCCGACTAGGTGCACCATTCCGTCACCTTCGAACGGGTGGTACCGCCCGATCGCGGGGTGGACTGGGTTCTCGGTGTTGCGCAGGTAGATGCCGTCGAGGTCCGCGGGCAGCTCGCCGATCACCTCGACATCGTCCGCACGCCACTCCGTGTGCTGCGGTCGCCACGGACCGGTGCGATACGGGTGATCGTCGTCGCTCGGCAGGGTGGACAGCGCGCGGCCGACGACCTCTACGTCCATCGGGTCCTCCAGTTGGTTCGGGTGGCGTGCTTGCGGTAGGTGGCGTGGCTGGCGTGCGTGATGCGGCGCGGTTGCATTTCGTGGGTGGGCGTCATCGGTCCTCCGCGCTAATCACGAAGGCGACCGTCGTCGTTGTGCTGCCGCCGATGTTCAACGTGGCAAACGACCGGGCACCGTCGACCTGGTAGTCCCCGGCTGTGCCTGTCACCTGTCGGTGCGCATCGAGCACCATCCGTACCCCGGTCGCGCCGACGGGGTGACCGCCGCCGATGAGGCCGCCGCTGGGGTTCATTGGGATGCGGCCGGTGAGTTCGAGGTCTCCGGCCTCGATCGCCTGCCAACTCATACCGGGTTCGGTGATGCCGAAGTGATCGATGGCGAGGTATTCCGACGGGGTGAAGCAGTCGTGCGTCTCGATCCCGTCGACCGCGGCGACACCCGGAATCCCGGCGCGGCCGAAGGCGTCGAGGATTGTCCCGCGGACGTGCGGCAGAACGTAACGGTCGCCCGCGCTGGCGGCCAGTTTGCGATCCAGCGGCAACCCCACGGTCCGATGGCCCCACCCCGCAACTCGCACCCGTGGCCGGGCGGCCAGGATCGGGTTCCCGGCAAGAAAATCATCCGTCGCCAGCACCAGACCGGCTGCGCCGTCGGTCACCTGCGAACAGTCCTGCCGACGCAGCCGCCCGTGCACGACCGGGTTCACGACATCGTCGGCGGTGAACGACTCCGGGGTGAGCTGCCAGTCGCGTGTCTGTGCGTTGGGGTTGTGGCGGGCGTTGCGGAAGTTGAGTTCACCGATCGCGCGCAGGTGCGCGTCAGCCAATCCGAACCGTCGGTCGTACTCGTCGGCCACCGCGTCGAACGTCCACGGCCAGACGTAGGCAACGGACTCGGCCTCGTGGCCGACCCAGGACGCTGCTCGCATCTGGCGGGCGACCTCGTCACCGGTGACAGCCTTCTCCAGTTCCATTCCGATCACCAGCGCCGCGTCGTAGCGGCCGGATTCCAGGTCGGCCATCGCGGACAGGATGGCGATCCCGCCGGACGCGCAGGCGGCCTCATGGCGCGCTGCAGGCACGCCCGACAGTCCCGGGTCGACGGTGGCCGCCATTCCGCCCAGGTGCCCCTGGCCGGTCAGAAGCTGACCGAAGGCGTTGCCGACATGGATGACTCCGATGTCGGCGGCCGACACTCCTGCCGCGGTGAGCGTGGCCGGAACCACCTCGGCAAACATGTCCGCTGAGTCGAGCCCCTCCTTGGTCCAGTTGCGGGCGAAGTCCGTCTGGGCGCCGCCGAGGATCCAGATGCTGGTCATGCTGCCTCCCATCAACTCGTCCACCGGTCACAGAAGCGTCGCCGCGGCTGGATGTTGCCGCCGATTCTGCCACCGGCTACCTCGTTGACAGAACTGTCGCACGGAGGTCCGACACTCACGCCGCGCCCCGCCGCTAGGCTCAGTGGTCGTGGCATCAAACAGCGGTCCGCACGCCCTGATCCTCGACTATGTCCGCACCGGACGGGGTAAGGCGAGCGACAAGGGCGCGCTGCATCATCTGCGGCCGCTGGACCTTGTCGTGGGCCTGCAACGCGAGCTCGTGGCGCGCGCTGGGTTGGATCCGGTCCGGATCGAGGATGTGGTGCTGGGGGTCGCATCCCAGGTCGGCGAACAGGGGGCGAACCTGGCCCGGACCGCCAACCTGATGGCTGGCTGGGGTCCTACCGTGCCAGGTGTCACGGTCAACCGGTTCTGTGCGTCCGGCATCGATGCGGTGGCTCAGGTCGGCGCACGTATTCGCGCCGGCGAACTCCAGTTGGCTGTCGCCGGAGGAGTGGAGAGCGTCTCGCGGGTGCCGATCTTCAGCGATGAGGGTGCGCTCTGGCGCGAACCGGAGGTCATCCGCACGATCGGTTCGGTCCATATGGGGATCGCCGCCGACCTCAATGCCACGGTCGAGCCCTACGTGTCAGGGTTGGTTCAGACCAGGGACTCATGAAAGTCCAGCCAGCGT
>CAZJNU010000070.1:0-13786 GCA_964547485.1 uncultured Actinomycetes bacterium
GTATTGCCCGATCTGCAGGATGACGGACGAACCGACCAGTCCACACAGGGCCACCGCCGTATCCAGCGCCGCGGGTCCGTTCCAGCCGACGCTGGCACCCGCCGCCAGACGCACGAATGCAACGGCCAGCAGACCGTAGCCGATGGCCAACGACACGTAGCCGAGTAGCTCGTCGAACAACGACGGAAAGCCGAACGAAAGGCCGCGTCCGACCAATGCGAGGAGCGCGATAGCAATTGCGATCCAGGGCCACCGAAGGGCCGGCTTGAACGTACGGAGCGCGACCACAGCAGCCACCGCGCCAGCCAGGCATGCCGCCACCTCGAAGACCATCTCGACGGAGCTGGGGAGCCAGGGCCCGACAATTGTGAGCAGGATCGCCACCAGCAGCGGCGCTGACCCAGGACTGCGCAACCAGCCCCAATAGTCCGACCTGTCTTGGTCGGCGGGCCCGATGGCCCCGACGGCCCCGACGGCAGCTCGGTCCGGGTTCCCCAGCACGCGTTCACTCTAGGTGTATCCGACTCCGGATCGACGGCTCAGCGAGCTGACGCTGGGGACGCCGCTGACGCAGCGGCGCCGAATGCAGCCGTATCCGACTGAATCAGGCAGAACGAGACAATTCAGTCTCGGACGGAACTACGACGCGACCGGTGAGTCTTCGGATTTGGCGGGTCGATCACGTTACATGTAACATGTGCCTGTGACCAACACCCGTGAACGAGTGCGCCAGCACCGCGAGAAGTTGCGCAAACAGGGTTTGCGACCCATTCAGATTTGGGTTCCCGACGTGCGCTCCCCGGAGTTCGCGGCCCAAGCGCACGCACAGTCAAAGAGGGCGGCCGACAGCCCCACCGCAGCGGAGGACCAAAGTTTCGTTGATTCGATCAGCGAGTTCGGTAGTTGAAGCGCGGCGAGATTTGGACAGTGGCGGGCGGTTCCGGCTACATCGGCAGGCCACGACCCGTCCTGATCATTCAGGACGATCGCTACGATGCAACCGATTCAGTAACGATCTGCCCGATGACCAGCACCGAACTGTCGGCGCCGCTATTCCGAGTCGCGATACCTACGGGCGACCACACAGGTCTGGCCACCGACTCCTTCGTAATGGTCGACAAGATCACGACGGTGAGTCGCAGCAAGATCGGATCGCAGGTGGGCCGCGCAAGCGATGAACAACTGGTCGCAGTAGACCGCGCAATCGTGGTGTTCCTCGGCCTAGCTGGCTGAAGAGGGTCGTCCGCTCGACAGCGTCGCGGTCAGTTGCGGTCAGCTGACGCTGGGGACGCGCTTGACTTGCCTGATCCCCATAGTCCGCGGGCGGTCAGGCGAATACCGCGCCAGGGATTGATCGCATAGCCCGGAACAGTCTGGGGAGTGACTCCTACGGCGGACAGCCACATCTGGTAGGCCGTCGCAGTGACAACGCCGCCATGCCAGCGACGCCAGACGACAGAGGTGTCGCCCAGCGGAGGTGGCGGGGCGATCGTGTCGGTAATTTCCACGACGTTGCCGCCTTGATCGAGCGTGCCCCACGGTGACCTGGTCAGCGCCTGCCCCACTGAACTCATGTTCCCGATGTAGATCGGGGACAGTGGTGGGAACGGCGTGTAGGCACATTGCGCGGCACTGAACTGCGACGGACACCAATCTGGCGCGACACCGGGAACCGCCTCGAACGAGGCGAGGGGCTGGGTCCCTGAGTTCGTGATATTGCCGTTGGCATCCAGTTGCGTCGCGACGGGTTGTTGACCTGCCGCGCAGCCCGACACGTCGACCGGGCAGTTCACATAGAGGCCGGGGTTGGTGGGGTAATCCCAGTAGGAGTGCTTTCCCCCACCGTCCGGGTCGAAGTAGGCGGCCTTGATCCACTCGTCCTGACTCGAGACGGCGAACCCGATCGTGGAATCTCTGGTCGCCTTACGTTTGCTCATGTCGTACATGCCGGTTTCTGTGTTCGTGGAGAGCCGGACCGTGTACGTCGTGCGGCGCAGGCGATCGCCGGAAACTGTGGACACCAGGCTCGTCTGCTTGTGGAGGAGCTGACCGTTGTCGAGGGAGTTTGCCAGCCGCGCTGCCCGTGTGAAGTCGGCGACGTTGTACGGCTTGTTGACCCATTCGGGAGATGCCACGTAGTAGTGCTGGCCCCGCGCGGCACGCTTGTTCTGGTTGATCGACCCATACTTCGGCCACACGCGGGAACTCTGCGCGGCATCCCAGAGGCGGTGCTTGTTGAGACCACCGGGGTCGACGGTATTGAGGAAGGTGACCCACTGGCCGACAGTCAACTCGGTTTCGGCGATCTGGTACTTGTAGGGCACACTGCCGACCGCCATGCAGGACGTTGCGGAAGTCTTCTGGACGGCTGGATCCGCGTTCTGGTCGATTTTCGCCCGCACCGCCGGAAAGGCCGCCAGACATGCTGCTTTGCTCGGGTACACGTCGTTCCAGAACGGAATTATCCAGGCGCTGCGATTACCGGGCGAACGCACAGTCACGGTGTTGATCGTGAGAACGCTCGCGTTCGCGATCGGGCTGGGGTAGATCTCGGTAACGGTGTTCGACAGGAAGTTCGCCGTATACAGGAATCCGGCCGCATCCGACGCGATGCCGATCGGACGCCGGCCGGTGCGAGCGATCACTTGCGAGTTTCCGCGTCGATCGATTTTGGAAACGTTGCTTCCGCCGTTGTTGGTCGTGAACACCGAGCCGTGCGGGTCGACCGTGATGCCGATGGGCCGCCGACCAGTCTTGCCGAGGGTAGTCGACTTACCTGTCGGCGTGATTTTGGAGACGCTGTTCGAGTTCCAATTGGCCGTGTAGACATTCCGGAATTTGTCGATCGCAATCGCCTGGGGCCAGCCGCCCGTCGTTCCGAACGTCGAGGCGACCCCGCCGGGAGTGATCTTGGTGACCGTGTTGGAGCCTTCGTTGGCGGTGAAAACGTTCCCGAGCGGATCAAGGGTGATACCCAGCGGCCGAGAGCCGGTTCCGGCGAGCGTCGTTGAGATACCGCCTGCGGTGATCTTGGTGACGGTGGCGTCGACGTAGTTCGTGGTGAACACATTGCCATCGGCATCAACCGCAATTCCGATGGGCCGTCGGCCCGTTGATCCCAACGTCGTCGAGACACCAGCGGGGGTGATCTTGGTGACCGAATTGGCTGCGAGGTTGCTGGTATAGACGTTGCCCAAGGAGTCGACCGCGATCCCGCGAGGCGTATCTGCGGTGGTACCCAGAGTCGAGGACTTCCCAGACGGGGTGATCTTGGTGACGGTGTCAGCCCGAGAGTTAGCGGTGTACACGTTGCCGAAGACGTCCACGGCGATCCCGTCCGGACCCGCGCCCGTTCGGGCGAGCACCGATGACTCACGAAGAACGGGAGCGGGTGCGGCCAGCGCAGATGGTGGTGTGCCGAGCACCCCCATTGCGACTGCACCTGACACCAAGATCAGGGCGAATCGCCTGGACAAACCGGTAGGACTTCCAGCCATTACAGCGCCGCTCTCTTGAGGTTGACGAGCCAGTCGCGACGGTAACACTGTGCGCTTGCGGGTTGCGCAGCACTTCTTGGTAGGTGGTCCCGTCCCGATCGGTCCGCAACATCCGCACCGACAGACACGCTGTTGCAGTCCGGGGCCAGAAGGCGAAACGCCGAACCACGGCGGCGAGCAGGAGATCGCGGTGAGCCTGTCCAAGAGCACCACCACCACCCGCCAGCGAGGCAGCTTTCGGCGTAGAGTCCTTGGTACGAGTGCCCAGCCGGACGAGCCGAGCATCGTCGTGGTCATTGATGATCCGAACACGGACAATCTCGTCCCGTTCACCGAATGGCTGGCTCTTGTCGGGGCGAAGGCGGTAGTCACATTGCCCAAGCCCACCGCGCCCCATCTGGATGAGGCCAGGGTGACCGGTGAAGTGTGAGCCCGGTTGTCCTCGACGCTTCGGCAGCCGTCGAAATCATCCTGAACACCGTCACAGGCCAGCAACTCAAATCCCGCGTCGCAGCTGACGACGTGTGGGTGCCTGAACACTTCTACATCGAAGTTGCTGGCGTCTTTCGACGGATGCAATTCAACGGTGCGATCAACGCGACCAACGCAGGCGAGGCATTCACCGCACTGATCACGTTGCGGGCCAATCGTGCCCAAGTCAGACGCTCTCCCTGCGGCGTGAGCGCTTCGCGGCAACATCACCGTTGCGGACGCTGTTTACGTCGTCTTGGCCCAGCAGCTTGCCGCTCCGCTCGTCACCGGCGACAAACGTCCGGTTTCGGTCGTGGTCCCCGAGAAGTTGGCGTGCCCATCGGGAGGGTTGTGAAGCGGATTCGACCTGCCTACGTGTTCCACACAAAGGGAGCCTGTCCAAGGTAGAGGTCGCGCTCGACCACGTCGGCAACGAATTCTGCAAGATCGGCTCGTTTGATGGAGGATCTGCCGGGCTTGTGGGGGTCGTGGGCGAGCACTCCGGTGCCAGGCCCGTCGAGCAGTCGGGGTGGACGGACCAGAGTCCAATCGAGGTTTGACCCTGCGTAGACCGTGTACTCGGCGCTCTTATCTTTGACGATGTCACCGCCGAGTGTTTGGATGGTCTTGGAAATGAGTCGGTCTCGCAGGCCTTTTTCGTCGCCGGAGGCGTCAATTCCGGCGCCGCTGATCCCGACGAAACGTCTGACCCCGTGTCGTGGCATGGCATCCAACAGTGCGAGGGCGGTGCGGGTGTGCAGGTCCGCTTCCTTGGCGGTCGGTCCCAGTGCGGAGACCACCGCGTCGGCACCAGTGACCAGTTGATCGAGGGCTGCCTGGTCGCTGCTGGTGCCGATCACCACGGTGACCTGTTCGGCGACGCCGCCGAGTTTTGCGGCGTCTCGCACCAGCACCGCCAACTCGTGGCCGTCGGCGAGCAGTCGTTGGACGATCAAGTGGCCGGTGCGGCCGGTGGCGCCGATGACAGCAATCTTCATGTGGTTCCCCCAGGTGGGTTGGTGCGGACGGCATCGCCGAAGCGAGTGAGTGCGTGGGCCAGGCGCGCGACGTCTGGTGGGGACCAGTCATCGAGCAGGTCCTGCAGGTAGTGGAGGCGGAACTGCGTCGCTCTCTTGTTGAACCGTCGCCCGGATGCTGTGAGGTGCAGGGTCGTGCGGCGGGCATCTTCTGCGGACGGGACTCGCCGCACCGCTCCGGTCTGCTCAGCGCGGTCTACTAGTCGGCTGGCGGTCGAATGCGCGACGTCCAGCCCGGCCGCAATATCGGCGACACTCACCGCCTCGCCGTTGGCGATCTCACGGCAGACCAGCACACTTGACAGGTCCACCTGGCCCAATTCACGGTCGAAGAACGTGCCGGAGTGCGCCCATAGCCGACGTAGACCGATGAGTGCGGTGTCAAGGTCGTCGAAGTCAGTCATGGGCTCACTTCCAGGTCGATGCATGCTCGGTGGCCCATTCCCTGAAACGCACCGGTTCCCGGCCAGTTACCTCATGCACGTCGTCGGTGAGTCCGTCGGCTTTGCCCAAGCGGGCCACGGTGTAGATCGCAGCGGTCACGGCCACCATCGGCCACGGCATGCCCAGGGTGACGCGGGCGTGTCGTGCGTAGCGCAGGATACCGGGCTTGCCGTAGCGGACGGTTCGCCCGAGGATCTCACTGAGGATTTCGGTGACTTCGGCATAAGACAAAGCCTGCGGTCCCGTGGGAGTCCAGGCCCGATTCTTGTGCGAGGCCGGGTCGAGCAAGGCTGCTGTGGCGACGGCTGCAACATCGGTGGCAGCCACAAAGGCTGTCCGACCGTTACCAGCGGGCACCATGAGTTGACCCCGTGCGGCGATGTCGGAGCGGTGTGTGGTGCTGAGGTTCTCCATGAAAAACGAGGGCCGCACGAAGGTCCAGCCCAGACCGCTGGTGCGCAGCCAGGCCTCAAGCTTGGCGTGTGGCACGACCTTGTTGTGTTCGGCTCCTTGCAGGGAGAGCAGGACAACGTGCTCGACCCCAGCCGCTTTCGCGGCTTCGAGCGCGGGGAGCATGTCGCGAGCGATGTTGCTCAGTTGCGGTGGGCGCATGAGGAACATTCGCTGCACCCCCTCGAACGCCGACCACGTTGAGGCGTCAGTGAAACTAAGCGCGGCAGCGTCGACCTCGTCGCCAAAGCGATCACGCACGGCCGTCTCGTCTAGGTCCGCGGCGCGCACCGGCGCGCCTGCTGCGATCAGGTCGACTACAACTTCGCACCCGACGTTACCGAGGGCACCAGTCACCAATGTGGGCGTCACTTGCTGGGACACAATATGTAGAATACACACATATTGGGTGGCTCGGTGGGTCACCTCCGCGTCGATGCAATGACGATTTGGAAATCGGCCAAGACGCAACAACCCTCATCTTCGCTAACCGCAGAGTCGCCGATGACGTTCGACTGGAACTGGTCGATATTGAGCCTTTTAGGTCGCGCGGCGTTGGATCCGGTTGTGTCGGACATAATTGTCTGACACAATGTTTGGGTGAGCAAACCAATTCGGTTCACGCAGTCAGCTCGCAAGCACCGGATCGGCAGAGCCCATGCCATGCATGTCATCAACACTGCCGACCCTGTGCGCATTTCTGCGACCGCGGAACTGCCGGAAAGGTTCGCCTACGTCGGATCGGATGATCGAGGTGTCGAATTGGAAATCGTTGCCCTTGATTTGCCTGATTACCTACTGGTGATCCACGTGATGCCAACCCACTATCGGAAGGGCCGGTCATGAACAAGAAATACACCCTTGGTCCAGATATCGATCTCGACACCGAGGTAGTCGTAGACGAGCGAGGCAGACGCATCACCGAAGCGCGTGCCGAACAGATCGCAGAAGAGACCCTGCAAGAAATCCGCC
This sequence comes from uncultured Actinomycetes bacterium, assembly GCA_964547485.1. Lineage (GTDB taxonomy): Bacteria > Actinomycetota > Actinomycetes > S36-B12 > UBA10799 > JACJWR01. Next base: position 6,872 of record CAZJNU010000070.1, read on the forward strand.
AGGGACGCCCATCACTCACTGGAGGTACACAGCACTCACCGCAGGTCAGCTTTCGGGTGCGACCGGCAGTCAAGGCGAAAGCTGAAGAGGAAGCAAAACGCCTCGGAACCACTGTGTCCAAACTCGCGCGCGAGCTATTTGAAGATCGCTTCACGGCCTAAATTCAAACCGCCAATTCGACGGCTACCGTATCCACCCACTCGTGATCTTGCGTTCCAGAAACGTCCCTTTGTGCCACTTCGAGATCGATTGGTTCAGTGGTTGCGGTAGCTGCGCTTCATCCATGCAACATCGTCACGGCTTGCTACTGAGGACTGGTCGCCGCCATTTCCTCTCAGGGCCGTCAACAGTCTGCACCAATCCTTGATCGCGGAGCTCTTCCAGCGCCGTCATTGCGTCGAACATTGGATTGGGATTCGCTCCGACCACGCCAAGCCGCTGTGATTCGTCAGTGAATTCGTCAATGAATGTCGCTGGGTCGCAATAATCGGCACCGATCATGCGCGCCGTGGCAACGTTGAGTTCAGCTGCCTGGTTCAACACGTCTGACAAACGAGCGATCGCTGCGTCCCTGCCGAACACTTCGAGTTGGTGGACTTTGGTCACAAGATCGAACTGCCCGGCCTCAGCCAGGGTGCGACATCGTGACCTGCTGCCAGGTCCCTACGTGTCTTGGTCGAGGACAGGGTGAGAATCAGTTGCTCGTCGTCCAGGTGGCGGTGCTCGCGGTCGAGATCGACCCACTATGAACGCGTCCCGCCCCCGACAGGCGGCCGGGCGGCCGCCTGAACCATCGCGACAACGTCTCCTATCCGCAGCATTGGGGCTTGCCGGGATGGGTCGAAGGTCCCCTCCGCCCACGAATCTGCCAGGTGTCGGCGGGCGGGCAACGTCAGCTGGGTGTCCGGGCCGGTTCTGATGGCATGCTCGACGCGGAGACGAACCGCATCGAGAGGGGCTGCGATACTGCGGTGGCCGCTCCCGACATCGCGAACGAAGGGACAGGACTTGTCCACCTCAAGGCCGGTGGTGTGACAGCCAAGGTGTCAACTCCTGCAGATCGGGTACAGCTCGCCTATGACAGCCTTCGCTGTGGCGGAGTCGTGCAGCACCTTGCCACAGACTGGTGGCCATTCCGCCGCTATTCAGAGGCGCTCATGGCAATGAGCAGCATCGAGATGTCGACGATCTCGTCGAGTCTCGTTTCGTAGTCGCTGGGCTCGAGGCCGACAGCGGTCATCAGCCACGGGGCCAGGGTCGCGAATGCGAATGTCGCGGCATTGATGTAGGCGGCGACCATGGCCGGATCGAGGGTGCCGGGATGAGGTCGCTGCTGTTGGCCTCGGATGGCCTCGGCCAGCAGTTGCGCCGGCGTGGGGACGTCAGGGTCCAGGAACTTCTCCGGCTCGGCGCCATCGAGCTCGGCCCGTGTGATGAGGCGGGCGAAGTCAGTGAAGCTCGCCGTACGCGCCTTGAGTTCCTCGCGCAGTCGCTCCCGGTCCGCGCCTGCAGCAATCGGAGCTGGCGTCCAAGGGTCCGCTGCGAATGCCGCAACCTCCTGCCCAATGATGGCGGCGACCAGGTCGCTGCGGGTGCCGAAGTGGTGCTGCACTAGGCCGTGGCTGACACCCGCGGCCGCAGCAACGTCGCGGATGCTCACCGCGGAGAAGTCCTGCTCGGCGAACAGCCGCCGTGCGGCCGCAAGGATCGCGCCCTTCGTCCGCTCCGCGTCACGCGTCCTGCCAGCCACTGCCACCTCGCCTCCGGAGACTCCGCTGGGCGCATCGTTCATCCTGAGTATTACAATACACTTGTATAATTAGCAGGAGGGAAAATGAGTCGAAGGTCGAGCGCTCTTAGCATCACAGCGGCAGTGGCACTGACGCTGCTCGGTATGACGGCGTGCAGCACGTCCGCTGAAACCCCCTCGTCGGCGTCCTCAGTGGAGGCCGGCGTCGACGGCCAGGTAGCTGCCTTCAAGGCCGCGGCCTCAGCCGCCGGCTATGTCGTGCAGGACGGCTTGCCGGTGAAGACCAATCTGAATGACCTGTATTGCAAAGGCGCAATGTGGGCGCCCCTCTACCCCAACCCGAACTCTCCCTACGTCAGCGCCATGTTGCCGCCCGTGCCGGGGCAGGCGGATTCCGTCGCGAGCAACGGATCGTTCCGGCTCCGTGCTGATGAAGCCGTCGTAGTGATCGGAACGACTCCGCCGCCGATGGCGTACTTCAGCTTCAATTTCCACATGCTCAGGGGTTCTCTCAGTACCGAAATCGGCCCGCCGATCTTGTGGATTCCGGTTGCCGATCCGGTCAGTAGCCTGACGCTCCAGAAGACCGGGTCGACACCTTTCGATCAACCCTTTGCCGTCGTCGCGGCCGGCAATCGACAGACGCAGGATCGTGTGCATCAGATGCTCAGCACTGCGGGCCTCGGGTCAATGACCAATGACCAAGTCATCTCGCCGTCCCTGTTCAAACTCGGCTTGGACAAGGGATCAGATGAGTTCATCTTCGCCATGCGTGCCGCGGTGCCCGAGAACCGGGACGAGTTCAACAGTTACATGGAAGCACTACGCACAAACGTGCGGATTCTGCGGGTGCGGCCCAAGTCCACCGGGGAAAATCAGGTACAGCCGGTGCTAGCTGCCGATCCGTTGCCAGTACCGCAACAACGCGTGGCCGGAACCGGGACCAATGAACTAGATCTCAATCCGACGCTGCAACTACTGCGTCAGCGCATCGTCGACAATTACCCGGGTTACCAAGCGACGGACTTTACCGCTGACAACTGGTTCGATGAGCCCTATCCCGGTCTGCAGGGCAACAAAGTCACTGACTTGCCGAAACATGACGGAGTGGCAGGTGCCACCACGGATGCTACCTATCTCGCGAGTGACAACCTCACCCTGCCGCAAGGTGCGTTTCTGGTCGCCTACGGGGCCCACCACCGCGCCACCGGCAAGGCCACCTACTCCAGCGTCTCCGTCTACGCAGACGCAAACCTGGGCGCCGGTCTGGCGACGGTGCAAAGCCCGGATCTGCAAGGCAGCGCCCGGGACTACATCAACGACCAGCCGAACGCCGACATGTTCTACTCCTGGACATTCTCCCGGGCGACCAACCCAGCCGGACACACCACGCAACTGCCGACGGCGAACTTCTGCGCGGATTCGGGCCGTCCCGTCGACTTGAACACACTGCGCGTCGGCTATCGCGCCTACGCGGAACCAGCGACCCAAACACACCCGGCGAAGTCTGAACTGCTGTACGACCGACTGCTTATGTTCACTCCCAAATAGGGCATTCGGTCAGCGAAGCGGCGTGCGCGTCTTCCGACCCGTCCGACGAAAGGAAAGAGGCAGAAGTGACCGAAGCGAAGGTTTCCGCCACCAGCGATCCCGCCGGAACAGTTGTGGTGGGTTCGGGGTTCTTTGCCCGGGCGAACATGGTGTGGCAGGTGACCGGTGGCGCGCTGCTGGCCCCGATCTTGCTAACGGTCCTGATCACCGCCCGGTTTCAGGGTTGGGACATTCCGACCTACACCTGGCTGCTGTGGCTGCAGCTGCCGGTCATGATGTTGCACGAGTTCGAGGAATACGTCCTTCCCGGCGGGTTCAGATCCTTCTTCAACCACGACACGATCTTCGCGTCACCCGTGCCTGGGGACAACACACCCCTGAGCGAGGGCTATGTCTTCTTCGTCAACATCGTCACAGTGTGGGGCTGGGCGATCGCGGGTGCCCTGCTGGCGGGTGTGGCGCCCTGGGTCGGCTTCGGCCTGGTCGTGTTCAACGCCGGGGTGAACTGCATCCAGCACTCGGTGCTGTTCCAGATCAAGCACGAAGGCTACAACCCGGGTCTGATCACGACCATGATTTTGCTTCTGCCGTTCAGCACCTTCATCACGATCTACGTCATCCAGAACGACGTGCTGACATCAATCGAATGGGCGCTATCGGTGGTGCTGGGCCTCGGCGTTGTCGCCGGCTACGCCGTCACCACTGGGAGCAAGAGGAAGCGCACTGCCTGAGCCAGGATCGAGGGTCTGCTGCTGCCGTCAACCGGCCACACAACCTCTTGCCGACAGCGACAACTCACCAGCGCTGTGAAGTGAAATCCGATATTTCCTAGAAGTGCATCTCTACCTGAGAGAGTCTTCCCAGCGTCGGTCAGGTCAATGACATCCGAGTTTTCCCAGGCGGGCCACCCCACCCCCGTTTCCGGACATCTGAGTGGCACCGGTAGTGCTGCAAGAAATGCTCTGCAGGGCTCTGTGTGCCCTCATTGAAGATCGTTTAACAAATACACACGGTGGCTGATTCACCAACTTTGGCCAACTACGCCGGCCGCTGCCATACACCGCCAGCATCAGATGTTCGAACAACAGTACGGGGAGCCAACTTTTCACTGAGAGGCCAAGACGCTGCCGGCGTCCCCACACGACGTAGCCAGCACGCAACCGCTGGACCTCCACAAGCCGCGCCAGCAGTTGCGCCCTTCGCCCGAGGTCGTGGAGCGAGGACCGGCTCAGCAGCAGGTTCACCAGCCGGATCGGCGCGGCACGCCCCGACGTACACGTCACCGACGACTTCTACGCCGACACCGGCGCCCAGTACAAGCCTCTCGCTCCGGTGAAAATGCTCTCGACGGAATCGAAACCAGACTCACCAGCAACCCGCTCACCGCCTCGGCGCAGCGCACCGCGCGCCGTCCGTGAGCGGCGCACTGTCACGCCGATACGGCCGCATCCGGGTGCCGATGACCTTGCTGTCCTCTGTGCCTGCGGCGCGCGCCTCAATGTAGTGTAAACTTTACAGAGTGGACATGCAGCGTAAACTTTGCATAACCTCTGCGCTGTGTACAGTTGCCATGAAGGCAAGCAGCTAGCAATGAACATGGAGGAGCAGTGGAGCTCACGAGTCAGCGGGCACTTGGGACCGCTGTGCGTGCTGCGCGCCAAGCACAGGACATGTCTCAGCTGGAACTTGCGAAGCTCTCTGGTATCTCCAGGGTCACGGTCACCAAACTCGAGCTGGGCAGGGCCAATCCAACGTGGGAGTCCGTACTCCGCGTGTCCGAAGTCCTGGGACTGCGACTGACGGCGTCGCCCGGACTTGCGCTGACAGGAGTTCCACGCAGGCCCCTGTCTCCCCGCCGCCGCGTCCCGGGAAAGGCGCGTGATAGCACCGCAATAGAAGTGACCCCTCCGGGCGATGACCCTGAAGCGGAACGAGTCGCTGCCAACCACCGGGGTCACCGCGAACAACGGAAGGCCACGTCGCAGCTCGAACGGGTCGACCTAGATGAACTCCTGATGGAAGCGACTGGTGAATGAGTGAGTGAACCACTCGTCCTGGTCACCGAAGGGATGCGGGCCGGAACGCTCACACAGTCCCGGAGCGGAACTCCGACACTGACTTACGAGGACGACTATCAGCGCCACCAGGACGCCACGCCACTGTCGGTGAGCATGCCGCTGGCACTCAAGGAACACCACGGGAAGAGTGTCCAGAACTGGTTGAGCAATCTACTGCCTGACAACGTGGGGGTTCTGGATCGTTGGGCCACCCAGTTTCACGTGTCTGCGGGCAGCCCCTTCTCGTTGCTGCGACATGTGGGCCGCGATGTTGCAGGTGCTTTCCAGTTCGTTCCGGAGTCCGAGCTGGGGGACCTCGCCGATGGTGGGATCGACTGGTTGGATAACGCGCTACTGGTGGAGCGTCTCGCGGAACTGAAGCTCGATCCTGCGGCCTGGACCCCACAGGTGGCGGCCGGGATGTTCTCGCTCTCGGGGGCGCAACCGAAGATCGCGCTGAGGCGGGAGGGCGAACGCTGGGGCCTGCCATTCGGCTCGCAGGCGACGACTCACATCCTGAAGCCGTACTGGGACGGACTACCCGGTCACGCCGTCAATGAACATCTGAGTTTGCGTCTGGCAGCCCGTGTGGGACTACCTGCTGCGCAGAGCGAAATCCAGTCCATCGGCGACGCGACCGTCATCATCATCCGGCGGTACGACCGGGTTGCCCATGATGACCAGACTGTCAGGCGCGTCCATCAGGAAGACCTGTGCCAAGCCCTGTCGCTGCCCCCTTCCAAGAAGTATGAGACCGACGGTGGCCCCGGGATCACCAGCATCGTGAACATGCTGAGAAGCAACCTCTCCGTGGCTAGCGCGCAGAATGCCGTCAGCCGTGTGCTGGAGGCGCAGGCGCTCGCCTGGGCGATGGCCGCCACTGACGCACATGCGAAGAACTACAGCCTCCTACTTGCCCAAGGTTCGGTCGTGCTCGCACCCCTCTACGACCTGTCCAGCGCAGCACCGTACTTCGTGAACGAGATGCGCAACGTGAGATCGGGAGAGGTCTCGATCCACAGGGCAGGACTTGCCATGAAGGTCGCCAAGCACCGCAGATTCGATGAGATCACAGGCCAGGACTGGGCCTCGCTCGCGGAGCAGCTTGGGCTGCATCCCGACGAGGTGATGTCGCTCGTTGCCACTGTTGTGCAGCGGGTTCCCACCACCACCGATGAAGTGGTGGAGCTATTTGTGCAGCAGCCCGGCAGGACCGGCTCGGAGGTCGAGTTTGCCTTGAGATACAAGAAGGCGGTGATGTCACGCGCCGCGCTGACGATCCAGTCGCTTGAGGGCAGGGGCTTCCCCACTCGCCGAGCTTGACCCTGGCCGTGCAGCACGCCCCGGTATTCAACCCCTGTCGGCGAGAACCGAGAGGAATGAATGGTTCAGGAAGAGAACGTCGCGACCCACCTTGACCCTGGTCAAGGCCCCGGCGTCCGTGAGCGCATCAAGGTACTTGGTCGCAGTCGGACGACTGACCCCGCAGTCTTCGACGACGTTTTGTATACGGTGGCAAATAGCCTGAGGTGGTAGCGCTGGTCTGGCTTGTTGGTA